>JANOAI010000494.1:0-37428 GCA_031411055.1 Pirellulaceae bacterium
TATGGCCTTTCTGGCGGCCAAATCCACGAACTTCGCTGACGGTCATTCCGACAATACCTTTTTCAGTCAGAGCGTTCTTGACGTCTTCCAACTTGAAATGGCGCACAATTGCTTCAATCTTCTTCATTCTAGATATTCTCCCAGCTTAGCTTAGTAAATTTCGTAACCGACTTCGCCATGCTCGGAGAGATCCAAGCCTGTGTCTTCCACTTCAGCCGTTGGACGAAGTCCAACTAAAACGCTGACCAAACCACCAATGACCAGCGTTGCAACTACCGAAATCACAATCGTAATCCCGCCAGCCTTCAACTGCTCAACCCATAGCATCCCGCTTTCCATGACTTTGTCCAAACCGTTCGCTTTTGCATAGGCTCCGGTGAGGTTTGCGTTCACTTCAGGTGTTGCAAGGAAGCCAGTTAGAATGGCTCCAAGGGTACCACCCGCCGCGTGCACACCGAACGTATCCAAAGCATCATCGTATTTAAACGCTCGTTTTACAACGGTACAGAAAAGGTAAGGTACGATTCCGGCAAGAACGCCGATAATGAGTGCTCCCTTGATGGTAATGAAACCGCAAGCTGGCGTCACAACGACTAAGCCCGCAACAGCACCCGAACAGAATCCGAGGATCGATGGCCGTCCGTTTCGGATGTACTCGATCAATGGCCAAATAAAGCTTGCAACGGCTGCGGCAATCGTGGTTGTCGTGAAAGCGTTGGCCGCAATCCCGTCAGCAGCCAAAGCAGAGCCAGCGTTGAATCCGTACCAACCCACCCACAACATGCCAGTACCAATTGCACAGAGCACCATGCTATGAGGAGGCATCGCAGTTTTACCGAATCCCTTACGGGGTCCGAGCATCAAACAGAGCACTAAGGCCGACCAACCAGAACTCATGTGAACGACGGTTCCACCGGCAAAGTCGATTGCTCGAATCTTAGCACTACCGTTCCAAACTCCGTTCATGTAGCCGTCAAATCCCCAAACCATGTGAGCGAGTGGAAAGTAAACGAGGAACATCCATAAGGTGATGAACAACATGATCGCTGGGAACTTCATTCGTTCGGCAATTGCTCCAACGATGAGTGCTGGCGTAATGATCGCAAACATCATTTGGAACATTGCGAAAACGTTTTCCGAAACCCAGTAGCAGTAACCGGTGTCGGGGGCAGACGTGACGCCCGCCATGAACATGTGCTTGAAGTCGCCGATCAACCAAGCGTAACTTGGAGCGCCTTCGGCAGGATGCTCACCGAAGACCATCGTGTAGCCACAGATTACCCAGAGAATTGTGACCAAGCCAGCACATGCAAAGCACTGAGCGACCACCGAAAGGACGTTCTTCTTTCGCACCAAACCACCATAGAATAGTGCGAGCCCCGGAAGCGTCATGAACAGAACTAATGCCGAGCTCGTCATGAGCCATGCATTGTGGCCAGGACCTGCAATACCCATGGATGGAGTACTAACCCCAGCCGCGGGATTGCCTTCGCCATCTTTGGCTGTGGGATCGCCGTTGCCAATATAGGCTTCCAAGCCCGCGATGCGTTGCTCCAGCGTGGGCGCTGGGGGAGCTGCGGTTGGGGTGGCTTCTTGAGCCAACCCCGCGATCGGGAATATCCCGAGAATCAGTGATAAAAGTGGAAACAAGTAAAGAAACGTTACTCTTCGAACGTGCCTCATCCGTACCGCCCTTCTAGCCATTCAATGGCTTGGTGGTGAAAAAAGGAGTCTAAAACCAACTCGCGTAATGCGAACGATCAGGGAGGAGAGGATGCTGAGAGTGCGCGGAATCGCGCCCTTCCAACAAATCCATTTCTAGCTGCTTCGAAGCGGTATTTCTAGTGCTACACCCAATGTTTTTTGCGGATAGCCCCCCGTTTTAGCCGCTATTCGCCGCGCTTCGCGATGGAACTTTAACGTTTGGGAAATTCTTAACTTGCAGGTTTCGATCTTCTACCGGAAACGACTGTCTGTTTAGTGAAGATTACTTAACGTCAAGGGCGGAAAAAACTCCGCAGAGTTTTTGACGTGGTTGACAGTTAGGAATTCTCCTTACGTGCAGTTCAAGCTACTCTGTCAGAGGAAAAAAATTGAAAATTTATGTGCGGAGTTCGTATGAGTAGTGAGATCGCAGTCGACAAATCGGGAGAAAAGGTGCGTCGAATGTTCGCCCAGATCGCTCCTCGCTACGATCGTCTGAATCAGCTCTTGTCGTTGAATATCGATAAATCATGGCGTCGAAAAGTGGTTCAGCATCTTCAACTCCAGGGCAATTCGCCATTTCTCGATGTCTGCACAGGAACCGGTGAACTTGCGCTCGAAGTGGCTCGTCGCTATCCCGGCTCGTTTGAAGTCATTGGGACCGATTTTTGCGCCCCAATGCTCGAATTGGCAAGGCAAAAGTCTATCAAAGGACTTGGACCCAGCGCGTCGGTACGTTTTCTCGAGGCGGATACCGAACGACTCCCTTTTGATGACAACGTGTTTCAAGCAGTGACGGTTGCGTTTGGCATTCGCAATGTTTCGAACACAGCGACGGGACTTCGCGAAATGATGCGTGTTTGTCAACCTCAGGGGCAAATTGCAGTGCTCGAGTTTTCGCATCCTACGTTGCCGGTTTTAAAACAAATCTATAACGGCTACTTTCGCTTCGTGTTGCCGGGAATCGGGCAACTTATGGCGAAGAATTCCGAATCTGCTTATCACTACCTTCCGCAAAGCGTCCGCGAATTTCCTTCTGGCCCGGCAATGGTCCGGTTTATGGAGGAGCAAGGAATTCGATCGGTGCGAGCCATTCCTCTTACGCTCGGCGTCGCCACGATCTACCTAGGAGAGAAGTAAGCCACTTTTTATGAACGCTCCTATCGTCCTTGCCATGACCGGCGCGAGCGGCGCAGCCTACGCTGTACGCTTGATGCAGCAGCTATTGATGGCTGAGTGTCCTGTTCATCTGATTTTGAGCCCCTCGGTTGTCACGGTGATTCAGCAAGAGCTTGGTATTCAATTGGCGTCGGCAACTCAGATCGATTCGCTCTTGCAATATCGCTGGCCCAAGCTTGAGTCACGCTGGGGAGAAGTGCCTTGTTTGGAGAAGCTGAGGTTGTCCAAAAACCTGGTTGTGCATCATTACCAAGATTACATGACACCGATCGCAAGTGGATCATTCCTAACACGCGGAATGATCATTTGTCCATGTTCTGGTGCTACGATGTCGGGGGTGGTTCATGCGGCCGGGAATAATCTCATTCAACGAGCAGCTGACGTGCACTTGAAGGAACGGAGGCCGTTGATCCTAGTGCCTCGAGAGACCCCGATGTCGGTTTTTCAGCTCGAAAACATGCACCGTGCAGCCCAAGCGGGGGCGACGGTCTTGCCAGCCATGCCTGGCTGGTATCATGGCGTCGAGTCGATTGTGGACCTCATTGACTTCATCGTGGCTCGCATTTTGGACCACGTTGGGATCGAACATCGCCTTATGAAACGCTGGGGCGAAACGACATGATTCGGAAGTTTCTGGAGCTGATTCGGTTCAGCCACACAATATTCGCGTTGCCGTTTGCGGTCTTGTCAGCCGTCTGGGCATCGACGCTATCGGTACGCGAGGGGCACGTGTTGGATCCGTACGGTCTTTCGAAGTCGGCATTAGGGGTCGTGATTTGTATGGTTGCGGCTCGAAGTTTCGCCATGGCCATCAATCGGCTCGTTGATCGCGATATGGATGCTTTGAATCCGAGGACAGCGAGTCGGCATTTACCGTCGGGGCAACTACAGCCAAACCAAGTTTGGATCTTTGCCGTCGGTTGCGCCGTTTTGTTTGTGCTGGGAACGCTTCTTTTTTGGCCGAATCGACTTCCGGTCATCCTGTCGGTACCCGTGTTAGTTTTTTTAGCTGGGTATAGCTTCGCGAAGCGTTGGACGGTGCTCGTACACTTTTGGCTGGGAATCGCTTTGGGATTGGCCCCGATTTGTACATGGGTCGCATTGCGTGGTGCAGTCGTCATGGCCTCAACCAGCGACCTCTTCCCAGCGTTGCTGCTTGGGCTTGGCGTTTTGCTCTGGGTCGCCGGTTTTGATTTGATTTATGCTTGTCAGGATTCCGAAGTGGATCGGCAGCTTCGATTGCGAAGCCTGCCAGCTTGGTTAGGGAATGAACGAGCCCTCCGAATCGCTTCGATTTGCCATGGTCTGATGCTGATTCCTTTCGCGACCATCCCCTTCGTTTGCGAGGATCTCCAGTTAAGCAGGCTTTACTACGGCGGTTTACTCGCTGTTTTCGTCATGCTGGTCGTGCAGCATTCCTTGGTTTCCGCCAAGAATTTGCAGAAGGTCAACATCGCGTTTTTCAATGCGAACGCCGTCATCAGCTTAATTCTTCTGACTGTTGGTACGGTCGATGCGTGGAATTGAGTTGAAGTTACAATGCTTCCTTGGAAGATCGCGTCAGGTACAAAAGCATTATGAATAGAACTGAAATCACATCCCGACTCAGAACGATTCGCGAAAAGGTTGAATCCGACGGTCGGTTGGATATGGCAGACGGTTTGTTCCTTTATGAGCCTCAGGTTCCGCTTCAAGAGGTTGGTCAACTGGCCAATTTTGTTCGAGAACGAATCAGCGGCAACGTTGGCTACTACAATATCAACACGCACTTGAATCCAACCAACGTGTGTGTTTATCGGTGCCGATTTTGCGCGTTCCGGTCTGACCTTCGAGATCCGAAGGGCTATGTCATGAGCGACGAACAAATTATCGCCCGTGGTCAGGAGGCGACGGATAACGGATGTACCGAAATGCATATCGTCGGTGGGCTCCATCATAAGCTCGGCTACGATTGGTATCGCGGCATGATCGAGAAGCTTCATACCGCCTTCCCCAGAATTCATCTGAAGGGCTGGACGGCGGTCGAGATGAGCTGGTTTGAGTTTCTTACCAAACGATCATTGCGAGATATTTTGATCGACCTCCGTGAAGCCGGACTTGGTTCGCTACCAGGAGGTGGGGCAGAGATCTTTCATCCCGAAGTTCGGGATCAGCTTTGCGAACACAAAGCCAACTCGCACAAGTGGATCGAAGTGCATCGAACGGCGCACGAGCTAGGGATCAAATCGAATTGCACCATGTTGTATGGACATGTCGAGCAGGCCTATCACCGAATTGATCATCTTTTGCGTCTTCGCCAGCTTCAGGATCAAACCGGAGGTTTTCAAACGTTTATCCCATTGGCGTTTCATCCAGAGAATACGAAGCTTTCCCACTTAAAAAAACCATCCGCCCTGATGGATCTGCGCACGCTCGCGATCAGCCGACTGATGCTCGACAACGTCCCGCACGTGAAAGCGTATTGGATCATGCTTGGAATTGGTACGGCTCAGACAGCCCTTGCCTATGGCGCTGATGACATCGACGGGACCGTTCGACACGAGCTCATTTATCACGACGCAGGGGCCACGACACCGGAACTGCTAAGCGTCGAGAAAATTAAGGGACTCATCGTCGAAGCGGGACGTGAGCCGGTTGAACGGGACACGACGTATCATCGAGTGACACGCAATCCAAACAATTGGATGGACTGGCAGGTCGGGGAGTCCTTCCAGCCAAATCTCGTGGCGAGGGTTTCGGAGCCGTTGACGGCTGAAAGTAACCGTCTTGCTTCTACGTGCCAATCCTAACGCGTTTTCCGAATAATTGGCTGCGCTTTGAGGAAGACCTTTCCGTTTGTATGAATCGGATTGGCGATAGCTCAGGGATGGGGTAGGTTTCTTCTCAGGGAGATTTCGGTCATCGTTACGGTTGAAGCGATGATGGAGTCTTGACGGAATTCATTCTATGTCTTTCATCGGCGCAACTTCCAAAAGCGGTCGTTTGAAGGTGATTCTTCCGCCTTCGATGTCGAACTACTTTCTTGGGGCTGAGTTTATTCCAAGCTCCTCGAACGATTCCCGACGATTCCAACGACTCAGAATTCGTTGCCGTGCGGCGATACGGATTGAATCTAGCCCAAAGGGAGTTGAACGCTCGGAACGCGATTCGGAGGTCTTGATCCAAGACATTTCGCAGTCAGGAATTGGGTTTCTTTGGCACGAAGCGATGCATGCTGGCGAGATCGTTTTTCTTCGATTTCAGGGACGGCAAGTTCGAGCCGAAATTGTGCGCTGCAAAGAAATCGGCCCGCGATGCTTCGAGTGCGGTGCAAGCATGCTGTTCTTCAAGAATCTCGAAGAATCCGATTTTACTTTCCAGGATGTCGATTGCACGACGAAGCATTCGGTCCTGTAGCCGACCTAGCGATCGAAAACGGTGCGGCGAATTTCTTCTTCGAACGATTTAGACTCGGCCATCGCGCGTTTGAAATCGGGTTCGCTTAATGCGTACAAAGTTGTATCTTCGATTGCAATCACCGTCGCGTTTCGGGGCTGGCCTGTCAAAAGAGCCATCTCGCCGAAGAAATCTCCTTCTTTCAATTCCGCAAGCGTTTCTTGGGTCGTCCCCTTTTTTACGGAGACTCTTCCTTGACGAACAAGGTAGAAGCGATCACCGGTGTCGCCTTCGCGAATAATGACTTGTCCAGGAGAATAATTGACTGCGACCATTTGATCGGCAATGCTTGCCAAAGTGCGTGGGGTTACGCGTTCGAAGATTCGGCACTGGCCTAACATTTGCGAAATGATGGCCGCCTCCTGGACCAGAACATCGCTCGTAATGCGTCCATCGACCAAGTTCACAATTCGATCGGCGACATCGAGAATCCGATTGTCATGCGTCACGATGATAATGGTCGTCTTTTGCTCCTTGGCAAGTTTTTGCAAGAGTCCCACAACGGTACGCCCACTTTGCTCATCCAAAGCAGCCGTCGGTTCGTCGGCCAAAACGAGCTTGGGATTGTGGACCAGACCGCGTGCTATGGCAACTCTTTGCTTTTGACCGCCGGAAAGTTGTTTAGGTTTGTGGTTCAAGCGATGTTCGAGTCCAACGGCCACTAGCATTTCCTGGGCGCGTTTCGTTTTCAATTTCATCGACGTTTTCGGGGTGGTTAATTCCAGAGCCATACGAACGTTTTGCGTCGCGGAGAGCGAATCGAACAGATTGTGAGCCTGAAAGATAAATCCGACTTCTTGTCGAAGGCGGATAAGCCCCCGGTCGCTTGCCTCGTGCAATTTCTGGCCCAGGACGGTTAACCTCCCTTCCTGAACCTTCCTCAAAGTACCGATTAGCGTGAGCAAGGTTGTTTTACCGGAGCCACTCGGTCCGGTCATAATGATTATTTCGCCGGGGTAGACTGCCAGATTATTATCATACAAGACCTGCTTACGAAGCTCGCCCTGCCCGTAATAATGTTGCAAATCTTCGGCTAGAATTGAAGGTGTTCTGCCGCCTGCGACGCGCGCAATCGCATCCGGATTATAAAGCGTGGCCCGTTGTGGATTGCCAACCGTCATCAGGGACATGAATCGTTCGTTTGAGAATTCTGGCGATAATTAACGAAGATACGGATTCTACCGAATCAAACGTTACCGCTGTCAGAGTTTTTTGACTAGTATCAAGATTAGACTGAGACCGCCCTAAGGGCAATTCGATCTTTTGAGATTGCACCATGAGTTTGCCAAGTTTCATTCCAAATCACCACCTCCGATTGGCTTTCCTCTCCATGATTTCGGGGATCTGTGCGGCCACTGGTTGTACCCCGAACGCCACCGCCCGAATTCCGGGTTTGAACGCTTCGGACATGAAATCAGCTCGGGCGACGGTTTCGGCTCAAGGGCGACTGCTCCCGAAGGGTGGAATTGTCCAAATCGGCGCCATTCCTGGAGACCGAATCGACTCCATCAAGGTCGCCGTCGGTGACCAGGTTCAAGCGGACGATGTGCTCGTGGTAATGCGAAGTGAGCATCTTCGAGAAGGGGAACTGGCCGCGGCTCAAGCCAGACTCGAGGAAGCTCACAATGCAATCGAGGCCAAAAAAGAGGAGGCGGCGTTAGCCGTGAACGCAGCGAAAAGTCGTCATCAGCAAGCTCAATCGGCACACAAGCAGGCATTGGAGCAGTTGAAGCTGATCCAGGCTCAAGCGGATGCGTCACCCGACAGCCAAAGTTCAGCCATGAAACGCCAGCTTGAAGCGATGGTCGCGATTCGAAGCCATCCTTTGACCCATACGATGGTCGGCGCACTCGAGCTCGATGCCCGGCGCGCAGAATTTAGGAAACTTGAAGCGACGCTGCAGAGTTCCTTGTTGACAGCGAACCAAGCAGTCGAAACGACAAAACTGTCGACACAGCTTGCCATGGAGGGGATCCAAACTGCCGAAAAATCACTATCGCTGATTGAAGCCTCTTCGCCGATCGGATCGCTTAAGAAGCAGATTGAAGTAATCGAATCGCAATTGAAACAATCGAAAATTACGGCCCCGTTTGCTGGAACGATACTGACCAGCCTGTCGGAGGCTGGCGAATTGAGCAGTGGTCTTCCCATTCTCGAAATGGCGGACCTTAGTCAAATGGTTTGCGTAGCCGAAGTTCACGAAGCTGATGTTGGGAGCATCAAGTTAGGTGATCTCGTTCAAATATCTTCCGCGGGATTAGATCGAGCGATTCAGGGGAAAGTGCTTCGAATCGATTCTATTGTTGGTTTCCCGCAAATGCGATCACCGAACCCGATGGCACGAACCGATTATCGCGCGATACCGGTTATGGTTGCGATTGATCCTGAATTTACCAAGCTGGCCGCTGACCGTGTTCAGTTGCAAGTTGATGTGCGAATTGCACGCGAAGCTCAATAGTCGACTGATTCTAAAGCATGCAACTTCGCACACCGCTATCGACCCTCAATCTGATTGGCAAGCCAGCACAAACAGTTGTCTCGATCCTGGGTGTTGCATTTGCCTTGCTCCTCATTTTTATGCAGCTTGGCTTTCGCGGAGCGGTCGCCAACACCGCGACAATCGTTTACGACAAGCTTGAGTTTGACTGCTTGCTGCGTTCGCCCGAGTATCTTCATCTTTACGAAACACGAACGCTTCCTTTGAGCATTCTGGATTTAGCCAGTAGCCATCCGGATGTCGAGAGTGTTCGTCCATTCTACATAATGCTCAATCGGTGGCAGAGCCCGCAGGATGGTAACTATCGAGCGATTGCGATGATGGGGATGCGATTGGACATGCCTGTCATTGACAGTGACGAACTCAAGGCTCAACTAGGTAGACTATCCAATCCCGATGATGCGCTCATCGATCGAGCTACACGTCGTGATTATGGTCCCGTAAACGGTCGCAAGTTTAGCGATGCGGACATCGGAGTACGTGCCGAACTAGGTGGGCAGACGGTGCAGATTGTTGGCAGCTTTCAGCTCGGAACGGGGCTCGCGACCAATGGCCAGATTCTTCTGAGTGACGTAGGCTTTGGACGACGTGCCCCGTTTGACGTCCAACGCTCTGCCAGTCTTGGCCTAGTCAAACTGCGTACTAACGGTCCCCCAGAAGCTGCCGCCCGAAGCCTTCAAGAATGGCTGAAGGCGCGCGATCCAAGGCTCGCAGACGCAGTACAGGTGTTGCATCGCGAGGAGGCGATTCGTTGGGAGCACCGCCGGTGGCTTGGCGAAACGCCGATCGGGATTATTTTTCAACTTGGTGTTTGGCTTGCCTTTATTGTAGGCGCAGCCATTGTCTATATGGTTCTGGCAACGGATGTTGCCAATCGATTGCCCGAGTACGCGACCTTGAAGGCGATGGGCTATACGCCTGGTTTCGTGAATAAAGTCGTGCTTCGCCAAGCCTGGCTGTTGGCAGTTTTGGGCTATGCCCCAGCACTCCTGCTAGCCTTGGGTCTCTATTCAATCACGGCCAACCTGGCCGGAATTCCCATCGGAATGACTTGGGAACGCGCTGTTGGGATTGGGATTCTAGGGGCGATTATGTGCACCATGAGCGGAATCTTTGCGATTCGGAAGCTATGGAAAGCCGAACCAGCTTCGCTTTTCTAACGCAAAACTCACGTCGGCGTAGCGGTAATCAAGACCGAAAAGTCAGAGCAGCGGTCCCGTCCCCTCGATTTGGAGGTCGTGCGGCTTACGCGTTACCTCGCCCACGCCTTCGTGGGAGAGGTCGGGCTCTCAGGCCCGGAAGAAGCCGTTCCAGTGAACCAGTCGCCGGCGACCGCCTTTTCATGGAGCGAAACAACGGGCCAACTTCGTGTTTTTTCGGAATTAGTCACTTCACTCGAACCTAGTACCAGCGTTAATATAACGGGTAACGGTTTCGCCTAACGAATTGCATAATCGGGGGTTCCGTGAAAGCTAATCTCAATGCGACGAAGAATCTCCTCTCATAATCGTTCGACCTCGCGGGCTCTCGCGAATCGAGTCCGTTCGTTGAGATTTGATTCGCTCGAGGATCGACGTTTGCTTGCGGGACTAACCGTATTCGTTTACGACGACGTCGATCATTCGGGTTCATGGCAACAAGCCTCCGAGTCGCCATTAGCCGAGCACGTCGTCTATATTGACCAGGACAATAATGGACAGCTCGGCTCGAGCGAAAAGCTTGCAGTCACCGATGTCGCGGGTCAAGCGAGCTTCCAGAATGTGCAGGTGGGTCAGGCGTTGATTCGCTTGTTTGGATCAACCGCAAGCCTGTCGGTTGCAATCCATGATCCATTGGAGAATATCACCGCAAGTTTAGCGGGAAGCGCTGGCGCAGATAATCAGGCGCCGACCTTAGGTGATATTTCGGGGCAAGAGATTGATGAAGACCTTGTACTTGAAATTGCAGCATCGCTATTGTCTGCGGCGGCCAGCGATGCCAACGGAGACAGCCTTGCTTTCTTTGTTACCGCTGGCCCTGCCAACGGTTCGCTGATTTGGTCGATTGAAAATGGTGGTCAATACAAACCGAATGCCAACTATTTTGGTTCTGATTCAATCACCGTGCGAGCTTTTGATGGGCATGCTTGGTCAGCACCATCGACGATTTCGATTTCAGTAAAATCCGTGGATGATGCTCCAACCAGTATCCAGCTAAATCTAAACCCCATTATCGAGAATCAAGTCGGAGTCGATCTTGGCGCCGTTGTACTCGAAGATATTGACGGTGGTGACTACCGTTTCGATATATCGCCTGAAGGATTGTTTGAAGTCGTTAACGGACGGTTTAAGCTAGTTGATGGCAAGAGCGTTGACTTTGAACAAACACCCTCCATTGAGATAGGCGTGAGTGTGATTGGCAATGGTCAGAGTTCTGCCGCGCTAATATCCGGCAATTTTTCTGCGAATGTTATCAATCAAAACGATCAACCAACGGCGGTAATATTTGATATCGTCTCCCGCATTGAAGAGTTTGTCTCTGGCTTTCAGTTTGGGACGGTAACCGTCGAAGACGCCGATGTAGGCGAAGGATTTGATTTTGTGACCAATGATAGTCGCTTCGAAGTGGTTGATGGAAAGCTCCAGTTGAAAGCTGGCGATTCACTCTCACACGCGGATGGATCTACGGTAGCCGTTACCGTTACGGCGAGGTCGCAGACGAATGGTGATCAGATTAGCGGTACGACCGAAATCGAAGTGGTTCGAGGAGCGCCACCTTGGCAAAACAAGCATTGGGCGCTCGATGTTAACGACGATGGGAAACTCGATCCCATCGATGTTTTGATCGTTATCAACGCTTTGAATCGACTCGGGGTAACGCCGTTGAACCGTCTTCCTCCTCCAGGAAGTTCGACGTTTGTAGACGTCAACGGCGATCGTATGCTAACGCCGATTGACGCATTGATCTTGATCAATGCGTTAAACCGTCAACAGAACACGCAGTCCGGTTCTGGAGGTGGTAGTTCATCGGGAGGTGGTTCGGCAGAAGGGGGTGGTGAAGGGGAAGGCCGGAGTGTCGTCCCTTCTTCGCCGCCAACCGTACCTCCATCGAATCAATATGCGGGAACGAATTCGGCTGCCCTCGAAGATGGCCTCACCGATTCAGCTCGCCGGAACGCTCGTCGATCACGCACAACGCAATCGTAACGGCGCAAGCGAGTTGTTGATGAGCTACCGTAAAATTCGAGGAATGCACTTTAACAACAGACTGTTCGCGTGACTCCGCGAAAGCGACTGGCATTGTTCTTGGCTGCAACTTTATCGGGTAGATGGAGGGAGCGTTCCACTCCATATCAAATTTATTGAATCAAATTTATTGAATCGGCACCTCGTGCTTCATCACAGCTCGTTTTTAGGTGTGACGAAGCACTCGCTTGTTAATTCGAATTAGCTGCCTCCGAATCGAGTCATGGTTTTTGTAAAGACCTGCTCGTCAATCATTTTTTGCGATTTGGCAAATTCGGGAACGGATTGCCTAGCTTCGATGCTTGCGCCTTGAAATCCTCGATTGTTCAATAGTAATATTTGATTATCATAAGTTACCTCGAACACATGACAACCGAGATTATGGAATATGGATTCACCCGGACGAATGACAATCGATCAGGAAGGAGTGACGGATCAACCCGCCAACTCGGGATTGGCTTTTGCGGCATTCTTTTTAGCGATCATCGGCCTATTTGCGATAGTCGCTCCAAGTTTTGCCGCCGTGTGTTTGACGGCCGTGTTGCTCGGTTTGGTTGTCTTGATTTTTGCAAAGCCTTGGGGGTTGTCATCTTTGTCCATTAATCTGGCAAAAATGGGTATTTTTATGGGGCTCTTCAGTGGATTGGCTGGAACGGCCTTCTATCTGCATCGGGAGAATTTACTGGATCGCCAGGCAACCAAGATTGCCGATCAGTACATCCAGGCACTAGCAAATGGTGATCGAAGCCTGGCAATCGCAATGAATGGACTCCCCAAAATTGTGAATGACGGTGAGACGGACGACAACCTGATTAGTCCCGAGCAAAAAGCAGTTCGCAATTTTCTGAACGATCCAATGATACGGACGATTTTGGAACAAGGCTTGGAATCAAAGTGGAAGTCGATCGGAATTCGGTCGAAAGAACGAAATAGAAACTACATCGAATTTCAAGTCCAATTTGTCGATGAATCGACGGCCAATCCTCAATCCATGCTTGTCGATGTAAAAACGACCTTACCTGGAGAGTCTGATTCAGATAAGAAGCGCAAATGGGTTGTGGATCGAATGTATGTTGCGCCCATGTAATGCAACATGACACAGTCGCTAATTAGTTTTGGAGCAAATCTCGGCAACTCGCGCCAATTAATTCAATTGGCTGGCAAACAAGTTATTGAGAGCTTCGGGCGGCACAATGTAGTTTTCAGCCGCATGTACCGCGCGCCCGCGGTCGGTGGTCCGACGGGACAAGCTGATTTTTACAATGCCGTTGCAGCAATCGAATCGAAACTCTCGGCGTTTGATGTTTGGCAAGCAGTTCAGACAATCGAGCAAAACTTGGGTCGGCAGCGTCGTACTCGGTGGGAAGCGCGTCGAATTGATCTCGACGTTTTACTTCATGATCGAGAAAGACATTGGACTCCCAAACTCAAGATTCCTCATCCCAGGATGTGTATTCGAACATTCGTCTTGGAACCGGCCAGCGAAGTCGCAGCCAGCTGGATTGAGCCGGTAACGGGAATGACCGTCGAGCAGCTTCGCGATGATTTGAGGTCGCTTTCTGGAGCGAACCCACGTCCCCCATGCGTCTTTGTCATGGCTGAGCAGCAATCGATTCTGGATGCTTTAGAAATGGCGATCAATGCCAAGAGCGGATCGACACCGATTCAATTCATGGAACGGCTTCTTGTCCCCAAAGCTCCTCGTGTCGCGTCGCTTCAAATGGTTCTAGAAATGCGTCAGGGAATTGCCAAGCGATTTAGTTCGTTGACGAATAAATCGACCCGGCTCATCGCATTTGCTGGACGAACCCCCGACCCTTCGGCCGTACATTGGGAAGACTACGGTCGAATCTGGGCTGAACTATTCGGAATGAACCAACGGCTCAACTTTGAAGAAATCCCGTTGTCTTCTGACGAGCAGCGCTTTCGCCGGATTCCAAAGTACTTGCTTTCCGCGGACGACCCGGCTTGGGCTGCGCATGAACTCAAGGCAGCGATTACAGCCATGACGTGTCCCATCTATCCTTGCGGCGATTTTTTTGACGCCGAGTAAATTGATTTCTTGTTTGTTCAACAGATAATCAACGCTTGCGGCACTTTGGACTCTTAATTTTGGCCAACCCCGTCAAAGAGCATTGCTCAGCTTTGAATCGAATATTGGGACATATCAAATAAAGGATTGAGCTTCGCCAGCTGGTTTTGACATTCCCGTGCTGCTGTGGATATAATAATGGGCGATTCGGTACCATTTCCTGAGGAGAGATCGGAGCTGGGGTAATCATGACGACATCATTGAATCCTTGGGCTGAGACGAACGTAAATTGTGGGCAAAGCGAGCTTGTTGAGCAGACCGACGAGCTACTGATTGAGGGATATCGCGATTCCGGCGATACCGCTCTGTTTGAAACGATTGTTCGCCGCTACGAAAGAGAACTCTACGCCTTTCTAAGGCGATTTCTGGGTGACGCACAGAAGGCAGAAGATGCCTTTCAAGCCACCTTTATTACGGTTTATCAGCGACTCGACCAGTTTGAGTCAGGCCGTCGTTTTCGCCCATGGTTGTATGCCGTTGCGACAAACAAGGCGATCGACTTTAAGCGACAAGCCAAACGTCAAGCACTGCTAAGCCTCGACGTCTCGTGGTCAGAGGACAAAAGTTCCTCAGCCGCCAACACGTTGGCTTCCAAAGTTGTTTCTAAAGAACCGGATCCTGCCGAGACGGCGCTCGAAAGCGAGGTTCGGGAACAAGTGCGAGAAATGATCGGAAAGCTCAACGAGCCCACACAGCTTTTGATTCAGATGGCTTTTTATCAAGGAATGAAATACTCGGATATCAGTGAGGCGTTGGGCATTCCCATTGGAACCGTAAAAAGTCGTGTTTTCAACGCGATGCGTAAACTGAGTCAGTTTTGGAAACGTAAAGCAGATGACGCCTCTGCCAACTCCCATGAATAGCTCCATAGAACCTGCCTAACCGTGCCCAGTCCGTTTGTATCCGACGAACAATTGCTAGCCTATCACTTGGGTGCCCTATCGCCCCAAGAGCAGTTGGAGATTACGCAGTGGTTGGAACGCGATGAAAGCCTGCGTGTTCGTTTGAAATCGATGGAAAGGCTGTCGGCTCCACTTATCGATATCCCGTTTAAACCAACGCCAACAAGTGCGTTAGTTGAAAACGTGATGGAGCAGATCCGAGCGGCAAAGAATTCTGATCGGAGTACCGACAAGAGCGATTCGGAAAAACCTATCGCGGCTCCGATTGGGATAAAAAGCGCCGAATTTTCAGAGATCTCAGGGGCGGTCAACTGGATCGATTTCTTGACTTTCTCAATCTGCGGCATGATCCTCGTATCGTTGATCTCTCCCACCATCGTTCACTATCGAGAAGCTGCTCGCACGTCCCAATGTTCGGCCCGTTTGGTCGAGCTTGGCGTGCAGGTGCAAGATTTTGCCAATCTCAGTCAGAAACGTGCCTTTCCAGAAATTCCAACATCTGGCCCCTTTGCCTTCGCCGGAGCGTATGCGATTCGATTGAATGATGCCAACTTATTGTCGACCCCGCAGCTCCTTTGGTGCCCTAGTAGTTCATCGCAAAAGGTGATCGCAGTCGGCGCAGGCGATTTTTCGCTCCCCTCCGCACAAGAATTCGAGAATCTTCCGGAGGCCAAACAACAATACTGGCGGCATGTGTCGGGCGGCTCATTCGCGTACAATCTTGGGTTCATCAATGAAGAAGAGCATCGAATGCCCTTGTTGGATGGCGAAGCCGACATTGCGATCCTGGCGGATGCACCCTTACAATTTGACGATGACAACTACTCGTTTTCAATCCATCGAGGCGATGCCTGCAACGTGTTGTATGATGATGGACGGGTGGAACTTATTCGTTTGATCGGATTGATGAATCAAACAGACCAAATGGATCATCCATTTTTTAATCGTGATGGAAGAATCGAAGCTGGACTCGATGAACAAGATAGTGCGTTGGGATCAAGCTTCGTGTCACCCTTGGGTCAGACTAAGTAGATACAGAGAGTACTGTCTTGCTATCGCCTATGTGCTGGCCGTCGTTTTCCTCGAGGGCACCGCGCAGAGCAATCCAGCCGAATCGATTACCGAATCGCGTCTTGAAAACGGGCTAAATCAGGTCTAGTCGGATCACTTAAAGCTTGTGACAGACTTGCCAATCGATGACGGCATTCGACAATTGCCGATCGTATTCGAGCAGGCTCTTCCTCTGTGGGGAAAGGAGTTTGCGGTTCCGGAATCGCAATGGAAGGAGGCCAAAGTAACGGCCTATCTCATGCTTCATCGCGACCGTTTTGTAGAGCTAAAACTAATACCGGTAGACTCCAGTCACTTTCGCAACGGCTATCAATTGGAAGATAGACTATATTTGCTCGAACAACCTTCGGCCTATTATCGACGTCATCTTTTACTGCACGAAGCAACGCATTGGTATCTCTGGAAGTTCTTGGGCGGCAATGGTCCGCCATGGTTCAGCGAAGGGCAGTGTGAACGGATGGGAACGCATCGTTGGGATGGAAATCAGCTGACGTTGGGGGTCCTTCCTTCGACAACGGAGGAGGTTCCGTACTGGGGGCGGATTAAGGTGATCCGTGACGATGTAAAACAAGGCATCGCCCCCAGTTTATCCAGTATCTTTAAATACTCTGATACAGCCCATCGGGCGGATTCACCCTACGCTTGGAGCTGGGCTGCGGTTACGTTTTTCTCGAACCATCCGCGATATGGCGACTCGTTTCGTAAGCTGATTAAGCCACCGCTCGACTATTCGAATGCGCTTACACAAAGTTGGACGGAAGTTCTTCATGACGAAAGGAACTTAGTGGAAACGGAGTGGCAAATCTTTCGTGAAGAACTCGACTATGGGTTTGATCTCGAGCGTTCCATCGTAAACCTAAAGGCCCCGTTGATTGCCCGCAGCCCAAACCATTCCGTTTTGAAGGTGGTCGTTGCCGCTGATCGCGGTTGGCAAGCAACAGGCATTCGATTGAAATCGAATCAATCTGTCAAAATCCAAGCTCGTGGGAAAATCCGGGTACGGCAAGCAAAAGAATCGGCAAACGAGCCAGATTGGCTAAGTGAACCCCAAGGAATTACGCTCGAATATTGCCAAGGCTATCCGCTAGGAGCACTCGTCGGGATGTTTGTTCCCGATGCCGCCCCAGGCGATCGTGAAGAAAAATTGGAATCCAAGCTTACGCACATGCTCGTGGGAAGTGCTGCCCAACAACGGTCGACGGCCGATAGCCAGTTGCTTCTGAAGATTAACGAGCGATCGTCGCAGCTTTTGGATAATTTGGGAAGTTACGAAGTCGAAATCAGCGTGACGGAGCAGCTAGATTAGCTTGAAGAAATTCGATCGCGCGCAATCGAGCCTTTCGATCTATGAAAGCGATCAAATGCCCGACATCGCTGACCAAATAGTGTTCGGATCGGATTCCACACTCCAGAGCCTTTCGATGCGAGGTAAGCGAGTTTTCGATGGGGACGAGCAAATCACTGGAACCGTGGAAAAAGAACAGAGGTGGGTCATCGGCGGTTAAAAGATTGGCGGGTGATGCATTTCGATAGCGATCTGGAAACATAGCTCGAGTTCCCCCAAGAAATGACGCAAGCATCGTACTCTGCTCAGGAACGAACGTCAGATCACATGGCGCGCCGCCCGCTACACAGGCCCGAACGGTGGGTAGATCTTTGGATTGATCCAACGCCAACATGAGCGCGAGTTGGGCCCCAGCCGAGTAGCCCCAGACGCCAATTCGATCCAGATCGATATTCCAATCCTGGTGATTTTCCTGAATCCATCGAAGGGATCGTTGGCAATCGACCAATTGTGTTGGCCATTTAGACTTGGGCGCCAAACGATAGTTGATAGCCATGACTACGAAACCAGCTTCGGCCATCTCTCGAGCGTGGTCGATGACGTTCCACTTGTCACCAGCCATCCAAGCTCCACCATGAATCATAACGATCGTAGGGAGCTTGGCATCGCTATCTGGCCGATAAAGATCCGCTTTGACTTTCTCGCCATCGATCTCCTGGAACACGATGTCGCGTTTCGATCGAATTGCCGAGTACTGGGCTGGCGGCGATGCGTCGGCTTGAGGGGGGGCTACCTCAACCGCCAGAGAAAGCTGCAACGACAAGCAACTGAAGAGAGCGAAATTCGCTGCAATCGCTCGTAAACGGTGGTGTTGGTTCGTAATAACCTTCATTGAGTATCCTATCCAATCTGTACGATTGTAGGATTTGCGGTGTTGAGGGACTAGACGAGCGTTCCGTTTTTCCAATTCATTGTCCCCGGAACGTTGTGCTTCGTCACAACAATTTTTGGCTCTTTCGCAGAATCAGTGGGTTGATTCGTTAGCGAAATTCATGTTTACCCCTAAAAAGCTCTGTTCTTGAGGATAAGTCCTACGTTTGAATCTCGATATCAGTTTCAATGAGGGAGCTCAGACGCAAACAACGGTGGATTTTCTAAGGCATGGCTCCGTGTCCAATGGAATGGCTTGGGGGAGTTTTGAAAGAGTCTCTGGCAAGCCTTGCTTGCCAGAGGCCGACCGCACCGTTGGCGCACGTCGACCGAGATATCCCTTATCAAGTTGCTTCCAGGCCATTCGAGCTTGACTCTGTTTCTCCCGGTTATTGTCTGTTTCTCACGGTTATTGAAGTGTATTCGATCAACTATACGATTGCAAAATCTTTGGACACGGAGCCATGCTTTAGAAAATCCACCGCAGAGAATCTGAGCAATGTTGCATTCGAAGAATCAAGATTGCAACCAAACCATCATGTTGCGTGGAACCGGACCTGCCGGACTCACGCTCAGCATTTTTCTGTTTTTACAGAAATCAACCCACAGGTTCAGCTCACCCCTCCTTCGTAATGTGGACAATGCAGTCGCCAATAACTTCGCGGTAGGTTCGTAAGTTGAAATCAATTCTATGACACAAGACCTTTGGCTTTCCAAATTGAAATTCGTTGCGATGAAATTCTTTGCGATCATGTTCTGTATTTCCTGGTTGTGGGGATACTTTGTAACTGGCTTAACGGTTCATGCAACCGAGCGGTCCGATCTTCTGCTGATGGGAGGAATCGTTCATGTGGGTGATGGTCAAAAGCCCATCGAAGCTGACATCGCGATCACGAAAGGGCGGATAACATCGGTAGGGAAAGACTTGGCGAACAGCGCTGCCATGACGATCGATTGCAAAGGGATGATCGTATCGCCAGGATTTATTGACTTGCATACGCACAGCGACGAGCCCATTATCGCGCGCGATACCCGTGCGAACATCAACTATCTGATGCAAGGTTGCACGACGATCGTTACTGGTAATTGCGGGGCGGGGCACGTCGACGTCGCGAAGTATCTTGATCAAGTCGACGCATCCGGCGCGGGAACGAACGTAGCACATCTGCTTCCGCACGGAAGCCTACGCACGCAAGTCATGGGGAAAGAAGACCGAGCACCAACTGCCGACGAGTTGAATAAGATGCAGACATTGGCTGAAAAAGCGATGACAGATGGAGCGTTCGGAATAGCTACAGGACTGATTTACATTCCAGGTACCTTTGCAAAAACCGAGGAATTGATTGCCATCGCCTCGGTCGTTGGAAAGCATCAAGGCATCTACGCGAGCCACATTCGGGGCGAAGGGAGAACATTGCTGCAGAGCGTTGAAGAAGCGATTCGTATTGGATCTGAAGCAAAACTGCCAACGCACATATCGCACTTCAAAGCGTCGGGGAAACAGTCGTGGGGAACCTTGCACTTGGCAGCAAAAATCATTGAGGAGGCACGACAGGAAGGGAAGAAAGTTACAGCCGACCAATATCCGTATGCCGCTTCGAGCACTTCACTCGAAGCGACTTTGCTTCCCAAATGGTCGCGGGCGGGTGGCCGATCGGAGTTAAAAAAACGTCTTGACGATCCTGCCACGGCTAAGCGGATTCGGAAGGAGATTCTCGACGACCTCAAGACAGCCGGTCGCATTCAGATCGCGACTTATGATGCGGGTCCGGAATGGATCGGCAAGAGTCTCGACGAGATTGCCAAAGCCGAGTCCATGGAAGTGGTTGATGTCGTGATATCGATCGAGAAAAATGGAGGCGCGTCTGTCGTGAATTTTGGAATGTTTGAAGATGACGTTCGGCTAGCCATGAAATTGCCGTGGGTGGCGACTGCGAGCGACGGACGTGCCAAAGCGGCAAATGCGGAAGTCCCGCACCCACGCTCGGTTGGAACCTTCCCCCGCAAAATCGGCTACTACGCCATCGCCGAGAACGTGCTTCCGCTTGAAACTGCGATTCGAAGTGCAACGTCACTGCCAGCCGAGATTTTAGGTTTGAACGATCGTGGACTTTTGAAGGAAGGGATGGTTGCCGACATTACGATTTTTGATCCGAACCAATTTCGCGACCAAGCAACTTTTGATAACCCTTATCTACCTACTACTGGGTTGAAGCACGTCATCATCGATGGTGAGTTCGCCGTCTATGAAGGAGTTCCCACCGGCGTGCTGCGTGGCAAATCGATTCGAAAAAAATAGACGCCTCAAAGTAAGCCACACGATTAAGGAAGTCGTCCTGGATTGTTCGCAACGCTTCTCCAGCTCAACTTTTAATGGATACAGCGTAAGAGCCTATTTTACTTCAGGCGGATGGCTAAGTTGGATGTGAAGATCACGTAGCTGTTTGGTTTCGACGGCGCCGGGAGCTTCGGTCATCAAATCCATGGCTCGCTGAGTCTTTGGAAAGGCAATCACATCGCGAATGTTGTCGAGACCACTAAAGAGCATAACGACTCGGTCGATGCCGAGAGCAATCCCACCGTGCGGTGGGGCTCCGAATTGAAGAGCATCCAGCAAAAAGCCAAATCGGTCGCGTGCGACTTCTGGGGTCATCCCCAACAATCCAAAGACCTTGCCTTGCGTTTCGCTATCATGAATTCGAATCGTTCCGCCACCCGCTTCGTAACCATTGATAATCAAGTCATACGCCTTGGCCCGGCAATCGCTCGGATTGCTCTCAAGCTTTTCCAAGTCTTGGGTGCGAGGCGCTGTGAACGGATGATGCATGGCGACCCAACGGTCTTCCTCTGCATCGTGTTCAAACATCGGAAACTCAACAACCCAGGAGAAATTCATGGTCGAAGGATCGTAGAGTTTTAATTCTGCAGCCAATCTTCGACGCAATCCATTCAGTCCTTTGCAGGTTATCGACCACGAATCAGCCAGGATTAACATAAGATCGCCAGGTTGAGCGTCAAAGGTCGCTTTGATCTTTTCGAGCAACGGTGGCTCGATGTTTTTGCTGATTGGGGACCAAAGAGAGCCATCTGGCTCGCATCGGAACCAAGCTAGGCCCTTGGCACCAAAGTCATTCTTCACAATCTCGGTCAGCTCATCGAGTCGTTTACGCGAGAATTCTTCAGCCCGCTTATCGATTTTGATTCCTCGCACGAATCCGCCGCCATCGACGGCCCCTCGGAAGACTCGGAATTCCGTTTGTTTCGCAATATCGGAAAGGTCGACGATTTCCATTCCATAGCGAAGGTCCGGCGCGTCATGTCCGAATCGTCGCATTGCATCGTCATAGGTGATGCGCGGCAACGGAAGTTGCAGATCGATACCAAGAATCTCTTTGGCGAGCTTGGCCATCATGCCATCGATCAAGCCGATGATGTCTTCGGCGTCGATAAAACTCATTTCGATGTCAAGCTGAGTGAACTCGGGTTGGCGATCAGCTCGCAAATCCTCGTCGCGAAAGCAACGTGCAACTTGAACATAGCGGTCGTATCCCGCTACCATCATAATTTGTTTGTAGAGCTGAGGAGATTGCGGAAGGGCAAAGAAATGATTCCGGTGCACACGACTGGGGACAAGATAGTCTCGGGCTCCTTCTGGGGTGCTGCGACCAAGGATCGGTGTCTCGATGTCGATGAAATTGTGTACGGCGCAGTAATCTCGCATCGCCTTGATGATGCGACTGCGGAGAATGAGGGTGTCTTGCATCGATTTGCGGCGCAAATCGAGGTACCGATACTTGAGGCGAATTTCTTCGCCTGGCTGCTCGCCGTGATTTGGAAAGAATGGAGGAGTTTGTGAACGGTTCAAAATCTCAACGGCCGTTGTTCGGATTTCGATTTCACCGGTATCCAACTTAATGTTGGTTTTTCCCTCGAGACGTGAAGCGACCGTTCCGGTAATCTTCACAACATCTTCGCCGCGAAGTCGTTTGGCTAGCTCAAGAGTCGCTTCGCCACTTTCTCGTTGCACGACGACTTGGGTAACACCGTACCGATCGCGGAGATCCAAGAAGATCGCTCCACTGTGATCGCGAAGGGTGTCGACCCATCCGCAAAGGGTTACTTGCTGGCCGATATGTGACGATCGGAGTTCGCCACAGGTATGGCTGCGCATCATCTTGTTTTCTTGTCCTTCGAAATGACTAATTGTAAATTGGGGGAAAATCCAGCCCCCGATAGGCCGTGGTTGGTTAGTTTTGGAAGTTTGCCGTCGTTCTGATAGAAAACGTGACAATCTTCCAACGAAGATGATACGGCGGCTTAGGTTTTTCACCAACATGGGGTTTCGCACCTCGCAAAGGAAGTTGATGAATCCTATACTTTGCGGATAGTTCATTTTGATACGAAGCCATTTGAAGGAGTTGGAGGCAATGGGAAGAATGCGCAAGGGATTATCGAGGTTTTTGCTGGTATGCAGCCTGGCTTTGGGTTTGGCCCAATTGGCCCAGGCGACCGACGTGGCCAAGGAAACAGGGCTTCAGTTCGCACCCAACGATGCCGATTTTTTCGCTAGCTCGCTTCGATTAAGCGAACAGTGGCAGGGAATTGCGTCCAGTAAGTTCGTGAATGAACTGATCAAGGTTCCCTATGTCCAGAAAGCGATCGACAAGCTTACTGAGCAATGGGATAGTCGCGACGGAGAAATGGGGCGCTTTCGAAATAACCTAGAAAATCCTGCCGTTGAGTCGCTTTTGAAGCTCGGCAAGGACATGGTCTCCGAGGAAGTTTTTGTCATCGGCGACAGTGCGTGGTCCGAATTTTTGTTAGAGGTTTCGAGTCTCTCGGATGACGTGACGAAAGTCATCGCCTCGAACGGTCCCGAAGCGGGTGCGGAATTTTTCTTAAACATTCCGAAGTCCGATCTCGACGCTATTCCCGTCCCAGGCTTCGTCATTGGATTCAAGCTATCGGACCCCAATCTCCTGATGAATAAGCTCGATGAGTTGGAAGGTATCCTTCGCTTTGGATTGGCGGCGATTCCACCAGTTCAACCCCTTTTGGAGGGACTTGAGCGGGTACAGGACAGCAAGGGTCCTCGACTAGCTTGGACAATCGAATCCGACATGATTCCGTGGGACCTCATTCCGCGTTCAGACGAATCCTCCGCCGCGATCATCGAGAAGATTCAGGACTCGTTCGATGGTCGACAATTCTGCTTCACGATTGGCGCTCTCAAGGATTATTTGATCCTTGGAATTAGCGAAGATGCCGAGTCCATTGCTCAGCTCGGCGACGGAGAAGGACTTGCGAAACATCCTCACTTAAAGCCGGTAGTTGCGCGAGCCAACGAGAAGATCACGTCGATCGGTTATGCGAGCGATTTGATGGCCGAGGCCCAATTCGAGTCCCAATTGAACAACTATTTTACGCGACAGCTCGTCCCGCAGTTCAAAATGGCCGAGATTCAGTATGGGTCCATCCCAGCCGAGTTTGAATCCATCCCCGACGATCTCGCGTGGCTTGACGAACAGATTGCTCAACACGTTCCGGAACAAAAAGGTCAAACCGCCGTAACATTTATGAAGGGGAATGCAACCGAGACTTGGGTCCATTCCAGAACGAAAAATGTTCTTTTCGATTCCTCAAAACCATTGAGCATTCTTGGTCAGCTTGGTGGCGATCCCATGGCGATGTTAGCGTTTCGTTTGCAGGATCATCCCGAATATTTTTCAACGGCTCGCCGCATTGTTCGCAAGGTCAAAGAATATCTAGATCTTATTCCTGGCCTCGATGTATTGGACGAAGATGAACAGGCTCAATGGGAATTGGGATTAGAAAAGGGTTGGCCGATTCTCGTTGAATTGGCGGACTTGTGGGAGAAAGAGTTTATGCCGTCTATGAAAGATGGTCAGCACGCCTGGGTATTGAGCGGCGGAAATCTCGCCAGCAAGCAATGGGCGAAGGATATGCCCCCTTCGAACATCGATTTACCGCTTCCAGAGATCGCCTTAGTGACAGGATTGACCAATCGAGACGGGATGAGCAATGCTTTCAAGCACTTGTTCGAGATTTTGGATGGAGTAGTCGAGTTAGCTCGCGAAGTGGAACCAGACAAGATACCGTCTGGATATTCGATACCTCGTCCGTTGAAAGATGAGGCTATCACGACCCATGCTCGTTATGTTTACCCAATTCCCGACGATTGCCCTGTACCGAAGACCATGGCGCCCCAAGCTATCTTGACCGACAAATACATGATTTCAGGTTATTCCGACAAACAAGTTGACGGTCTTTCAAAAGCGAAATCACTCAGTATTGCGCAAGGAATTTTACAGGCACAACAAAACTGCTCGAGCGCAGCGTATTTCAATTTCGGTCGTATCGCCGCCTTTGCAAAACCATGGATTGTTTATTCGATTGAAACGAACCTCGGAGAATTAGAGTCGGTAATCGTTCCGGAAAGCGATAAATCACCCGAGTTGAAGGGAACCGATATCATTCAGATTTGGGACGCCCTTCAGCATGTTGGTGGAGTGGCTTCCGTCTCATTCCAAGAACAGGATGGGTCAACCGTGACTCATTCCGTCTTAGAATAGCTTTATAACTTGGAGTTGGTTTTGTCAGAAAGTGTCACGCAGGCTTTGGACCATCGTATATCGACTGTCGCCTACGATTCGATTCTGGTCGTTTCGTTCGGCGGCCCTGAGGGGCCCGACGATGTGATGCCGTTCTTGGAAAATGTGCTGCGAGGCAAAAATGTTCCGCGTGAGCGGATGCTTGAAGTAGCCGAACACTACCAACATTTTGGTGGCGTTAGTCCGATCAATGCGCAGTGCAAAGCGCTCATCGAAGCCCTTCGGAAAGAACTCGATGCACACGCGATCGAACTACCTATATTCTGGGGAAATCGCAATTGGACACCCTTGCTCGACGACACCTTGCGCGAGATGGGCGAAAAGGGTCACAAACGAGCGATTGCCTACTTCACTTCGATGTTTAGTTGTTACAGCGGATGTCGCCAATATCGAGAAAACATTATCGCGGCCCGCGAGCGTGTCGGTTCGATGGCGCCGGAGGTGGATAAGCTGCGGATGGCGTACAATCATCCTGGCTTTATTGAACCGCAAGCAGAGTTGCTCAGTCGACAACTCAATCAGATCCCCCTGGCCGATCAAAGCAAAGTTCCGCTCCTCTTTTGTGCTCATAGTATTCCGATGAGCATGGCCGACAACTCACGATACCAAGCTCAATTGCTCGAAGCTTGTAAACTCGTCGCCGAAATGGCCGGACATCCTCGCTGGGAATTGGTTTTTCAAAGTCGCTCTGGACCGCCGCAGCAACCTTGGCTTGAGCCCGATATCTGCGATCGGATTGAAGAACTTTGCTCCACCGATCAGATCACCGATGTTGTGATTCAGCCAATCGGATTTGTCTCGGATCATATGGAAGTCCTTTTCGATCTCGACGAAGAAGCGGCTGAGCTATGCCGCGAGAAGGGGATTCGAATGCATCGTGTTCCAACGGTCGGAATTCACCCGCGATTTGTCTCGATGATTCGTGAGCTCATCCAAGAACGAATGACACCGAGTTCGCATAGACCGGCTCTAGGGCAATATGGTCCCAATCATGATGTCTGCCCAAAGGACTGCTGTCTTTATCCGCAAACGGCTCGACCAGGACGTCCGGTTACGACGTGATGGTCTTCTCCGTCCTACACTCGTAACTCAAAAATTCGTTCTCAACCACAGCCTGACTGAAAAGCTTGACTACGAGAGTTTCCTATGAATTCAAGCTACAAAAGATCTTTGTTTGGGCCGCTCCTTTTTGCATTGGTCGTTGGGACGATTTGCTTTTTAGCCGGTCAGTACGTGCCACAGCGATCAACCAAGTCAAATATTGTACCAACGAAGCAACCAGCCACGGAAATTCCACAACGTGTATCAGCCTGGGGTCGACTGGCTCCGCAGAGCGACGTGATCCCTCTCTCCGCCGCAGCCAATCAGCTTGTTGCTTGTGTTCAAGAACTGCTCGTTGCGGAAGGCGACACGATCACTCAGGGACAAACGATCGCAATTCTCGATTCTCACGATCGACGCAGGGCAACCGTCGAAGAAGGTCTGGCTCGAGTTGCGAGTGCGCAAGCCAAGCTTGAAGCGGTCCAAGCTGGAGCGAAGCCGGAAGAGATCGCGGTTCAAAACGCGTTAATCGAAGCTAACCAAGCGGAATCGGAGGATGCCAAGCAGCAGTATGAGCGAGCAACGCGACTGGCCGCTACGAATTCGATTTCCGACGAAGATCAGGCCCAACGTCTGATGCGTTGGAAAAAAGCCACCGCTTCACTCAACCAAGCTCGCCAACAACTTGAGTCGATTAAGAACCCGCGTGCAGAAGATATCGCTGTAGCCCGCGCCGAAGTTGCGCTCGCAACAACATCGCTGGCCGTAGCACAAGCTGACCTGGAACAATCGGTAATTCGCTCACCAATCAATGGTCAAGTCCTCCAAGTGCATGCCCGTCAGGGACAGAAGATTGGCGAGAAAGGAGTGGTCGATATCGGTGATACACAACTCATGCACGCCATTGCGGAAGTGTACGAGGAAGATATTGGGCGTATTGAAACAGGGCAAACAGCCGAGGTCAATGTTCCCAGTCTGAAATGCGATTTGCAAGGGAAAGTGGAGCGGATAAGCCGCATCGTCGCTCGTAAATCGGTTTTCAGCAACGACCCAGTGGAAGATACTGATGCACGTGTCATCGAGGTGCGAATTGTTCTCGGCGCGGAGGACAGTCGACGCGTGGCCGGACTTTCCAACGCACGTATCCACGCTCGAATCAACGCACCGCCGATTCCAAGTACTTCGAATCCAGACTCGCAAAAATCCGCCACCGATTTATCCGTTTCTAAAGGGCTGACGCCTTGAGTCGATGGCATTTCTTTCACCATCTTCCGATTGCTTGGCTGCAATTGAGCTTTGGTGTTGCCAAACTGGTGGCTGCGGTACTGGGTGTCGTCGTGGCGGACATGCTTATTTGGACGCAACTTGGGTTCTACAGTGCGGCGATGAATAGCACCGTCGTCATTCATCGGCAGTTGCTCGGCGATTTGGTCATCGTCACGGCCGAGACCCAGCAGTTGGTACAAGCCGGTTCGTTTTCTCGCCGGCAGTTGATTCGATTGGAAAGTCACCCGAGTATTGCTAAAGTAAAACCGCTCTACCTTGGTACGGGGACCTGGCGAAATCCCTGGGATGGGCAGTCTCGCGGCATTCTCTGCATAGGAATCGATCCCAAGAATCCAGCTGCCCATTTTAAGCGAGCTGACTTCGATGCGATCGAAGCTCCGGATTGCGGTTTGTTCGATGTACAAGGTCGGACGGATTTTGGGCCCGTCGTCAAGTCATATGAAGATCGAACACGAACCGACTATGAGCTCAATCGACGGCGGATTCATGTTGCCGGACTTTTCGATCTCGGATCGGGTTTTGCCGTTGAAGGGACCTACCTTACCAGCGATATCAACTTTCTGAGATTGTTCAGTGCACGTGGGGCTGGGCAAGTCAACGTGGGGGTAATCGAATTGCAACCTGGCGAAGACCAAGAACACACGAAGGCCACTGTCCAAGCGATCTTAGGGCCCTATCTCAAAGTCTTAACGCGCGAGGAGATGATCAAAAACGAGTTTGCGTTCATGCGCCGTCGAACGCCCATTGGGTTTATTTTCTCTTTGGGAACGGTTGTTGGATTCTTTGTCGGGTTCGCAATCGTCTATCAGATCCTCTACACCGACGTTTCGAACCATCTGCCGCAATTTGCGACCCTCAAGGCGATCGGCTATACCCACGCTTATCTTGTGAGCGTCGTGATCAAGAGTTCGTTGATCCTGTCGGTCCTCGGCTATATTCCGGGAACTATTGTGGCGGCTGGTGTTTATTGGATGGCTTGGAAAGCCACCAATTTGCCGATGCAGATGACGATCGAACGGGGTATTGGAATCTTTATCGCGACCGTTGTGATGTGTGCTGGCTCGGGGCTTTTGGCCGTTCAGAAACTCAATCAAGCGGACCCGGCCGATGTCTTTTGAACGCGAATGGATCGTGTCGATGCGTGGTATCGATTACACGTATCGCGAAGGTGGTTCAAGCAAGCAAGTTTTGTTTGATCTCGATTTCGATTTACGAGCAGGCGAAGTCGTGATCCTTCAAGGGCCCTCTGGCTGCGGAAAAACGACCCTCCTCACTCTCATTGGTGGTTTGCGGTCAATCCAAAATGGAGAAGCGAACGTTCTCGGAAAAGCTCTTCACCAATGTTCGCCGTTTGATTTAGTCGAATTGCGACGGCACATTGGCTTCGTTTTTCAAATGCACAATTTGCTGGAGTATTTAACGGCTCGGCAAAACGTGCAGATGAGTCTTCAGCTCGTTGAGGGAATGAATCAGAAGCGAGCTGAAACACTGGCAGCGGAAATGCTGATCAAAGTGGGGCTGGATGATTGTATTGATGCCTATCCGAAGAATCTGTCCGGCGGACAAAAACAACGCGTCTCGATCGCTCGCGCATTGGCACATAGCCCCCGGCTTATTCTCGCCGACGAACCGACTTCAGCCCTCGATTCCCAAACTGGCCGCGAAATTGTCAACCTACTACACGAACTAGCTCGCAAGCAAGAATGCGCGGTCTTGATCGTAACTCACGACAACCGAATCGTTGATATTGCCGACCGGATTGTCAGTATGGAAGATGGTCGCATTACCAAGTCAACATAGGCTCGCCATCGTTGAGTTTCCCATTTGGACGGACCCCTTTACCTTGTGTCTTCGTTAGTTTGTCACCAAGGTCAGCTCGCCAAGCATCCGCTGCGGCCGATAGTCGGGCAACGATTTCAGGGTGTTCGGCTGCAACATTGCGGGTCTCACTTCGGTCATTTTTCATGTCGTAGAGTTCCAACCCAACGTTGGCAGATTCGTACTTGGCTGGAATGCCGCCTGTCCCGCCTGGCTTGCCTGCTAACGTTCGGTAGGTATGCGGCAGAATCAACTTCCATTGCCGGTCACGAACGGCGTGGAGCTCGTCTTGCGCATAATAACAAGGCATGGTGTCATGGGGCGACGGACTATTTTCAGGCCCTATCATCAGCGGACGGATATCATGGCCGTCGATTTTGTGCGAAGGCAATTCCGCTCCGATCAACGCAGCGACCGTCGGCAAAATATCGACGGTACAAGCCAGTTCATCGGAAGTCGTGCCAGCCGGAATTTTGCCTGGCCATCGCATCAGCGTCGGGACCCGAATGCCACCTTCCCAAGCTGTCCCTTTTCCTTCGCGATGCGGGACGGCAGAACCGGCATGGTCGCCGTACGAAAGCCACGGACCATTGTCGGTGGAAAAGATGACTAACGTCTTCTCATCTAAGTTCAATTCTTTGAGCGTTTTGAGCACTTCCCCAACCGACCAGTCAACTTCCATCACGACGTCACCAAACAGACCAGCTCCACTTTTTCCCGCAAACTTGGACGAGACATACAAGGGGACATGGACCATCGAATGCGGAATGTAGACGAAGAATGGTTTTTGCTGATTGGAACGAATGAACGATACTGCTCGCTCGGTGTACTGTGTTGTTAGTTGAGTTTGATCCTCGCCCGTAACCTCTGCATCCACGACGTTCAACTGCTCTACCATGGGCAATTTGGGATAGCCACTCTTGCGGTTTTGGACGACTTTGTCATTGCCTACTTGCTCGGGATGGTTTGGCCACATATCGTTCGAGTAGGGCAATCCAAAATATTGATCGAAGCCGTGATTCGTCGGAAGAAACTTCGGATGATGCCCGAGATGCCATTTGCCAAAACAGGCCGTCGCGTAGTTTTTCTGCTTGCAGATTTCCGCCAGGGTCACTTCTTGAGACGATATACCGATCTTGCTTGTCGGACCAAGTGCCCCCGAAATACTAATTCGCTCATGATAGCAGCCGGTCATGAGTGCCGATCGAGAAGCAGAACAAACAGCCGACGAAACGTGGAAGTCGGTAAACCTTCGACCTTCTTTGGCCATCCGATCGAGATTCGGCGTCGCATATCTTTGAGCGCCAAATGGCCCGATGTCGGCGTAGCCCATATCGTCAATATAGAAGAGGACCACGTTCGGCGCATCGGCTGCATTCACGGTTGGGTTGCAACACCACATGAAGCCTGTCAAAACGAAGAGCGTGCTCAGTAAACGAGAACATAGGGACGAACTGCATGTCATGAATGGGCTCGATGGTACGAGGTGGGGAATTCGGGAGGGGTAGTTCTTGAGGCGAACACGACCTGTTTTTGGGATTTTAACCCATTCGATCCGTCGCAGTGCGATGAATGGTCTTTTTTTAGCGAACCAATCGATTTGCTCACTGAACGCGAAAGGGACGTAACCGCATAGTTCGACTGTCCCAAAAACTTTCGGAAGGCTTAATCGCATTGACAACGCGAAGCGCAAGTTTTGAAGTTGCTCTATCCAGACCCGAAGGGTCGGCACAACCTATGCCGGGGCTGATCAGCCCCGGTTCGGATCTCGTTCGGCAACCAAGCCCCGATGGGGCGACACAACGCATTTTGTACCGCCCCTTTGGGGCTTAAAATGCTGGGGAAATTGTGTTCCGATGGCTTCGCCACCGGCATAGGTTGTTCCGGGCCTTCGGCCCTAAGAAAGTGTGCAACTTCAAAAAGCGCAAGCGAGTGGTTTTCTTGAGGTTTCGATTGCCAACCCACGTGCTTGTGCTTCGTGTTAAATGATTTGGGACAGTCGAACTAGGGAGAACGCTTCTGGGACGGTGTGCTTTTTGCTTGGCTACTATTTGGTCAATAAATCATTCATAATTTGGAAGTCTCGCGCTAAGGGACGCCGTCCCAGATACTCAAAAACCCAATGCGTTTTTTGGACCAAGTATTCTTTAGTTACTGGTTGCGTTGCTTCACTTTACTTCCACTATCAAGGCTAACTCGTGTCCCGAATATTGTGCGCATTGTTGTTGTCGGTCGGATTGATACAAGCTTGTTATCAGGCCACGGCTGCTGAAAAGCAACCCAATTTCTTGATTATGATCGCAGATGATCTTTGCTGGCGGGATTTGGGGTATGAAGGCAATAGGGAAGTGAAAACCCCGAATCTCGATGCGCTTCGGGGCGAATCGATTCACTTGAAGAGGATGTTCAACCCAGCAACTTCTTGCTCTCCGACGCGGCATGCTTTGTATACGGGGCTCTATCCGATCCGTAGCGGCGCCTACCCAAACCACACGAAGGTATTTGATGGTACGAAGAGCCTCTTCACCTTTTTGAAAGAAGCTGGCTATCGAGTCGCTTTGCAAAACAAAGAACATGTCGGACCAAACGGATCGTTCCCGTACGAGCATATTGCTGGTGCCGATGACCTTACTGAAACAAAAACCTTTATGATGCGAAAAGCGGACCAACCGTGGTTCATGGTTTATGCTTCGAACCATCCGCACAGTCCTTGGAGCACCGGCCCCCAAGTGGATCCCGATAAGCTCACCATTCCTCCGTATCTTCATGATAACAAGGTGACGCGAACGAGCCTTGCCAAATATTACGGTGAGATCACGGCTCTCGATACCCAAGTTGGTAATTTGATGTCGTTATTGGAAAGCACTCAGCAACGCGAGAATACAGTCGTCCTTTTCGTGAGTGAACAAGGAAGCAGTTTTCCTTACGGTGGCAAATGGAGCGTATATGACAACGGAATTCATGCTTCCGCGATTCTACGATGGCCAGGCAAAGTCAAAGCCAATAGTACGACGACAGCCTTGATGCAGTATGTCGACGTCGCACCAACATTTCTTGCCGCCGCCGGGCTCGATCCGAACCTGCTTGATCCGAATTGTCCAGATGCATCGGGCAATCGCGGCTTCGACGGAAAAAGCTTTCTTCCTTTGCTAAAAGGAGAGGACCAAAAAGTACGCGACTACGTCTTTGCACAGCATACGACGGTCGGCACCAACGGGGCGCAAGGTCCGTATCCGATGCGAGCAGTCCGTGATCAACGATACAAGCTCATTCGGAATCTGTCTCACGAAAATCCGTACGCCATCGGGGGGATTCACAAAAGTCAAGAATTCGAATCATGGAAAGCCGATTTGACGTCCGATCCGACGCTCGCTGCGAGGATTGAATGGCTTTCCAAACGCCCCTACGAAGAACTTTACGATATTGATAGCGATCCGTTCGAAATGAAGAACCGAATCGACGATCCGAGCCTTGGTGCGGTCAAAGTACAGCTACAAAACGAATTGAACAAATGGATGGCACAACAAGGAGACAAAGGGCTCGAAACGGAAAAGCTGGCCCCAAAACGGCAGGGTAAAGGCGAGGAAACCGATGGCGAACCGAAGCAAAAAAAGAAAGCTAAAGCAAAGGCCAAATAAGATGGTTCGGCTTGGTTTACGGATGGTTTCTTCCGGATAATAGGAGAAAATCGATATCGACCATCGGAGGCTTTGGGAGAAAACCGGGAGACCGCTCGAGAAACAGGTTTGGTTCGCCCTGATGCTCCTCCGCATTGGCCAAGAACACGAATTTGGGTAGACTATCTGACCAAGAACGGGTAATTTATCGAAGCGGGGTTGTTGTTTTCGACAGCCGAACCCAGGGTTCCAAATCGAATTTCGGAAATTTTGGGGCTGAGCTAAATTTGAGAAATGAAAGCCTTTCAGTTTTCGCTGAGGGGCTTTTTTGTTGGTGAAAGGACAATTTTAAAAATGAGCGATTATGTTCCCATGACCCGTGACGGTTACAACCGTATCAAAGCGGAAATTGAACAGCTCGAAATGGTTGAAATGCCACTCGTTACCGAGAAAATCGCCGAAGCTCGGGCTGAGGGAGATCTCAAGGAGAATGCTGAGTATCACGCCCAACGCGAAAACCAAGGGATGCTTCAGGCGAAGATTTATCAGCTAAAAAACAAGCTCGCAAACGCCTTTGTCGTCGATCCAGGGAAACAACCGAAAGACGTCGTCGCTTTTGGGGCGACGGTTCAGGTTCGTGATCTCGACTTTGGAGACGAAGAAGAATACACGCTAGTCGGTCTCGGCGATGAAGACTACGACGTGGGAAAGATATTGACAACCAGCCCCATCGGTGCCGCACTCATGGGATCTAAGATCGGTAAAAAAGTTGAGATCGATGTTCCTCGCGGCAAACTCAAATACGAGATTCTTTCGATCGAATATCGTGGATAGTCTCAGTAGAACAGGTCTCTATGTCCAAAAATCCTAACGCAGCATCCGAGGCCGGTAGTAAGAGCAATGAGTCCAAAGGAGAACCGTCCCTGGCACCGGCTTGTGGATTCTTCTTTATCTTGCTTTGCGTTGTCCTGAGCGTCGGCATGATTGCGGCTTCTTACTGGCTCGGTTCGATGCAACCCGCTCTCGCCTCGAGGGCACTCAAAGGGCAACTCATTCCTTGGATTAAAGAGTCTTCGCTCACCGAAGAGGATCGTAATTCGATTCTCGAAAAACTCGACGAAATCGTCGTTGATTTAGATGCCAATCGGTTGAATCCAGAACAGCTGCGCCGCCTCAGTTTTCGGCTGAATAGCAACCCTGTTTTTCAGTGGGGAGTTATCGAAGCCATCCAGGCCCAATCGCGATCAAATGCGGAATTATCCGATACAGAAAAGGACTCGATCGATGCCGCGTGTGACCGGCTGATGCGTTCAGTTCTGGAAGGCACAATTGCAATCGAACAGATTTCGTTCGTCGTTCAACGAGTCGCGACGACCGAACGAATATCGCAACGGCTGAATGTCCGACCGGAAAACACGGCCAACGATCTTCGCGAATTTTGGCGCCGCGCAGAATCCGTTTGCGACAAGCTTGAAGTATCCAAAGAGCCGCTTAACAAAAGCCCGTCGCAAGTCTTCCGTATCATCATGGAGGATGCGATGAATCCTCCCCCCAAAGATGCCCCGGTTAAGCAAATTCCGCCGTCAGCTTCGCGTTCATAAGTCGATTTTGCGTTGATAGGTCGTTCGGACTTTTACGATGGTTCCGCCGAATCGGTTCATCAGGGACGATAGCCATGGTCTGATGGAAATCATGTTTAATCGAACGTAAAACAACCCAAGAATATCTCCTCCCCTCGCCCATTCTTATGGGAGAGGGGGTGGGGGTGAGGGCTGAAATTTGGCGCTGCAAACAACCTACACACACGAAGGAAAACGGCGGAACTCCTTGGCCGGAACCAGAATTGTATGCAATTCCCACAAGCCCCCTCATCCCCGACCCTTCTCCCCCGAAGACGGGGGCGAAGGGAGAGAAGATCGCATGAAAACTATCCTGCGTGCGACCCGTACTTCCTCTGTCATCTCACATTTTCATCAGGCCACGATCGTTCTCCGCACGCGAGCACATTGGCTCACCCCAAGACGTTTTCACCATCATTTTCTTTTTGCTGAATGGTTACAGGCCAACCGGGGAACTGATTGCCAGGGTTTTTATCGGTGGCATCGCAAAGGAAGCGGAAGCATTCGACGAAGTAGGTCTTGGCCTGCGTATCCACCGTCACAAAACCAAAGCCGCTTCCCTTCTGATGGGCTAATTCGTAACGCTGCTTCTTACTGGCCACTTCCGGATTGCCAACGGCGTAGACGTACATCTTGTTTCCAAGACCATCAAGGTACTCACCCGTTTCGGATAAGTTATGTTTGGGGCGATTCGCAAACGGCATATTCATTTCTGTCGGGCGCCACCAGCGAGGATATCCCACGGCGATCGCGGGGGTGCAGAAAGACCATCCCGAGTCGCGTTGTTTGTCGACTCCATATTGGATCAGCGAAGCGAGATGCTGATCGCCATTGAGATGAAAGACTTTACCTTGGCTCAAAATACGAATCGCATGGTTGCGTGGCGTTTGTGGCCAGCCTCCGCAGTCTAGGTCAGCTTTGAGGTAGCCGTTGTACTTTCCGTGGTGCGTCGCCATGCCTGCGAAAACGGTTTGACTGAGCAAAATTTTCATCGAGTGTCCGCGCCAGTCCTCGACCCATTGCTTCAAGAAATTCTCTTGACGCTCGCCCAACAACACCAAGCCAGGCAAATCGATCTTCAAAGGATCAAAGTTTTGATCCACCACGTGATCGGGTCGCGGTCCACCCACGTCGACGGACTGTGGGCCACTCTTGAATTGACGATCACCAAGGATTGCAAAGCCGACGCCACCGTAAACCATATCGCCGTAGTAAACACTGATCCCTTGCTCGACAGGTGTCGGATCAAAATAATCGGGATGATGCGACGCATTTGTCTTGTGAACGACGTTGACCATCCGAGCCGGCTCCATGTATCCGCCGCTTGAGGAATCGTTTGCACTCGTTGCTGGCTTTCCGCCTTCGCCCCATAAGTTGCCGTGGAAAACGTCGTGGTCATCCGGGATGCAGATTGTTGGGCTGTTGCGCATTGCTTCGCGGAAGGCCCAGCCGAATTGATAGAATTTGCGAAGGTAATTGAGGATAGCTCGGTCGGCCGGATTTCGAATGATGCCAAAACCACCGTGACTTTCATAAATTTGATCGCCTGAAAAATAAAGCAAATCCGGCTTGAGTCGAATCAAGTTGTTCGCGACGGGCTCGTACGGAAATGCATAATCGTTTTGACAAGTCATGCCAGCAATTCGAAGCGGTCGTCCGGTTGGATTCGCAAGAATTGTCCCTGTCCATTCAAAGTCTTCCACGCTACCGTCCCGATAAAATTGCTTGTATCTCAACCGGTATGGGACATTCGATTTTTCGTTCCAATTCGGAATGCGATGGGTGGCGGTCCATGCTTCCGCGTCAAGCTGGGCACTACCAAGCGATACCCATTTCCCATCGCGTTGAATCTGAAGTTCAACATCGTGATTGTCTTTATTGCCAAGCGGCCCAGTCAGCGCCGTAATCTTCAGTACATGGCCTTCCGGGCCACGCGAGTCGCTCAGCGAATACATCGACCACAGAATAGGACCGAACATTTGCGATGGTGTAACCTGGAATGCGTTGCCAACCATCTTCCATTCCGAAAATCGATAGCGGCTGCCGGCTGCTTTATTGTTGTTGGGTGAAAAGTTATTGCCGATGGCTACGTTGCCTAAGACTTCATCTTTGCCGACTATGTTTGTAACTTCGCCAACGACGGCGTCTTGACCGTCGGTAGCAATTAGCTTCAGACTGTACCTTCCGCCTTCCGGCCGCCCTTCCAAGGTAAGCGTGAGTTGCTTGGCTCCGCCGGTAAGTTTCGTCGCAGCGTTCTCGGACCCGACTTTCAGTTTGCCATCGACCCAACCGATCTCAATCCCCGAATTGGAAAAGCAATTGCTCCGATATTCTTGAATGTCACTTCGGATTCCAATTCGAAAGCCAGCCCCGGTATCGTTTTTGGCTTCTTCGACGCAATCAATCACAACCGACATTTGAAAGGCTTGGTCGGGATGGGTGATTTGATGCGTTAGTCGATGAACGTTTCGATTGCCCCCTGTCGACGTGCATTCCGCCGCCCCATCCGTGATTTTCCAATCCTCCATGGGATTCGCCCAGCAGTCGCCGCTCAGCCAAACTCGATCATGCAGTCGTTGCCAGTGAGGGCTGTCATTACTTTTGCTTGAAGATACCTCTTGGGCATGAAGTGCCTGCTTTTTAAATCCAAACAGAAGAGAGCTGAGCCCCATGAGTTTGAGGGTCAGGCGGCGAGTGAAGTTTTGCATGGATTCCAATTCTTATCTGGCTGTGGGGGGATTCAAAATAGGTCGGCAAGCAATTCCGATACTCAGGGCTATCGTCTCGAATGAAGCGAGTGCTTCTTCACACTTTAAAAATTAGCTCTTCCGCAGAATCAGTGGGTTGATTTCTGTAAAAATAGAAAAATGCTGAGCGTGAGTCTAGCAGGTCCGGTTCCACGCATCATGAAGGTTTGGTTGCAATCTTGATTCCTCGAATGCAGCGTTGCTCAGATTCTCTGCGGTGGATTTTCTAAGGCATGGCTCCGTGTCCAAAGATTTTGCAATCGTATAGTTGATCGAATACATTTCAATAACCGGGAGAAACAGAGTCAAGCTCGAATGGCGTGCACTTTAGGAGCGGAACGGCTCGCG
>JANOAI010000495.1:0-20303 GCA_031411055.1 Pirellulaceae bacterium
TGCGATGTGAATCGGCTAGCGCCTCAGGCTCAGGCAGATCAGGAATCGGCGGCAATTCAGATCGGACGACGTCTGCTTATGAAAGAGGGGTCGGGGTTGAGGGGTTGAATCACGTATGAAACTGCACATGATCGGATGCAGCCATCATCATACGCCGCTGCATCTTCGGCAACGACTTGCCTTTAGTCCGGAACAAACGCTACAAGCGCTCGCTTCGATCAAGAGTCGTTTCCCTGGGATAGAAGCGGTATTGCTGAGCACATGCAATCGAGTCGAACTTTACGCAGCCAGCCCCGATGCGTCTGTCCTTCCAGAAGTAGGTTTCTTGCGAGAGTTCTTGCTCGATTTTCACCATCTCAGCTCCAGCGACTACGCAACACACTTGCAGAATTGTTCCGACGCCAAAGCGATCGAACACCTTTTCACGGTCGCCTCGAGCTTAGATAGCCTCGTCGTAGGCGAGTCTCAGATCCTTTCTCAGGTGAAACAAGCCTATGAAGTCGCGAACGCGGCTAATCTGGCTGGACCGGTTGTTCACGCTGCCTTTCAGCACGCCAGTCATGTCGCCAAACGCGTAAGCAATGAAACAGAAATTCATTCTCGACGGATTAGTGTTCCGAGTGTCGCCATCAGCGAGATTGCGACTGAATTCTTCGAACGACTTGATGATAAAAACATTCTTGTCATCGGAACTGGAGAAATGGGGGAGGAGGCAATTCGTTATCTTCATGCTGCGCATGCCAAGCGAATCAATTTGGTAAACCGTTCAAGCGATCGCGCAGTGCAAGTCGCAGCTAGTTTTAATCATGAGTTTCAACACTCACTCAATATCTCGACGTCTCCTTGGGAGAGTCTCAGCGAATCGATTCAAGCTGCCGATTTGGTGATTAGTACCACGGCCGCCACCGAACCGATTGTGACGCTCGATACTTATCAAACCCTCTACGATCAACGTCGCAAAAAGGGGACGCAGCTCATTTTGGACCTCGCCGTACCAAGAGATTTTGATGAGCGTATTGGCCAGTTGCCCCAAGTTTACCTTTACTCCGTCGATGATCTTCAAGCGGTATGCGATCGGAATCTCGATTTCCGAAAGAAGCAATGGCCAGTTGCGCAGCGTATCATCCATGAAGAGACCGAGCGATTTCTCGGCGACATCCAACATCGTCGCACCGGTTCGACCATTCAAGCCTTACGAGACCAAGCTTATGACATCAAGCGGGCTGAGCTAGAGCGACTTACGCACCGCCTATCCAACCATGCTGTCGGGAATGATGTGATCGAGGAAGTCTCTCAAACGATGGATCGTTTAGTGAACAAGATTCTGCACCCACCGCTGCAATCGCTTCGCGAAGAAAGCACATCCACGGAACATGCCTCGCTGCTTAACGCACTGAAGCGATTGTTCAAAATCAAAGATTAGCTGGACAACGCCACGTTGAACATGATAATCGATCGCAACCCTGTTGGAGTACAGCCTTTAGGCGCCGAGCACGCTGGATTCGCGAAAAGCGGCTAAAGCCTGGACTCCAGCACAACCTGGCGCTGTCCAGCTAATATCGAGGGAGAATTAGCGACGTCGCTTCTTGCGTTGATTCCGGGCAGCCGACATCATCGACGGAAGGGGCTTCGAAAGCCCTTCCATCTTGGCCGTATTGTGCGAATCAGTCGCGTTGACTTTCGTATCAACAGTGATCAATTCTTGAAGTTGGATGACTTCCTGGTGAACGATAGCCTCAGGCGTTCTTGCGTCGCAGGATTTAGACAAGGTCTCGTCGGGTGTGGCCACCGGCGGCACATGGCATTCCGACGGCAACGACTTTGTAACGGCTGTGGCGTGCTCTTGAACCGTCGCCATCAATTCCTGAAGCTTTGACTCCAGTCCCTGAACATAGGCTTCACGGCTGGCGAGCGCTTTCTCGCGTACTTCAAAGTTTTTGAGTGTTCGCTGGATATCGCGAAGCAGGTTATCGACGTTATGCAACATCGAACCGCCATCTTCTAAAAAGGCGACCGAGGCTGATCGTAACGCTTTTAACGATTTTGCGGAGGACATGGTCAAATGAGACTATGGGAATGATGCGTACACGAAAGCATAGGTCACATTCCCAGCCCATGCTGATTTTCTCGATAACTCTGCCAAAAGAATGCATCGGTCTCGCTGGTCGTCAATCGCGTCCGTCGCTTGCGATGGCTTCGCCGCCGTCGATGGTCAGCATGGCCTTCAATTGGTCGGCGGGGATGTTGCTTGGAATAAAACGTACCGAACCGTCGGCAAAGGCGGCGTTAAAGCCTCGCTGATGGGACGTTTCTCCTTTCGCAAGCAACTTGAGAAAGTTTTCTATATCGATGTCTTCGGGGCTCATCCAATGAACGGCCGCCGATGCTGGTACTTCGACGACAAGGATGGTTTTCGATAGCCCGTCCGTAACGTTGCTTGACCGAAGGCCTTGCTTGGATTGCAAAATAGTATTCGGCCCAACAATGGCCACATAGTTCGTCATACGTTCTCGATGATTCGAAGACGGGCAATGAAGCAATAGGACATTTTGCTCGCGAGCCAACGCATTATTTGGATGGCCCCAGGGCTTCGAAAAATCGATTGCATTGTAGATTTCGGGCAGCTCCAAGTTGGGTAGCAGCGACGTCCGCCAACTGTGGAGGCGATTTCCATCTTTATCGACCGTGTACAGCGGCGGGTACTGTTTGTGTTCTCCTTCGTATTGGATGATCGCCATCGCGATATTGCGGAGGTTGTTTGTGCAGTAACTTCTCGGGAGCGATATCCTTGCGTTCGGACGTGGTACCGTGAGGTATATCAAGAATGCTGCCGCGACGAGCAGCAGGAACATGATGAGCCGTGACAACCAAGTGCGATCTTGTATCGCTGTGTCAAGTGGATCGGTCGAAGTGTCATCAAGAGTCGTTTTCATCGCAATCCTCGTTGTAGGCGTACAGCCTTCAGATGCTCTTATGAAATTCTAAAACGCGGCTAAAGCCTGGACTCCAGCGCTAGGCTAAGAGATCGTGAACGACATGACCGTGGACGTCGGTGAGTCGGTAGTCGCGGCCTTGAAAACGATAGGTGAGTCGCTCGTGATCGAAGCCGAGTAAATGTAGGATGGTGGCTTGCAAATCATGGACATGGACTTTGTTTTCAATACCCGTAAAGCCTAGTTCATCGGTCGCACCGTAATCGAAGCCGGCTTTAACGCCGCCACCGGCCATCATGATGGGGAAGCAATCAGGATAGTGATCGCGGCCTAGGACTTGACTCCCTGCCGTTCGCCCTTCGCGGAATGGGGTCCGACCAAATTCGCCACCCCAGATGATTAACGTATCGTCCAGCAAACCACGTTGCTTCAAATCGAGTATCAGAGCGGCTACAGGTTTGTCGGTCTCTTCCATCTTCTTGGTCAAGCCATCGCGAATATCTTCCTTCGGATTGGTGCCATGAAAGTCCCAGCCCCAATCGAAGAGATGAACGAATCGAACCCCTTGTTCAACCAACCGTCGTGCAAGCAAGCAGTTGTTGGCAAAGCTCGCTTCCCCAGGCTTCGCTCCATAGTCGTCTAAGGTCTCTTGCGACTCTTTCGTGATGTCCATAACTTCTGGAACGCTCGTCTGCATCCGGAAGGCAAGTTCGTACTGCGCGATGCGTGTTAGTGTTTCGGGATGACTGAGCTCCGCTTGCTGGCGTTCATTGAGTTCCCGAATCGCATCGAGTGTCGCTCGTCGCATGTCCCGATTCATTCCAGCTGGGTCCGATGCAAAAAGGACGGGATCGCCTTTGCTTCGACATTGAACGCCCTGGTAGACGGACGGGATGAAGCCACTGCCCCATAGCCCTTGACCGCCGCTTGGTTGCACACCGCTCGAGATAAGACAAACAAAACCCGGCAGATCTTGATTCTCGGTCCCGAGTCCGTACGTGACCCACGAACCTAACGAAGGTCGGCCTTGCCGAGCATGACCGGTGAAGAGCAATAATTCGGCAGGCGCATGATTGAACTGGTCCGTATGCATCGCTCGAACAAGGGTGATTTCATCAGCGATACGATGGAAGTTCGGGACCGCATCGCTCATCCACATTCCGGCTTGACCATATTGTTTGAACTTCCGCGGCGACCCCATCAGCTTGGGAACACCGGTGGTAAATGCGAATTCACGACCTTTCAAGAACGAATCGGGGCACGGCTCTCCATCGCGTTTCACCAATTCAGGCTTGTAGTCGAAGATGTCCAAATTCGGCGGACCACCGGACATCGAAAGATAGATAACGTTTTTTGCCTTCGAAGGATTCGGAGATTTCCTAGGCGCGAGCGGATTGCTGGTTGCCGATGGAGTTGCCCCGGACGCTTGTCGCTCTAGTGAACGCAAGGCAATCGCTCCAAGACTGAGTTGGCCGACTCCGTTTAGAAACGTTCGCCGCGTTTGTCGTTTAAGTTGTTGGTGGAGTGGATGCATTCGTCAATCGTTTCGTGTTTTAAGAGCTAAAAAAACGAGGAATGAACATGGGTTTACAGGATGATCATGGATCGATTTGTAGTATGGAGGAATCACCGAGATTGTCCTAAATCGAGCATTCGACATCATCCTGTCCATCCTGGCGATCCATGTAAAATCATGGTGTTCGAAAACTTATGCATAGGTGCCTATCAACATGACAAATCGTTGACAGGCCCTCTTTTATCTACTTGTGGTTCATCGTCGCATTAAGAATTCATCGAGATTCATGACGACACTTACAATGGTTGTCCAGGCTGCGAGCGTTGCTTGATCGGCAGGCTCGTCACTCAAGCTAGTTTCGCCAGCCATTTTCAAGGCTTGTTCTGAATCGTTCTGATATGAATTCAAAGCCGACTCGAAAAGAGTTTTCAACGTCGCGAGGTCTTTTGCATAGGGATCGCGAGCGAGACAAACTTGAAAAGCAAATTTCAATCGATCTTCAAAAGAATCTCCGCCATCCTTCACAATACGTCGTGCCATAGCCTGATGGGTTTCAATAAACACTGGATCATTCAGGGTGACTAAGGCTTGCAGGGGTGTGTTGGAACGGTTTCTTCGAATCGTACAGGTCTCCCGGTTCGGTGAATCAAACGTATTGAAACTTGGATAGGGGTTGTTGCGACGGACTTCGGTGTAAAGACTACGACGGTGAGCGTCTTCGCCTTTACTTGGCTTCCAGTCGTTGTCAGGTCCGAAGGCGGTTTTCAAACCTAGTTGCGGCATCACGGGACGTACTGGCGGCCCATACAGTTTGGAACTCAATAAGCCACTGACGGCTAAAGCTTGATCACGAAGCAATTCACCTGACGGTCGGAATCGCGGCCCGCGCGCCAGCCAACGGTTATCCGGATCGCGCTCGTTGAGCTCGGCATTGCTCGTTGAGACCTGACGATACGCGTGGGAATTAAAAATCAAAGTTAAAAATCGTTTGACATCCCATCCCGATTCGACAAATTCAGCGGACAACCAATCGAGCAACTCAGGATATTCCGGCAAATCGCCTTGGCTCCCGAATTCTTCGCTGCTTCGAACAATCCCTATTCCAAAGACCGATTCCCACATCCGGTTTACCGCGACCCTCGCGACCAACGGATTGCCTTGATCTACCAACCATTCGACAAGCCCCAACCGGTTCATGGCAGCCGTTATCGGATACGGATGAATTGACGTTGGGACGCCTTGGACGACTTCATCGCCCAAGGCTTGCCAGTTTCCTCGTAGTTGGACGAAGGTATGTCGTTGTTTTGAGGCTTCCATTTCCTTCATGATTGGAATGGTAGTCGGTTTGGTATCGGCCAGTTTCTTTTGCAATGCCGAAATCTGATCACGCTCTACTTTCGTTGCAGGCGAAACATTTCGAACATAATGTTTTTGGAGTGACTGGGTTTGCTTCTCAGATCGCTTTTCTAAATCCAAAGCAATCGCCTCTTTCAAAGCTGCATTGGGCAGCGATGGCTTTGATTCGAGCCATTCCTCAAAACCATCGAGCCATGATTCCTCGGACTTACTGAGTGATTTTTCCAAAGTCGCGACTTCTTGATTCCACTCCTCGCGCTCCTTGCGAAGTGGCTCGTCAATAATTTCGTAAAAAGGGGATTCGTCTCTCTTGTCCGAATCGGCAGTCTGATTGAAGATGGCGTATACCTGAAAGTATTCCGTTTGGGTGATCGGGTCATACTTGTGAGTATGGCATTGCGCGCAAGCCATGGTCGTTCCCATCCACACAGCAAAGGTTGTGTTCACGCGATCGATAACGGCTGCAATGCGAAACTCCTCGTCGTTGGTTCCGCCTTCATTGTTCGTCATCGTATTACGATGAAAGGCGGTGGCGATGAGCTGATCAGGCGTCGGATTTTCCAGCAGATCGCCAGCCAATTGTTCGGTCGTAAACTGATCGAATGGCATATTGCTGTTCAAGGCGCGAATAACCCAATCGCGATAACTCCAAATGTCGCGGCCTGGGTCACTTGGATAACCAGCACTGTCGGCATACCGGGCCAAGTCCAACCATGGACGAGCCCAATGCTCGCCGTAGGCAGGCTTTGCCATAAAGTATTCAACAACCGAATTGTGAGAGGCAGTTGCGAGTTGAGCCAATTCATCGAGCGTCGGTGGTAAGCCGGTAATATCCAGCGCAAGTCTTCGAATCAAAATCGAATGCTCGGCTGCTGAAGAAAACGTCAACTTTTCCTTCGTCAGTCGCTGGCGCAAAAAAGCGTCGATCGGATTTGCTTCGCCATTCGACGGCACCGTCGGACGAACGACGGGTTCGTAAGACCAGTGTTTTCCCCATTTTGCTCCCTGCCGGATCCATGTGGTTAGGAGTTCGATTTGTGAGACTGATAACTCGCGATGCAGTCTTGGTGGCGGCATCACTTCGTCGGGATCTTTCGACAGGATTCGCTTTAGTAGCAGGCTGCTTTCCGGTTTCCCGGGTTCGATGACTTTGTAGCCGCCTCGATCGAGTTTTGCATTGTCCTCTTGATCGAGACGTAAGTCCGCCTCGCGTACCTTGTCATCAGGACCATGACAGAAAATGCAATTCTGTGAAAGAATCGGGCGGATATCGCGACTAAACGAAATAGTGTCAGCGAGAACGTAGGATGACTCGACGACGAGCAAAAAAGTGGTGAAAACGAGTCGAAGACAAGGAGTCATGTTGGACCATCGAAAGTAAGTAAACAAGCGGTGATTATCGCTTAAAAACTTCCGCATGTCTTGGAGGTTTGTCGCAGGAACTATTAAAAACACCGCAGCCCCAGCCACGCGACGTTGTCTAGTGCGATTTTCTTAGACAAACGTTAAGTGTCAGGCTCCGTCGTGTCTTCGGGTTCGCCCAGTTCTACGCGGGATGGTCTCGAAAGGCGATATACCCACGCCGAGCGACGCAAATGACTACCTTTTGGCTACCCATGCTTATCAATATGACGACGGTCTAATGCACGTCTTTGGATTTACCGTGCGAATCGGCTTTGGACGACGAAGTCAGTTTTTCTTTCCCCTTCGTCAACGGCTCGTAGGTTTCGTCGAGGAGATACACTTCAACGCGTGCATTGTTCACTGGATCGCTATTCGCTGCTTCGTATCGAGGTTCCGAAGCACCGGCCGCGCTGAGACGAATACGATTCGGTTCGACGCCGGCTTCAACCAAGAATCCCATCGTAACCAGGGCTCGCTGATAGGAAATTTGATATGCATCTAACGAAAACGATTGATTAGCTTGGCCGTCGGAAACCGCGTGTCCACGCACATCGATGCGGTGTGGTTTGCCTTTCAGTTCAGGCAACAGCGCTTTTAGCTTGTCCATGGATTCTTCGGTTAGTTGAGCCGTATTGGCCTCAAAAAGAATCATCGTTCCAACATTCGTGTTCTTGCCTTCGTCGAGCATCTTCGTCTCACGTGGATCGCTTTCAGTACCACGCGCTCGATTTCTTCGTCCACCGGTCGATTCGTTCTTGGAAGGAATGATCGAAGAGTTCGGTGTCCCAGCAATGCGACGACCGGAGGGGTTCTTAAAGTATTCCGAAACAGCTTCTTTGACCTCTGGCTTCTGTGACGTTAGCCACATCACCATGAAGAACGCCATCATGGCCGTTACGAAGTCCGCGTACGCGACTTTCCATGCACCTCCACCACCAGCAGCCATGATTTATTCCTTTATCTTTTCTTGTGTCTTATGAGTCGAGTTTCAGTTACGCAGCACTGCCAGTGTCGATAGCTTTGAGAAGCTTTTCCATCGTGTCTTGATCGGGACGAACGTCGTGACCAAGTCCGCGACGACCTGTTTCAATGGCCATCTTCGGTTGCATACCGCCGAAGAATCCTTGCATGACCGAAGCCAGCGTACGAAAGTAGAGGCCTTCTTCATGTCCGAGCGAATCCATCTTTCCGGCTAGCGGAGCGAAGAAGCCGTACGACAAAAGAATTCCCAACATCGTTCCAACCAGAGCGGCACCGACGTGGTGACCGATTTCTTCAACCGGTCCACTGATATGTTCCATCGTCACCACAATCCCGAGAACTGCCGCGACGATTCCGAAACCTGGCAAACCGTCGGCCGTCGTGCGCAAGGCCGCTACCGGAGCGTGATGCTCATCTTCCATGGCTTTGAGTTCGATATCCAACAAGGCGCCGATTTCTTCCGGACGAACGGAACCGTCGATGATCGGGCTAAAGGCCCCTTTGATGAACTCGGTGGCATGATGATCAGCTTTGAGCTTAGGGTACTTCGCGAAGATGGCACTGTTGTGGGGATCACCAATGTGTGATTCCAATGCGAGAAGTCCATCTTTCCTTGCCGTTCGAAAGAGTTCGTACAGCGCGGAGAAGGATTCTTCATAAGTTGTTTTCTTGCCATAACTTGAGCCTTTGATCGTTGCGATCAATCCCTTCACGAGATTCATGAGGACGCTCATCGGGGACATCGTGATCAATGCACCGAGCGAAGCACCACCGATGACCACGATTTCATAGGGCTGGATCAACGCGGCGATATGTCCACCGGAGCCGACGAACCCGCCGAGGACGCAGCCAGTAACTACGATGAGGCCTAAAATTACAACCATGATCGAACCGTGAACTTTACTAAGAGCGATACAAATTGACTGGGCGGAAAATCTTCGCCCAGGGCATATAGCATCGCGATTCACGGTCGGCAAACGATTCTCAGAGCGTTTACCCGGTCGTTTCCGTCAAACAGTAACGATTGTAGGGATCGTATTGCCTAGTTGGACTGTCCCAAATCTTGTTTCGGCCTTTGCGGAGCTGCGCACGCAGCCCGGTTATCCCAGCTTTTTTGAAATACACCGGGCTGCTTGCGCAGCTCCGCTATAGCCTGACATCGCCGAACTACTCGGCAACCCGATAGAGCTTGGTTTCCGACCGGAACAGTATCGAACTCCCGACAATGGCTGGAGTGGCGCTGAATACTTCCGACTCGTCGCCAAGCTTAAAAAGGCCCAGTTGTTGGAATTCCGGGGAAGCGGCGACTACCAAAACTCCAGCATCGCGAGTCGTCATCAGCAATCGGTCACCCGCCAAAACGGCAGAAGCATAAACCCGAGCCGAAGTCGGAAGTCGTTCGCGGAAAACCTCGGATCCGTCATCCGTTTTGACACACATGGCCATCGATTTGTCATGCGACCAATAAAGATATCCGTTATGGAATAGCGGAGAGGTAACATTTGCTCCCGAAACGACCTTCCAGAGTAGGTGGGTTTGGGTAACGTCGCCGCGACCTCCAGCCCGCACGGCAATCGTTTTGCTTTGACGACCGCCACTGCAATAAAGTACATCTCCGTCCGCCACCACGCACGGAACGACGTAATCGTCAATTCCTTCACATCGCCAAAGTTCCTCGCCGGTTTCGGGGTTGAATCCGCGAACGATATCCTTTTGATTCAGGATGAGCTCTGTCGAGCCGTCTTTTAAGTTCACCAGCGTTGGCGTGGACCAAGATTTTTCAATCCCTTCGGTTCGCCAAACAACGGTTCCATCCTTTTTGTTGATGGCATAGAGTGCATGGTCTTCAATCGAGGCGTTAATGATGACCTTGTCTTTGTAAATGATCGGCGAAGAGGCTGAACCAAAGCCCTCCGTTCGCGACCCAATGGAACACTGCCAAAGCTTCTTTCCTGAATGATCGTAAGCCACGACTCCGGACGGTCCAAATGCAGCGTAGACTCCCTGCTCATCGACGGTCGGCGTTGGAGATGCATAACCATGGTCGACTACCCGTTGGGAAGCTTTCTGTTCGGAGTGCGATGCTTCAATCGTTTCGTCCCATAGAATCTTTCCGGTTTCAAAATCGATACACAACGTATGCAACCGAAGGTCGGCAACGCTGCCGGGACCATTCGGCGCCATACCGTAACCCGTGAATGCGGTCAGAAAAATTCGGCCGTTGAAAAAGACTGGGCTACTGGATCCGCGACCGGGCAGGTCGGTCTTCCATCTCAGATTTTCTGTGTCGCTCCACTTTTCTGGAATTTTGCTTGCTTGGACGGGACCGGCAACGGCATCGCTTCGAAAACGGGTCCACGTTGTTTCAGCGACACTGGTAGAGGGCTGAAAGTTGGTTTGCAAGCAAGTAGCACAGATAGTCATCAGAAAAAAAGACGTGCGCACAGTCAGCTCCTCAGGGCGATTTAGCTTTGCAATGAAGCAATCATGGTTGGTAAACTCAGCGGATCAAACCGGTCTCAGTCTACCAAGCTAAAAGCATCCAAGGATTCGCGAAGTGCCCAAAGATCCCAATTTGCCTCGAGTTATTGCTCCGGCGGTTCTCAATCCGACGATCGAAGCCATGCTGTCAGGCCAAGTGAATTTGGTTCCTTGGGACAATGCGGACGGGCAGATCGACGGGATTTATTGCTATGGTCATGGTTTGGTGGACGGGAAGTTCATGGACGCCTGTGGGGCACTGAAAGTCATCTCGAACCACGGCGTCGGAGTCGATCATATCGATCTGAACGCTGCTCGCGAGCGCGGTATCCCGGTTGGAAATACCCCAGGTGTGCTCGATGGAGCCGTGGCCGATATGGCCTTTACGCTCTTGCTCGCTGCGGCTCGACGGCTCACGGAAGGCGAACGGTTTGCTCGTAGGCCGGATACGGTTCGGTTCGCAACGAACGATCGTCACGGTCAAGAAGTACACGAAGCGACACTCGGCATTGTCGGTATGGGCAACATTGGGAGTCAGATTGCGAAACGAGCGATGGGATTCGATATGAAGGTTCTTTATCACAATCGGCGGCGACGAGAAAACGTCGAAGGAACGTACGGTGCGAGTTTCGTCGGACTGGATGAATTGCTCAGCCAATCCGATTATGTTGTCTTGATCGTTCCGCTGACCGAGGAAACTCGCAGCATGATCGGTCGACGTGAGCTGGCTCTTATGAAACCGACGGCAACGCTCGTCAATATCGCCCGTGGAAGCATCGTCGATACCGATGCGTTGACGGAAACCATGGTCGCAAAACGAATCTATGCTGCGGCCTTAGATGTTACTGAGCCCGAGCCGTTACCTCGCGATCATCCTTTGCTTCAACTCGACAACGTCACGATTGCACCACACCTTGGAAGTGCGACCATTCAGACGAGGAAGAAGATGGCCGAGCTATCGGTTCGCAATTTACTGGCTGGACTCAACGGCCAGGAATTGATCGCTAGGATCGCATAAAAAGATTTTTAACTAGCAAGTTCTCGAATGACTTTCTCGGCTGCAGCAATCGTCAGTGCAATATCATCGGGAGTGTGTTCACGCGAGACGAACAATGCTTCGAATTGGCTGCAGGGCATATAAACCCCTTCGCCGATGAGGCCCCAAAAATACTTGCCGAACTTCTTGCGGTCCGAACGGTCGGCGCTTGGCCAATCAGAGACCGGTTGATCGTTGAAGAACAATGTCATCATGCTGCCAACCCGCTGCAACTGATAGGCGACGCCAGCTTTCTTTGCCGCCATGGCAAGTCCATCGGCAAGCTGAGCACAGATCGTCTCTAAGTATTCATACGGCGATTCATCGCGAAGAAGTTCGAGCGTTTTGGCTCCGGCGGCCGTTGCCAGGGGATTACCGCTCAGTGTTCCCGCTTGAAAAACTTTCCCTGCCGGCAGAATCTGGTCCATCAAATCGGCTCGTCCGCCGTAGGCCGCCAACGGGAGGCCACCACCCACGATTTTCCCAAGGGTGGTTAGATCCGGTTTCACTCCCAGCAACGCTTGCGCGCCCCCATGTGCGACTCGAAAACCCGTCATCACTTCGTCGAAGATCAAGACGGAGCCGTGCTTGGTGGTAAGACTTCGCATGGCGTTTAAGAAAGGAGAGGTTGGAATGACCAAGCCCATGTTCCCAACAATCGGCTCGAGGATCACCGCGGCGATGTCACTCCCATGTTCTGCAAAGACTCGTTCGAGCGATGCAACATCATTGTAATTGAGCACGATTGTGTCTTGAGAAACACCCAATGTTACGCCAGGTGAATCGGGAGCGCCGAGCGTAGCTGCCGCGGACCCGGCAGCCACCAAGAGCGAATCGACATGTCCGTGATAGCAGCCGGAGAATTTGATGATTCGAGCTCGACCGGTTGCTCCGCGGGCCAGGCGAATGGCGCTCATCGTGGCTTCGGTACCGCTGCTAACCAAGCGGACGCGTTCGATGCTTGGCACGGCGTGTTGGATCAGCTCAGCGATGTGCGATTCGTTTTGCGTCGGTGCGCCAAAGGAGGTTCCCTTCTCCGCCATCTTGATAATGGCTTCAATGACGGCAGGATGGGCGTGTCCAAGAATCATTGGCCCCCACGAGCCGATGTAATCGATGTAGCGGTTGCCGTCGATGGAATAGAGGTATTGACCTTTGGCTCGATCGATGAAGAGCGGATGGCCACCGACAGCACCGAAAGCTCTGGCCGGCGAATTGACACCACCTGGAATGAGTTCGCAGGCACGCCGAAAGGCAGCATGCGATTTTGGAAACCGAGTCGGAGCAGATTGGGCGTCGAGGATCATGAGATTACCGGTGTTAAAAAATGCCGATTTGTTTTATTGGACAGCGAAATCAGCTAACGCTTCAGGCTCAAGCGATGTTGTTTAGTATATTTCCGTTTGTAGTGTGCCTAACAAACGAAATCAGCTCCAGTCAAATGACTGGAGCTGTTTCGGATAATCAAAATCGAAATCAAGCTGGGCTTAGCCAACCGACTTGATCGTCTGAAGAACGCGGGCCACGATCTTGTAAGGGTTCGCAGCCGAGTTCGGGCGGCGATCTTCCAAGTAACCCTTGTAGTTGTTGTTGACGAAGCTGTGAGGCACGCGAATCGAAGCTCCACGATTGGCAATACCCCAGTTGAACTTGTCGATCGACTGAGTCTCATGAAGACCGGTCAAACGCAAGTGGTTGTCTGGACCGTAAACGGCAATGTGCTCGTCCTTGTACTTGTCGAAAGCAGCCATAAGCTTCTCAAAGTATTCCTTGCCGCCAACTTCGCGAAGGTACTTGGTCGAGAAGTTGCAGTGCATGCCGGAGCCATTCCAGTCGCCGCGAATCGGCTTGCAATGGAATTCAATATCGAGACCGTATTTCTCGCAGAGACGCAACATGAGATACCGAGCGATCCACATGTCGTCGCCGATCTTTTTCGATCCTTTGGCGAAGACTTGGAACTCCCATTGTCCCTTGGCAACTTCGGCATTGATCCCTTCGTGGTTGATACCAGCATCCAAACATAGGTCGAGATGTTCTTCGACGATTTGGCGAGCAATATCGCCAACATACTTGTAGCCAATACCGGTATAGTACGGACCTTGTGGCGATGGATAACCCGAATCTGGGAATCCAAGCGGACGGCCGTTCTCCATGAAGAAGTATTCTTGCTCGAGACCGATCCAAAGATCATTGTCTTCTGCTACCGTGGCGCGATGGTTCGTTGGGTGAGGTGTAAGATCTGGCAATAAAACTTCGCACATGACCAAGAAGCCATTTTTGCGAGAGCTGTCAGGATAAAATGCGACGGGCTTGAGCACGCAGTCAGAGCTGTGGCCTTCGGCTTGTTGAGTTGAGCTACCATCGAAGCCCCAAAGGGCTAGGTCGTCAAGCGACTTAGGAGCGGCATCAACAATTTTGGTCTTGCTTCGCAAATTTGGCTCGGGTGTGTAGCCGTCTAGCCAAACGTACTCTAACTTGAATTTCGAATCGGAAGACATTCAGTGGATTCTCTTCATAACACAAGGAACGGATTTAACCGTAGCTTACGATGCACGTCTCTCTTTGAACCAGCGAATGTTACAATCGCCAAGTCGCCAGTCATCCGACTACCGAGAAACGGATCGCGAAGCCCGTAGTACAACGCGGCCCTCTCGAATTTGCGATTCAACTCAAACTGCAAGAAATCAACCAAGACTCCACCCGACAGTGCCTCAGCAAAACCTTGCAATCTCCATGAATTCAATCATCAAAATTCGATAGCTAACGGAAACATAGGGTATCGCTGGCTGGACAAACCGGCAAGTTCCCCCTAACGCAGAAACCGACATTTTGTGGCGGGAATCGCCACGTACACCGGCAGCTTCCGATTAGGTAAACTGTTCGATCGCTGATTCGATTGTCCCTTCGAAGGTTTCTGCCCATGCATGCCATGCCGTTAATGTTAGGTGTCCTCGCTGCCCTCGCGATTGCATACCGTTTCTACAGTGCATTCCTATCGGCGAAAGTCGCAGCCTTCGACGACTCCCGTGTCACTCCCGCCCATACCTTTAATGACGGACAAAATTACGATCCGACCAATCGATGGGTCCTTTTCGGCCATCACTTCGCCGCTATCTCAGGAGCAGGCCCGTTGATTGGTCCCGTTCTAGCCATTCAATTCGGTTACATGCCAGGGCTGATATGGCTGGTTTTGGGCGTTTGCCTCGCCGGAGCCGTTCAAGATATGCTCGTCCTGTGGGCCAGCGTGCGAACGGGTGGGAAGTCGCTGGCGGAGATTACTCGCAACGCCCTTGGCCCGGTCGCCGGGACCGCCGCTTCAATTGCCATCCTTTTTATCGTGATTATCGCTCTATCGGGTCTAGGAATCATCGTCGTGAAAGCACTTGGAGGTGAGGAAGTCAAGCTTCCCGTTGGAACCCAGATTCATTCTGTGCAGTCGATCGAGTCGCGTGAAAAAGGGGATAAATGGTTAGTAACGATCCCACGCGGTGCGACCGTCGCTTATCCCAATGGCGCCCAGTACACACGGAGTGAAGGGTTTTTGCTGAGCCTTCCTCGCACCGACATGACAACCAGCACTGGCCCTTCCGGCCTTGATTTGCAAGTCCCAGCTGGCTCGGTCGAAAAAATCAAAGGAAGTTCGTGGGGAACGTTCACGATCTTCTGTACGATTCCAATTGCCATGTTCGTCGGTTGGTACATGACGACGTTCCGCAAAGGCAAAATCATCGAAGCGTCACTCATCGGCGCGGCCGCGGTGCTCGCGTCAACCGTCGCTGGCAACTGGATCCCTGGTTCGTTTCTGGAGCCGTACTTCTCGCTCTCACGCGAAGGAACCATCATTGCGATTTGCGTCTACGGGTTTATCGCCTCGGTGTTGCCTGTTTGGTTACTTCTGGTTCCACGCGATTATCTTTCGAGCTTTCTCAAGATTGGAACAATTGCGTTGCTGGTCGTCGGAGTGATTGTAGCTAATCCAAAACTCGAAGCCCCTGCCGTCAACATGCATTTTATTGGTGGCGGTGGACCTTACTTCGCCGGTCCCATCTTCCCGTACGTTTTCATCTGCATCATGTGTGGCGCCGTTTCAGGCTTTCACGCACTGGTCGCTTCTGGAACGACTCCGAAGATGGTCAACAAAGAAAGCGATATTCGTGTGATTGGTTACGGCGCCATGTTGATGGAAGGGCTTGTTGCCGTCACCGCCTTGATTGCAGCTGCGGCACTACCTCAAGGTGACTATTGGGCGATCAACATCGATCTTTCCAAACTGAGTCAGTATACGGATGTCCTGACGAAGATGAATGCTAACGTGGATCATCTTGACGTGATCGAACAACAAGTCGGTGGCGAAACGCTTCGCGGACGAACTGGTGGTGCGGTAACCCTTGCTGTCGGCATGTCGAATATCATGACCGAAGCGATGAAGAAGGTATCCGGTACCATTTCTTTAGACGGCGTTGTGAAATACTGGTATCACTTTGCCATCATGTTTGAAGCGTTATTCATTCTTACGACTATTGATACCGGGACGCGGATTGCTCGGTTTCTGGTCCAAGAAGTCTTCGGGCGCGTTTATAAGCCGCTGGCGGAAGTCGATTGGAAACCCGGCGTTTGGATCAGCAGTTTTGTCGTCTCGTTGGCCTGGGGAAGCCTGATTTGGAGTGGTTCTATCCAGACGATTTGGCCAATGTTCGGCATCGCCAATCAACTCCTGGCGGGAATTGCGCTGTGCGTTGTCACGACGCTTTTGGTTCAAAACGGACGTGGTCGCTATGCTTGGGTGACTGTTTTGCCGATGGTCTTTGTGCTCACAACGACGCTCACGGCGAGCGCTCAAATGTTAATGAAGTTTTGGGGAGACGTTCAAGTTGGGCTCCAGCAAAAAGCTTACCCTCAAGCGATCACCGGCGGTGTATGTTTCTCTGCGATCGTCCTGCTGCTTTGCTGCTTCCTTATCGTCATCGTCTACGCCATTGCTGAATGGGTGCAACCAAGAAAGCGAGCCGCATAAAGTGATTGTGTATCCTGGAATAGATATTCCATCGGGCTTGTATGCGTACCTTCGGCAAGTCTTGATTGGGTTAGTGCTGAGTGGATATTGTCTCGGCGATGTCTCGGCCCAAGAGAAAACGCCAGCAGCGACGGTCAAGATGGAATCGCCGCCCAGTCGTGGCCTCGATTCCAATCTCTATATGCAGACTTCCGCCGAATATCGAGCGAGTTGCCTTCAAGCGTTTAACTGGGCGAGAAAATCACTGGCTGAAAAACTTATTCAACGTATCCGAACGAGTGAACATGAGGCCTCGAATCTTGCGAACAAAGTCGCCTCCAATTCGACGCTGCCATCGAAGCCGCCAGCAATCATTTTGGATCTCGACGAAACGGTATTTGACAACCGAGTTTTTCAAACAAAGCAGATTCGAGAAGGCTGGGCCTACAGTCAGACTCAGTGGTCTCAGTTTGAACAAAATGGTGGGGCGGACATTGTGGCCATTCCCGGGGCCATTGAGTTTTTGAGTTATGCTAGATCGCATGGTGTTCAACCAGTCTACATCACCAATCGGAATGCGAACGCCCATCAGCAAACGTTGGATATTCTCAAGCGTCTGCAAATTGACGTCCCCGGCGATCTCCTCCTTTGCGCTGATGCGAATACGAAGTCGAGCAAGGACAGTCGTCGGGCGTTGGTTCGAGAACGTTTTGATGTGGTCATGCTGATCGGCGACAATCTTCGAGACTTTGAAGACTTCTTTAGGTACGACGGGAGCCAAGGTGCAGGTCCTGGGATCGAACAACGGAAGGCGATGGTCGACGAACATCAAGCCAAGTTTGGATACGACTGGATTATCTTGCCCAACCCAGCTTACGGCGAATGGAACAAAGCCCTCGGAAACGGTTTCGATGATGCGAAGTTGCTTTCGCCTCAACTACCGTAGAATGTGGGCGATCCCGTTTCGCGATCGTGTGCAACAGCGTGAACTTGGAGCGAGTCGTGTTCTTGAAAGCTCGTCTTCCTTCACCCTCCCCGCTTGCGGGAGGGTCGAGCGCAGCAAGGGGAGGGTTGTCTTTACGAACGCTACTGACACCCTCCCCGAAGCCTCGTACCTCGGCTTCGACCCTTCCCTCGGGAGGGTGAAGTTTAAATAACCCGAGTTGGAAAGCTGAAAGATAGGCAGATACCATCGAGTGAGAACGGGCGAGCGGAGGAGATACTCGAGGGCCGTTTCGCGATCGTTTAGGGCAGTTTTTCAATTGGCGAGTTGTGACGGACCAACCTACTCGATCAACTTGTATGAATACCCGTTTGATCAAGCGTCAAATGGATGTCTCCTAACGATTCGGCTTCTTCGCGGCTGTGCGTGACGTGCAAAGTCGTTACGCCGGTTGTCTTTTGGACCATGCGAAGCAATTCGTACATTTCGCTTCGCGTATCTTCATCCAGCGCGCTAAGTGGTTCATCAAGAAGGAGCACGTTAGGATGGAATGAAAGAGCTCGGCCGAGCGCAACTCGCTGGGCTTCACCCCCGCTCAGGTTCACGACGGATCGATTGAGAAGGTGATCAATTTTTAGAAGTGAAGCAAGCTCACGGCATCGATTTTCGATCAACGCCTTGGGTTGCTTTCGAAGTCGAAGCGCAAAGGCTAAATGTTCCTGGACATTCATATTAGGAAACAAAGCTCCATCTTGAGGAACGTAGCCAATCCCGCGTGCCCCTGGAGAAGCATTCGTGACATTTTGGCCATCGATCCAAATCGTCCCCCGTTGCAACTTTCGCAGGCCACAAAGGGCTTCGAGAAGAGTTGTTTTTCCCTGCCCGGTTTTTCCCTTCAAAATGGCGTAGTGCCCAGCTTGTACGCAGAAGGAAAGATTGCGAAGTTCGTGTTTGCCTGCTCGCAGGGTAACCTCTTTCAATTCAATCATGGATTGGGCTCATTTCCGAATAATCGAAGCACAACCAAGACGATAATTGCAAGCAGGACCATCAAAAGGGATACTGCGACTGCAGCATGAAGCTCGCCAACACTCAACTCGAGGAAAACACTGGTTGAAAGGACTTCGGTTTTCATGCGCGTTGAACCGGCAAAGACCAAGATCGGCCCGAACTCGCCCAGCGCTCGTGCCCAGGCAACGGTGGCTGCCGTAATTAAACCGCGCCAAGCTTGCGGCAAAGCGATTTGAAGGAAAGCTTGTCCTCGCGTGCACCCGAGTGTTCTTGCGACTTCTTCGGCGCGTGGATCCATCTGATCAAAGGTGACACGCATCGTACGGACTGCGAAGGCGGTAGCAACGGCGAACTGAGCCAGAATGACGCCTCGCCAATGAAAGGCTACGGGAAAGCCAAAGGATTGCTCGAGCCACGTTTCCAGTTTCCATTCGCCGATCTCGAAATGGAACAAGATTAAGAGACTCAAGCCTAATACAAGCGGTGGCAAGACGATTGGGATATCGACAATGGTGTCAACAATCGCGCGTCCGGGAAAGCGAAAACGCGACAAGAGATAGCCCAACGGTGTTGCAACCCACAAGGAAAGTATCGTTGCGGTTGTGCAAGTCAAAAGGGTTAGTCGCATGGCCGCAACGATTTCCGGTTTCGCGAGCGTATTTTGAAAATCAGTCCACGTTGTAAAGCAAACATCGGCGGCAATGAGTAGGACGATCAGAGCAATGAACAGAGACGATAAACTGCCCGCAATCACGAAGAAGGGTATATCGGAAGAATTGCGTTTCATTGCGTGGACTTCAGCCAGCGAAAGCCTTCGGCTTGGAAAATCGATTGCGATTCGGCCGAACAGATTTTCTGGAATAGTCGACTGGCAGTCTGACTGCGTGGCGAGTCGATGGCAATTGCAAAGGGTTGGGTAGCGACACTGCACTTTAACCCTTCGATTCGAATCGGTTCAAGAGAATCACCCGCTCCGGCAGCGTTGCTTAAGTAGACGACGGACGCATCGAGGGCACCGGTCTGCATTTGATTGACCAACATATCCCCGGCCGGAACTTGTACCTTCACGTTCTCCATGATCTCGGTGGTGACGCCAGCTTCGCGGAACGTATTTTGGGTAAGCCAGCCCATGGCGCATTGTTTTTCGTGACCAACGCCAACCTTTAAGCCTGGCTTACTTAAATCTTGCAGCGACTTGATTCCATGAGGATTCCCTTTTTGCACGAGAATGACAAGCTCATTCTGAGAGACATCGATCGGCTCCGGGAAAATATCTGGAACTTGGTTCATGAACTCGCTATCGCAAGCGAAGTAAGCGTCAGGGTGTTGTCCGGCTTTCATTTGGGCCACCAAAATACCGCATCCGTTGTAGACACGTGAGACTTCCACTCCTTCCCGCTTTTCAAATTCAATGATGGTGTCTTCAATGGCAGGACGGAGCATGGAGCCGGCATAGATTGCGATCTTCGGTTTGTCTTCCCAAACATCACCTTCGATCGTTTCGAAACCGTGGGCTTTATACTTTGCGAGCCCGCGGTCCTTGGCGGTTAAGTAGCGTGCAAAGTGCAAGGCTGTGGTGGGTTGCTTGGCCGATTTCAAAACACCGAAAGCAATTTTCGAGATAGCGGATTCGAGTTCCGGTACCG
>JANOAI010000496.1:0-5729 GCA_031411055.1 Pirellulaceae bacterium
GTTGGCATGGTATTGGTGACGTTCGTATCGATGATGTTCCCGAGCCCAAGATTCAGCACCCCCGCGACGCAATCATTCGAATAACCGCGAGTGGAATTTGCGGCTCGGACTTACATTTGCTGAATGGCTTTGTTCCTACGATGGAATCAGGAGACATCCTCGGTCATGAACCGATGGGAGAAGTTGTCGAAGTGGGTAAGGAAATTACCAACCTCAAACGCGGAGACCGAGTCGTCGTACCATTTACCATCGCCTGTGGAAGTTGTTCCTTTTGTCAGAAAGACCTGTTTTCACTTTGCGACAACTCGAATCCTAATGCCGAAATCGCTCGGAAGCGAATGGGGCATTCGCCCTCGGGACTTTTCGGATTCTCGCATATGCTGGGGGGGATTCCAGGTGGCCAAGCGGAGTACCTACGCGTACCCTTTGCTGACGTGGGGCCAATCAAGATCGAATCGGGATTGCCCGACGAGAAAGTAGTATTTCTGTCGGATATTTTTCCAACGGGGTACATGGCGGCGGAAAACTGTCAGATGGAAAAGGGCGATACGATCGCCGTTTGGGGATGCGGCCCAGTCGCTCAGTTTGCGATTAAAAGCGCCTGGATGCTAGGCGCTGGACGCATTATCGCCATCGACTGCGTTGACGAACGATTGGCTATGGCTGCGTCAGAAGGCCAAGCCGAGACGATCAATTTTGAGAACGAGTCGGTTTATGACCGACTCATGGAGCTAACGAAAGGACGCGGCCCCGATAGATGCATTGATGCCGTGGGATGTGAAGCACATACATCCAGCACTTTAACGTCGATCATGGATACAGCCAAGGAACAGGTCAGACTCCAAGGTGACCGACCCTATGTTTTGCAGGAAGCTATCAAAAGCTGTCGGAAAGGGGGAACGATATCGATGCCCGGCGCCTATGTCGGCGGCTCAGATTCAGTACCACTCGGAGCATTTATGAATAAGGGGTTGACGCTGAAAACCGGTCAGACCCACATGCAGCATTACATGAAACGACTTCTAGACATGATTGAATCTAACAAAATCGACCCCTCATTCGTTATCACTCATCGAGTCAAACTCGAGGATGCGCCAGACGCCTATAAAACCTTTCGCGATAAAAAAGACGGATGCATCAAAGTCGTCCTGTACCCATAACCAAAGTCTCGCTTAGCAGGACCGAAGCCAGTTTTCCTCGATTGCGTTTTCGTAAAGAACGCAATGTGTTTAAGGTCTTGGCTTGTTAGCTCTCCCATAAACCGATAGCGCTAACCGAATGGCAATCTATGTAATTCATGACGCATTTCGCGTTTTGAGCCTGAGTACTGTTGTTATGAGTAACCCTCCTATTGGCGGCTGGCTTACTACTCGAGAAAAAGTCGTGCAACATGGCGAGAGCGAAGTCAACGATACTATATGGTCTTCGCCTTTCGATCCGTGATAGGAATGGTCGATTTTTTATCCGCAAAGCGTCCTTTCGCCGAGCGAACGGCGACAATCTAGCCGTTCCGAAACGAGGCCGTGATTCCTGTGGGTTCGACGCACCGTTTCACTTCGTACGAGCACGAAGCAAACCATTAAAAAATCGAGTTCTTTTGCCACCTCAAATCTTGACGAGCCTCGGACTATTTCACCGACACCGTGCTCATCTCATCGTCGGATGATGGCAAAGTGAGGCGCTTTATGCTGAGTGCATCTGCAGTTTTCAGGAGTGCTTCCATATCGCGAAGCTCTGAATCGCGACCTGTTCCAAGAATGACTGCACCTCCATGCTCGATCCGATAAATATAGTTAGGGTGAGCGGTATCGTTGTTCATATCTCCCCCCTTTGAAATCCCCAAGAAGCTACCTAATGAGGCTCCTAAGCCAACAGCGACGAGTGGACCAACCAGTATAAGTGGTCCGATTAAAGTGCCTGCTGCCAAGGGAGTCGCTAACGCTCCGCCAAGCAAACTGCCCGCACTGGCTCCCGCGCCTGGTCCTGGTTCACGTTCGTTTTCATCCAAGAGATTTTGAAGGATGTTTAACTCTGGATCTGTACTATGCGCTATGTACGAAACATGCTCTTCGCGGTAGTCATTCTTGGCAAGGACTTGCAAGGCTGTCCGAGCTTTTTTTAAAGAATCGAATTCCGCAACGACATATTGGCTATTCATGAAGGAAGTGCCTTACCTTTAGGGAGAAAAAAGAAAGTCGACAGTCCTTACATCACATCGCAAATTGCGTGCCTTGCGTCTTGGCGACATTCGGAGCAGGGAATTCCAGCTTCGATACAGTTAGGATTTTGACACTTTTCGCTTTTTCTATGGGGCGGTATTCCAGTTGTTTGCAAGGCTAGCTAGCGCTATGGTCTCATCGTCTGATCGGGGTTTAATTCAAATGTTTTTTTGTATCCTAATTGTTGTCCTCCTCTAACCATCCAATCGTTCGAAGTCACAATCGATTTCTTCGGCTCGGACGATCGACTCTACTTGATCAATCGCAGTCGAATGGCTTTCGGCGGCAAGACGAGCTCCACTCTCACCATGCAACCTCTCTATTACGAAGTAGCGGTCATCGATAGCGTTTGAAAGATGAGCAGTCGTACGTTCGGTCTGTCCCCCACCAACGGGACCATCGTCTAAAACAACGACTGATTTTCCTTCAAGGAGCAAGAGATAGGCTGTAGTAAGACCAGCAATACCCGCGCCGATGATACACACATCTGCTTCGGCATCAGCTTGCAGAGCACCATGGACTGGTATTGCACCGCTTTGCATCCAAATAGATCGAGTCTGGTCAGGCTTGTCATTCACGATTCTTAAGCTCCCACTTCTGAATGGATAGGCTAGCATGATGGACGGGTTGATTGGGCTATTCAGCATCCTTGCGTTTGCAACCACTGAATGGTCCGAACGGGCAAAACGCATCGTCTAATCTACGAAGCTCTTCGTTGCAAAGCGTGTACTTTACCGGGTTTTGCGAGTGTCAAGCAGCCATTTTTAGAATCACCCATTGCATTCTGCACATCCACCCACTTCGGAGAGACGATCGACGTTAGTTTATCGAGCAGCATGTTTAAAGGGTGCCGGCACCGCGGAAATCACGGCAACATTGCGTATATTGTCGCCTTTCGCGGATAGGCTGTGATTTTATTGAGCACGAGACGAATAAGGGGGAACGGCTATAGCCATTTCGTCTCTTTACGCACGCTACCGCCGCGGAGCCACGGGCGACACTTGAAATTTCACAGCCGCGCAGCGAACGACGAAAAACATTAGTCTCGGCCTATTCGCTGTGCTCAAACGAGTCCGCTAACAATGCCTGCCCTTTCACGAGCCACGCAGCGGAAAACGCCCAGACGGCAATCCATTCCATCCAGAAACTGAATTTAAACTGGTTCAGCGTTGCTTTCGCGGCGTCGGGCAACAGGAATAAATGCACTCCCATTAAAGCCATACAGCCGAGAATAGTAATGCCTGAGGCGACATAAATACCGTCACGCTGCTGGTCACGCGTCTTTAATCGAAGACCAAAATGTCCGCGCGGAAAATGCAGGAGCGAGAAAATCGCTAGCGTCGTAAAAAACACCCCTCCACTTAAAGTGTGAATGTATCCCACGACGGTCGACTGATGTAGGGGATCGCTGTTGAATTCGAGCGGGCATAGCGCGATACCGATCGCAGATAGGCAAGCGAGATTACTGGTCCAGTTCTCCACTGAATCGTAGCCGTGGTAGTAGAAGAGGAAAATGCCCATCGCGCACATTGCTCCTACGAACACATCGCGCAGTAGCGTGTGATAATAGCTGCTCATGTTCTGTTGTATTTCGATTCCGAAGACCCAATAGCCGAAGGGACCAAGCAACAGGGGTAATAGGAATGCCAACAGTCCCAATGAACGTCGAATACCAAGATACGACATCACGACAGAATGGGCGTGAGGGTGACGTTCCAGCATCCATTTTTCATGAATGGTTCGGGGAAATGCCATGCTTGGGTTACCACGTCCGTTGTGTATAAATCAGGTCATCGAAAAAGATGCGAACCAGTTGTCCCCCCGCTTGCGATGTGAATAAGCCAAATCGATCAAAGGTTGCACCCTCGACCCTCCGCCCCGGTTTAAAGGGAAGGGTGACTGTTTGCTCACCGAACGTCAACGTGATCTCACCAAGCCCATTATGGCCAGTCGGTTCATAGACAAGTTTCCATTCGTAACATCGACCGGGCTTAAGCACAGGACCGCGTTCCAACTTCATGCGGGTTGCCTTGCTCGTCGTGACGGATGGAGCGAAACAATGGCCGACGCTGGTCGGGCCGCCCACCGCAATTCCAAGAAAGTCTCCAGCGTCCAGGGGCGACTTCTCTTGATGTGAACTGTTGAACCAACCCAACATCATATCCGCGTCCGGGCCGCCGACCACTAACTTCACTTTGCCGCTCGCCTCGAGTCGCTGGCTAAGGTCAAGCGGACCGACACGATCGGCGTAGTAAGCGTAATTACCGCTACGCCATAAATCGCCGCCGATTTCACCCCGTTTTCCCTCTGCATGGTTAGTTTGAGTGTACCCGAAATTGTGCGCGCCAACTTGCTCTCGGTCTTCGTAGCTACCGCGATTACCCGAACTGATCCACCCTGGGTCCGCACTGAAATCAATCGTATGGCCATCCACCTGCAAATCAGCAAAGTAGATCTCTACCACACCGCCGGCCTTCATCATATTCATCACGCCAAAACGATCAAATGCTGTGCCCTGTTGCTTGTAGCCTGCGGGCAGATTTACGGAAAAGGTCTGTCCTTCAAAGTCATTCGAAGAACCATTTTCAATTGTGAGCGTGAAGTCGAACGCTCCGCTCCCGCCGTTGGCCTGAGGATCATAGCTCAGCGTCCAACGGTATCGAGTGCCATCGTTTTTTAAAGGAGTTGGTCGCATCTCCTTTTTTAACTCGATCGTTCGATACTGTTCATACTTCGTCACGAACGTCCCGCAGCCTTGGTTTTCATTAGTCAACAGTCGAATCGCCAGCCGCCCACCATTGCTCTCGAAATCGAGATTCAAACCTAGCGAGCCAATAGGCCGACCGCTGCTGCCTGGCTGCTTGGAGTTGAACCATCCGAAGAAGACACCTGCGCCCGGTTGCGATTTCTTAATGGCGAAACTGCCCGAGGAAATCAAGGGATCGTTCAACGTCCTCACAGCAATCTCCTCAGCATAATAAGCAGGCCTCGCCGTTCGCGTAATTCGCCCCCCTATCTCTCCCACTGTTCTGCCAGCATTCTGCGTCTTGCTGTAGCCAAAATCCTGTTTCACGATAGGCGGCGAACTTAGCATCACGCGATTGTTGTGTTCTTCCCAGCCAGGATCCTGGTCGAACGATTCTGTTTTAACCAGCGGCGGCGCCGCGAAGATCAAGTTGCAGCAAATGATAGACGCGGTTATAGACCCATGAACGTGAAACAGTTTCATTGTAGTACCTAATAGCGGGTGGCTTCCGATCAAAACTTGACGTCTGAATCGACTATTCTACCGAGGGATGGTCGCCGTGGATCACAAATAAATAAATGCGAAGGTCGTGCCTGCACTCACCACCGATCCGTATCGTTGCAAAAACTCGATCGCAGTCGATTAATAATTCGCCCATTGCATTGATTCGGAAAACGGGGTCAGGTACCAAAAGTGCAAAGCACCCGAAGGGCCGTTCCGGCTTTTGGTACCTGACCCCGTTTTCCAAGCCTACGTCGTTCATG
>JANOAI010000497.1:0-13555 GCA_031411055.1 Pirellulaceae bacterium
GAATTGTACAAGAAACCAAATTGCATTCCTGCGACTTCTTGCTCCAATCGAATCTGGACTCTTTCATAGCGTGAGAGCAGCTCGCGTGCGCGCTTAGCTGCCGACTCCACTTTTTGGCGAAAGCTATGCACCTTTTCAAAATGTGGACTATCGTTGAACTCGTCGAGCAGCGTTAAATCGACAGACGCGGTCTTGGTTAGCGAAATCGAACCCGGGATCAAGCTTTCCAGTTCCCGTTGCAACCCATTGCGGTATTGGTCGAACTCGACGCTGTCGGCAAGCCAGGGTAAGTACTGGTCGAGATCCACCAGAAGACTACGAAATCGACGTACAATAATCTTCGAAGTCTGAATCGACTCTGTGACAGGTTGGAGCGTGTCTAGTTCGATCGTTTTGCCATTTAAAGCTTCGGCCCACGCTTCAATCGTATCCACGGAATCGACGAGCCAAAGACGAAAGCTCCGGACCCATTCCCAGGAGGGATCGTACGTTAGCAAGGAAACGTGGAGTCGATCCAATGAATCAGAAAATTCACCATCGACTTTCTGAGCAACGCGACACAACCAGTCGATGGCGGAGAGCACGCCTTCACGATGTTTAGAACCGATGATTGGCTCGTCAGCTTCGCATCCAAGCCCATGCGAGAGCGTCAGATAGCAGGCGAGCAAGTTTCCGCTATCGACAGTTGAAACATACCGGGGTGGCAATGCTTCACCGGATCTTGAATCGTACCAGTTAAAGTGATGTCCATTATGTTTTTCTAACTGCAGCCAAACATCGAGGTTTCGCTCGACATACTCCACAAGGTGCTGATGGCTGATTAAACCAAAGTGTCGCGCCGTGAGAACGGAGACCAAGAACAAGCCTTCGTTCGTCGGAGAGATTCGGTTTGCTATTTTCTCCGCCGGTAGCTCTTGGAAGTTATCCGGAGGAAGCGGGTTCGTCGTTGGGTCAACGAATTTTTCAAAGAACCCCCATGTTGCTGTGAGAATTCCAAGTAGAAATCGCTTATCGTCATTTGCAAAATTGGAAAATTTATTCACACGGAAAATCGAAGTCGATTGAGCGATCCAAGGTGAGGCCATCCAAAGGGTGGCCCATGGTAGCATGAAAGACCGCTGTTGAGAGATTGCAAAGACAATGGCAATGAGTCCCAAGACGCCGCCTGGCGCGTGTCGACGAAAGAGAGAGACCTTTTGCGAAGTAAGCCGATCTTCCGATGCCGAAGCGGTTTCCCATTCCAGTAACTTCTTTCGACTAACTCCAATTCTCCATAGGGTTCGCCCTATGGCATCCGTCATAAGCCAAGCCCGATGCGGCAACATGGAAACCAAGAACAGAGCGCGGGCTAAAGATCGAGCAATATCCTTCAGGAAATTGACAAAATAGCCACGTCGATCGATACTTTCGTCAATGAAAAGCTCCGTAAACCTTCGGATTCCGAGAGTGGTTGTAATGAATGACGGCCAAAAAATCTCCAAGGCGACGGCGGCTGAAACAAGCAAGGCAATAGATGCCGGCAAGAAGAAGCAGGTCAACAAAAGGATGCACTCTGCAATGGGAACCAAACTTCGCCTTAGATTGTCGAAAATCTTCCATTGCGAGAGGATCGAAAGAGTGTTGCGAGTCCAACGGTGTTCGCCGGGTACAGAGGGTAAGAGCCACGACGCAATCTGCCAATCACCGCGTGTCCATCGATGATGTCTTCGACTATCGGCGTCGTAGCGTTGGGGGTACGAATCAAAGACTTCGATGTCGCTTGTGTAGGCTACCCGTGCATAGCAACCTTCAATGAGATCATGCGATAAAATTCGGTTCTCAGGAAATCGCGACTCTAAGGCTGCATCGAAGGCTCGCAAATCGAAAATGCCCTTTCCCGTGAAACTCCCCTCCGAAAAAATATCCTGATAAATGTCAGACGCGGCCGAAGCATAAGGATCAATGCCAGGCCCGCTCGCGAATAGCCGATGAAACCATGATCGCGTACTCCCTTCCATTTGAATGCTGACTCTTGGTTGCAGTACTCCGTAACCTCGCGTTACCATGCGCGATTCGGGGTCTAGTTTTGGACGATTCAATGGATGCGCAAGTGCTCCGATAAGCCGTCTCGCAGAATCGCGTGGTAAAACCGTATCCGCGTCAAGCGTGATGATGAATGGTTCCAGTGATCTGTCGGCAAAAGACTTGAGCGCCTCCGATTCTCCGACGATCGTTTCATAGTGGGTATTGCAATTTCCTTGAAGCAGTTGGCCAAACTCGACAAGCTTACCCCGCTTCCGCTCCCAACCCATCCATTTTCGCTCCGCCGCATTCCATGAGCGTTGCCTGTGGAACAGAAAGAATGGGCGCTCATCGTTGACGGTTTGATAACGATTGTTGAGTGCCTCAATGCCGTTTCTAGCTTGCTCCATTAGCAAATGATCGTCCGGAAGGTGTTCCGCATCAGCGTCGGCGAAATCGGTCAGTAAAGCAAACAGTAATCCAGGCTCGGCATTTGCCAGAAAATGATTTTCTAGTTTCCCAAGAAGTGTATCGATGCTGCCTTGCGATGTGAGCATCGACGGGACCACAATTATGGTCGGATGTTGAACGGGCAGGTCTGATTTAAACTCGAGTTTCGGGAGGGTCTTTACAGGAATAAGCAGCGTCCAAAAAGCGTTAAACGATTGGATCACAATTTCCGAAATTGGCAGAAAGATCAGGAGTAGCACTCCGACTAATAGCCATACCGGTGAATTGGACCTGGTGAAGAAACTACCAAACAAAGTGACCAATAGAAACGTCGTGATACAAAGTGCTCCGAGATAAGCTGGAACGGGACGGCGACGAACCCAATTGACCAAACGTTGCCGAAGACGAGGCTGGTAATCGATCGTGACTTCGATCTCTCGTCGGCCGTCATCGATTAACCAATAGCCGACGTGCGAGGCTTCTCGATGCTCGCCATTCTGCGTTGCATGCTCTTTTTTTGCTGCCTGTAGGACAAGTCTCGCAATATGCAATTCCGATGCGTTGGTCTGTGTCGCCAAGTCTTCGATGGCCTCGCGATATTGATTGCGGCTCTGAAAGTCCATCTCTTGATAGATTTCAGTAGGATCGTTGCGCAATATCCTGTCCGCCAAACTAATTTCCTCGAAAATGCTCGGCCAATCGAGCTCGTCAAGCAATCGCAAGCTGGTGATAACGTTTCCGATACTGACTTGACTGGTCGCCAAACGTTGCTGTTCAATTCGCTGAACCTCTTCGAGTGAAAGCCCTTTTGACTGAATCAGATCTTGAACGTCGACTTTAAGACTGAGCGGCACCCCGCTTTCTTTACTGGCTGCCATATGGAGGGCAATGAGTGAAGAATATTCGTCTAGCGAACGGAGGTCTTCACGCTCGTAAACCTGCGATTGCTCAAGCTTTTGCAGGAAGGTTTCGGTCTTTTTACTTGAGCGATAGTCCTGTTCCATGTCGGCGCAAATAAATCGAAGCCGTTCAATCAGGCTAAGTTTTAGAAATGTTCCGAGGGCCCAACATTCTCCGATGGTCAGCTCACATCGCTCTTGAACGTTGTTTACAAACTGGACAATAAGTCCGTCATCCAAAGAGGCGTCGCAATGCAAGATCAATTCATCGGCGATGATCTGAATCCTCGGTCGTCCGCTGTCTACACGCGGTAGCTCGCTGAAGAACTTGCGAGGCAAGTGTACGAGGACGTCGCGAATCCGTTCTCGGACAACCGGATAGTTGTCTAACAGCCATTCGACAACCGGCGAGTGAACATCGGATTCACTCGCCCATTTGAGAGCTGTGCCGTGAGCTGCCTCGATTTGCCGTACGTCTTTTCGGAATTGAGTCAGGTGCTCCCTGTGAGCTGCGCGAATTCTTTTCGCCTCACATAGCTTGTTCCCGAGATCTCGTGCATGAAGTTCAAGTTGGATAGGCCCAAATGAGCCATGCATGATCGCGCCATATACCATTCGGCCAGCCTAATTCCTGCTTGCGATAGAGTGGTTTGTATCGCGATCCGACGCAAGTGATAGTAACAGTGAAAATTTTTCTTCAACGATGTTCGATCGAGATTGTCGGCATCGTTCATCGACTACAAGAGATTCCTCTAAATCGCAAACTGCAAAAGTTCTTTTACTCAATTCGCGTTTCGTACGTTCGTCGAGAGTCGACTGTCGGAGTATGAATCGTGGCATTGTTTATCGTCCATTCAAAAAAGTCGTAAAAGCCTCTTCCTGAGCTGTACCAACAAACGACGAACTCCGACTCGTAGTTACACGCACCGATGCGTGTATGGGGACGTCAAAGCAAAGGACGTGCCGAGTCGTCAATGAAGGCAGCGAATCAGACGTAATCGATTGGGATGAGCGTTATGGCTCGTCCTACGCGCGCCTGGGGATCGAAGACGGGCTTGGCCTCTCAACGCGCGATCCCACGCTTATGAAAAGCGCGATTGTCGATCTGAATGGCAGATAATCGACCAGGCTTTTTCGAACGGTCGTTATTTCATTTCCTCGTTGCTTGAGAGGCGAGCCGAATGTAGAACAATTGTCATCAATTGTTCAGAAGTGCAAAGCTACGCTGAGCAATGGAGGACAAACGCTCTGCAATGTCGCCACAATCGGTTCTCTCTAAGGGAAAGTGGGACGATCTCCTCGTGTCTTGGGCTCAAATATTTTAAGAACGCCACCGGACTGGCTACGGCCGACCAAAGCGGAAAAGCTCAAGGTCTGGCGGGCTCTCACCCCTGATAAGCCTTGGGATTAGTTGGGAAGCGATCGCGCTAAAGGTGATGCCATTTCCTCCAAATCCCAGTCCGAAGATGCAACGAGGGAATTCGGGCGAGACGCCAATATAAGCAAGTCCATCGCGAGTCTTGCCAAAGGTGCCAGCCCAGGAGTGTTCAACTTCAAAAGCCAACGTGGGAATTAGCTTTCTTACCTTGGCCTCGATTTTCTTGGCTTTGGCTTGAACACGACGATCGCGGGCGGCTGGATTGTGAAACAAATTATCTTCTCCACCCGCCAAAAGTCGACGATCCTTCGTGATACGAAGGTAAAGGTAGGGAATATCCGCCTCCCATAACATCCATTTCTGGTCCCAACTTCCAAATTCGCCCAGGGGTTGGGATACGAATGCGTAAGTATTATCGAGATCCACAACACGCTCTTTCAGCCAAGTTTGACTTTCAAATCCATTGGCGAAAATCACGTGCTGAGCTTCAATCGTCGGGCCCCGGTTGGTCGATAATCTTACCGAGCCCACATTCGAAACGCACTTGGTGACCTTTGTTCGATCATAAATTTCTATTCCCAGGTCATGGCAGCGAGATAACAGCCCTTGAGCAAGCATAAGGGGGTCGCATGAAGCAGCCTGTGTTGTACTGAGGGCGGCCACACCTGGCAGATCGAAGAGCTCTTTGAGTTCAGCCTGATTGTGATACTGGACGTTGAGACCAATCGATTTACGCGCTCGAGCCTCTTCCGCCAATTCTTTTGCTTGTTTACGCGTCGAAGCATGGTAGATGCTGATCGTTCTCTGAAAATCGCAATCGACCGCACTTTCAAGCACAATCCGTTCCAGCGTTTCGATAGAGTTATGAGATAATTGGTAGGCACGACGAGCGTTCCTTTCACCAATCTTTTTGCCCATATCAACGAGTGAAACATCGATCTCATACTGGAGTAGCGCGGTCGAAGCTGACGTACTACCGCAACATACGTCACGACTGTCTAAGATCACGATTGAGCGACCTAGCTTTGAAAGTTCGTAAGCTATAATGGCCGCCGTGATCCCACCGCCGACGATTAGGATGTCGCAGCGTAGATCTTTATCGAGAAAAGGGTAGGCTTTCCCGAGGCCGTTTCTTGCAAACCAAAAGGGCGTGTCTGACGTAAGTTTCATTTCTTGGTGCTAATTGGCGGGACGCGGAACCAACCCACGCTCAAACATTTCATTAATGATTCCGCCAACTCGAGACACCACCTGGGACGGGGCATCTTGGAGCATCGACCAGTTTTCTTCGACACAGAATCCCTCAATGACAGCAAAATCATCCACGGCCTGTTGATCATAGAACGAAGCAGCAAGACCTTTCAAGCTGTGGATGGCCATGCGGGCTGATTTCGAATTTTGGCGACTTACGGCAACCTGGAATTCCGTCAGGAGACAGGGCGCGTCCTCGGAAAAGATAACGGCAAGCTGCTCAAGCAGTTGCTGGTTGTCATCCATGGCTCGAAGCGCCAGTTCAAGATCCATCGCCATTGGGAATCCACCTGAATAAGTGTAATATATCAACTTGTCTGTAATCGCTCGTCTTGCGAACCACTGGTACGCAACTTGCGTACCAGACTCCGTCCAATATGGGGCAACGGCCACTATTTTGGAACGAACAAGTCCGTCTGGATGGAGCAAAATCTTGACAAAAGTTCTGGTGATTGATGATGACCGATTGATACGCCACATTGTGGTCGCGGGTCTTTCTGGTGACGAGGGGATGACCGTATTTCAAGCCGACGATGGCGATATGGGACTCCACATTGTCGAGAAAGAGTCCCCGGACGTGATCTTGCTGGACGTGTTTCTACCGCAACACAATGGTCTTGAGCTCTTTCGAAAAATAAAGGCCATCGACAGCTTTGTGCCGATTATTTTTATTACGGCCGATACCTCCAGTCAGACCGCGATTCAAGCCATGAGTGTCGGGGCCTTCGACTACTTATCGAAGCCTCTCAACGTCGAGCAGATTCGTCAGTTGACGATGAGTGCCGCTCGCGCGAGAAAACTCATGGACGAACCCGTAGCGTTTAGTTTTGGTGATGGCGTGGCCGAAGGAGAACGCTTCATTGGTAGTTCAACTGCCATGATCGAAGTTTATAAGGCGATCGGACGGGTTGCAGCCCAAAACGTGGCTGTTCTGGTGCGGGGTGAAAGCGGCTGCGGTAAGGAGCTTGTTGCTAGGGCTTTATTTCAAAATAGTGATCGTCGCGACAAGCAATTTGTGGCTGTGAACTGCGCGGCTATTCCAGACCAACTTCTCGAGAGCGAATTATTTGGTCATGAAAAGGGAGCATTTACAGGGGCGGAAAAGCGACGGATTGGACGATTCGAACAGTGCGATGGAGGGACGATTTTTTTAGATGAGATCGGCGATATGTCGTCGGTTACGCAGGGTAAGGTGCTGCGATTGTTGCAAGAGCAGAGGTTCGAGCGAGTCGGTGGGAACGAACAGATTACAACTAACGTGCGCATTATTGCAGCGACCAATCGTCCGTTAGAGCAAATGGTTCTCGACGGCGAATTTCGAGAAGATCTGCTCTACCGATTGAACGGCTATACGATCGATTTGCCACCGCTTAGAAAACGTGTCGAGGACATTCCGCTGTTGCTTGAGTATTTTTTTCGACGAGCTAAGTTCGACATGTCTCGCCCGAAACTGTCTGGTATTTCGCCAGATGCCTTGGCGGCCCTTCAGAACTATGATTGGCCAGGTAACATTCGCCAACTTCAATCGGTAGTCCGCCAATCGGTCTTGACGACGGTGGGAACGGTGATCGGACGCGAAAATTTGCCCTCCTACGTGTGCCTGCCCAATTCGCTTGCCGAAGCCCCTCGCTCGCAACTTCAGCACCCTTTCTCAGATAATGTAAGGACCGCTGATTTCGTGGATAACGGTGGTCGCCTAAGCAACGTTTCGGTAGTCGATAGCAAGAAGACGGATGTGATGGAGGCCACCTATGCCGACGAACTAGATGTCGCCGGGCCGGAAAACGACCTCGGCGATCTAGGACTTTCGCGGTTTATAAGCAATCGCATCGAGCAGGGTACATCTAATCTTTACGCCGAGGCCCTCGAACGGATGGAAAAACAACTCTTTGCTGAGATACTCCACGTTACGAATGGAAATCAATCCAAGGCCGCTGACCTCCTGGGCATCACTCGTGGCAAAGTTCGTGATCGGGTATCCACATTCGGAATCCTTTTTGCCAAGACCGTTTCCATCGGAAAACCAGATTAAGTTGCGGGCGTATTCTCAGCCTAATCAGCCCGTCGAAGAGGACCATCATTATCAATTTTCTTTACTCAGTCTTTAGCGCCGAGGGCTTTCCCCCACGTTGGAACTGTGGATCGACATGGGCTTCGGAACCCTGGTGGGGGTGGCTTCATATCTTCAGTGACCTAGCGATCTGGCTTTCCTACATGGGACTTGGTCTCATGATTATTGTCTTTGCTCGGAAGAAAGGTGATGTTCCCTTCCCCCTTGTGTTTTTTCTCTTTGGAGCTTTTATCACCCTATGCGGGTTCACCCATCTGATCGACAGTGTGATTTTCTACTGGCCGGCATACCGCTTGGCGGGCATTGTTAAATTAGCAACGGCGATCGTATCTTTAGCAACAGCCATTGTTTGCTTTAAGTTTGCACCGATCGCTCTGCAATTGCGTGGTCCCAAAGAATCTGATCGGATCATTCGAGAGCGAACCGCCGAACTAGAACTTGCCAATCAGCGGCTTCACCAGGAATCGCAAGAGCGTTCTCGGATTCTTACTGAGCTTAGTCGCAATCAGGAAATGTTAAAGCTGGCCATGACGGTTGGAGAAACCGGCTTCTTCGAGTGGGATCTCGCTACCGACAAAATACGATTCGATGAAGCAGAAATTCGACTTACGGGACTTGGCGGAGCTACCGGCACTATTGAACTTTCTGAATTCTTTGAATGCGTTGATCCCGAGCATCGAGGACCACTTAAGGAAAAGATCAGTGAATGTCTTTCGAGCGGCATGCATTATGATTCGCGTTTTCCATTCAATCGCCCTGACGGAAAACGTGTTTGGCTGGCTGGCCGAGGTTGCGTTTTGCCAGACGAGATGGGCACCCCGGTAACATTTATCGGCCTAAACTATGATATCACTGAGCAAGTTGAGAGAGAGGCGGCACTCGACAGAGAAGCCGAAAAAGCTCGTAAAGCCAACGAGGCCAAGAGTCGTTTTATCGCACAAGTCAGTCATGAAATTCGGACCCCACTCGCGGCCATGTTAGGCTGTGTTGATTCGCTCGCCATCTCGATGGAACCAAGCGACGCTCGCGATACGATATTGATCATTCGATCGCAGGGAGAATTGCTCCAAGTTCTCATCAACGACGTGTTGGATATATCCAAAATGGAGGCTGGTCGACTAGAGTTCCAGCCAAAGTTGATGGCAGTCGATAACGTTTTCGCCGACGTCTGGTCGCTCATGAATCCACTAGCTCAGGAAAAAGGATTATTGATCAAATGGCGAGCTGAAAGTAAGCTGCCAAAAACAATCGTTTGCGATCGGTATCGGTTAAAACAGGTCTGTATTAATTTGATTGCCAACGCGATCAAGTTTACGGAACAGGGAGCGATAACGATTGTTGCCCGAGTCGATGATCAAGACCCAGATAATAGTTTTCTTATTGTCGAGATCCTCGACACCGGCCCCGGAATTCCCAAAGAGAAACTCAATGTGATTTTTGAGGAGTTCGAACAGATCGGAAGCGGCCAAATGGGAACTGGTCTCGGGCTACCCATCAGCAGAAGGTTGGTCAATTTGATGGGCGGAACGCTTTCTGTTCGGAGTGAAGTTGGTATCGGTTCCGCCTTTGCTGTTCGAATTCCACTTGGCAACATAAGCAGCTATGAATTGACCGTCGTCGACCACATCGCCTACGACCCGAATGGACTTACAAAACGGAGTGAAACTGCTGAAAAACTGCCGTTGCGCATTCTTGCAGCCGAAGATACACGAGCTATTCAATTCGTGTTGAAAAGAATGGTCGGTTCGTTCGTCGATGAACTCGTTGTTGTGTCCAACGGTTTGGAAGCAGTTCAAGTCGCTATCGACGCTGAGACATCTGACAAGCCCTTCGATGCCATACTGATGGACATTCAAATGCCGAAGCTTGACGGGGCTGAAGCGACACGACAATTAAGACGTGAAGGCTTTACCAAGCCGATTGTGGCTCTGACGGCTGGAGCGATGGAGTCGGAGAAGCAAGCTTGTATGGTGGCCGGTTGTACCCACTTCCTGGCCAAGCCAATTGATATGCTCGAATTAAGACGACTATTGCGCTCGTTCTGTCGCACTTAGACAAGCGGACGAACTGGATCAAGTTCGTCCGCTACGTTTGCGTCTGAGGCGCTAGCCGATACTATTCGATGCAGGTCGGCTAGCGCCTCAGGCTGACAGTTCTATTGTAACGCCTGACGAGAAACGACGCTCGCTTCGAACCGACATGCTCAGAAGCACTTCAGTTATCAGGCTTCGAAAGGCTGTTGAAGAATTCTCGCAAGCGATGGATATCGACGGGCTTGGTCATGTGCGCATCAAATCCTGCCGCGAAGGCTTTTTCACGATCCGATAGCTGACCGTACCCCGTCATCGCAACGAGCGTTAGCTTCGAAGTCGATTCATTGCTTCGAAGATATCTTGCTAACTCGTAACCGGTCATCATCGGCATCGAAATGTCAGAAAAGATCACCTCGGCATCAAAGTTTTTCAGCTTTTCAAGGGCCGCCTCTCCATTCTCAACCATTTCGACATGATGCCCAAGTTTCGAGAGCAAACGCGTCAACACCATCGCTAAAGCCCGCATGTCTTCGACCACGAGTACCCTATAGAATCGTTCGCTCGCAATGGACGCGGTAGTCGATTCGGTCGTCTCGTTATTCAAGGCTTTGCTTGATGAAGGAATCGTTACTATGAATTCACTCCCTTTACCCTCGCCCTCGCTGTTAGCCGTTACCGTTCCCCCATGGAGTTCGACGAGCGTTCTCACCAATGCAAGTCCGATGCCCAAACCAGCCGATCCACGTTCGACAGAATCACCCAATTGCGAATACATATCAAAAATAGAGTCCAGCCGATCGGGCGCAATCCCGCTTCCATTGTCCTTGACGTGAATTGCAACATGGCCATTTTCACTGGCAACCGAAAGCATAATTTTACAATTGGCATCGCTATACTTGGATGCGTTGTTGAGGAGATTACATAGGACCTGAGTAAGACGGGCTGGATCGCCATCGAGCGTGAGGTCCGATTGCGGATTTTGGATGACAAGTTCTTGATGGTTGCTTTGAATCAATGGCATGCAAGCCTCGACCGCCGCATTGATAACCGTATCAAGATTTAACACTTCTTTTTTGAGTTCCAGTTTGCCACGACCGATCCGAGAAACATCCATCAGATCGTCAATCAATCGCACCAGTTGTTCGACTTGGCGTTCCATCGTTTCGCGCAAGTCGTTGACTTCGCCATCGAGTTGCATCAACGACATCAACTGAACAGCATTCTTGATAGGCGAAAGCGGGTTTCGAAGCTCATGGGCAAGGGTTGCAAGAAATTCATTTTTACGCCGTGACTCCTCGGATAATTCTGATGCCAGTCGACTAAGCTCGTCGCTGCTTTGCTTTTGCATCGTCATATCGCGCATAACTTTGCTAAAGCCGATCAACTGATCGCGTTCGTCGCGAATCGATGTAGTGATGCCGGTTGCCCAAAAACGCACGTCACCCTTACGCATCATCCACCGGTCATCGCTGGCCGAACCACTCTCGGCAGCCGTCGCAAACTCATTGGCCGTCGCGCCGCTGGCGTTGGCTTCGGGCGTGAAAATAAGCGGGCGGACGTCACGCCCGATAAACTCGCTTTCCTCATAGCCAAGCACTTTGGCGACGCCCATATTCCAGCTCGTGGCACGGCACTCAGTATCCATCGTAAAAATCGCATAGTCTTGAATCTGATCGACGAATAATCGAATATGCTCGTCGAGTTGTCTACTTCTCCGTTCGAACACGTGGCGATCATCCATCGCTTTTTGCAATCGCTGACGTTCATCTCGTATGATGGCCGCGTCCCGCTCCGCCGTCATGCGTCGACGCTGAACGGCACGCGTTACGCCAGCCACCAATACAACGCCCGCCACAGTCGAAAACAAGCCCATGTACCAAGCTGTTTCAAACGTTCGCGTAAACTGTTTCTTTAAGTTTTCCAATCGATTGGTTTCAAATTTGCGAATCGCTTGCCTGGCTGCGCGTATTTCATCCATCCCCGCGTTACCCGCGTCTGCATCGATCACTTCCTTTGCTGCCTCGAAACCTTGGCTATTCTGAATAGCCATCACTCGGCTCAGTTCCTGTCGTTTCCTAGCGATACTTTCCAAGAGCTTGAGCGCAGTTCTGCCCGAATCCCCGTCATCTCTAGTTTTCAGCGCAATTGCTTCAAGAAGCATATCCAACTGCTCGTTTGCCGTTTCGTAAGCTTGCAAATACGAAGAATTGCCGGTGATGATGTACCCTCGTTGCCCAATTTCAGCGTCGATTAATGAAGATTCTAGCCCGTTCAGAGCGAGTAAAAATTCGTGGGTCGATTCAACATTCAGGGCGTTGCTTCTTAACGCCTGTGTGTTTCGCAGCGCTATGAATCCAGCCACGATTAATAAAGCGATGACAGCAATCGTCCCTAACGATTTTGTCAATTGACGGACCACCGACCTATCAAGAAATCTATTCAAGAAGCGTTCCTCGATTTCGTCAGACTAAGGACAAAATTGTTAGAAAAACTATCCGCCCTACGAATACCGAAAATTCGACAGGTACGCAAAGAAATCAGTATAAGCTAAGCACTCGTGTATCGAAATAGCGCGTGAAGGTGATCTGGTCGGCGTTTCGACGACAAACAGTTTTCGTGAGCTAGAAAACCTTGATAACCACCCGCCCTAGGCCGATATCGCCTTCACGGAGTAGACGAATTCTCGCTCACGGAAGTGGGGCTTCGGAAGTTTGTTCGCATGGCTGCCTGGGCCATCTGCCGTATCAAAGACGGAGCCGCTATTTGCGTTAGTAGGCTATCTCGCGCCGTTGACGGAAAACGCGGCGTTTCTTGACTGTTCATGGCCAGATGAACCATACTAAGCACCGCCTCTTCCGAAAGCGGTTTTCGAACGACGAAACGCGTACCCAGTTCTAGTAGAATCTTCTCCAACTCTGGGTCGTGAAGGCCGGTCACAACGACGATCGGAAGGGATGCGATTTTGGCAACTTGACTTTGCCGAACCCAACAAACAAGCTCCAACCCGTTAAATAGCGGCATTTCAATATCCGTAATAAGAACATCGGGGCAGTGACGTTCGATGTGAGCCCTAGCTTCACTTCCGTTCTCGGAGTTCGTGCAGATCATCCCGGCGTTGGTCATCCAATTATCGATTATTAGACGCATGCCACGAGTGTCGTCAACGATATGGCATATTTTTTTCGATTCGGACAACATAAAGTTCTCTTATCTCCAAGCGGCCAACTTAAATTTTTTGATTAATCGTCTTCGAAGGTTTCCATTTATTTCAAACGTCGAAGTCGCGAAGCGCGCTATTGTTCTACCTGAATCGCTAACCGACCTTCAATACCTAAATAGCCGTGCGCGATTGTGAAGCCTGAAAAATCTAACGATTTCGTCGAAATTCATGGTAACCTCTCCCATTGGGAGAGGTCGGACGCGGTAGCGGCCGGGAGAGGGTGATCGCACAACCGAGGATTTGCTGGTTTTC
>JANOAI010000498.1:0-18659 GCA_031411055.1 Pirellulaceae bacterium
CCTTGAATGGAGAAACTTCCATCTGACGGGGTTGAATCGGTTCTCGTGACCAATTGCTGATTCTGATAGAAATTGAGTTTTGCATAACGTAGCTTCTGAGCTAATTCTCTATCCAGAATGACAACTCGCCCTTTTAATGAACCGTCTTGCTGCAGTTGAACCAGCGTCGAACTCAATTTTTCTGGAATGTATCCTGCGACATCGGAGAGTTCACCAGTTGGTTCTTGAATTGGCGGAATGTCGCGGTTGATAGTAGCAAGAAGCTCATTCTTATCCGGTGTCATTGCCGGCACTTTGAAGGATTGATTGTTGACACCCATCCGATCCGCAACGGATTGACTAACTGTCATAACTGGAATGGCTGCATGCACGGAAGGTTCGGCAATCACGAGGGCATAGTGAGTGTCCTTGGATACACCTTCAAACTCGGCCATGCCGTCCTGGTTAGTTCGGGCGGTAGCGACTTGATTTTGCGAACTAATCAAGTGAACCAATAGATTCGATTTTGGAACGTCTTTGTCAATAAGCCCGAAAGACTCCATGGCGACTTCAAGCCGGTCATTGTCGACTCGAACCAGGAAGTCCTCAGGGAGTCGAATATCCTCACTCTGCAAATTGAGGACTGTGGAAACCAGCTTCTGTGCCAAGCCAACCGAAGCTTGAACCCAAAAAACACAAAAAAAAGTGGCCAAAATGATCGAACGAGCGACCAATACGCCCCAAATCGGGTGGAAAGTTGGTTTATCTGCAAGCTGAATTATCATGAAAACACCCAATCGATTTGTTGAGCAGAAACAGCGAAAAGCGTCCTGAGGGACCAATTTGCCTTGGAAAACCCTATTTTCTATCGCGATCGCCAACTAGCTGGCAATCTCGAGCATCCGCAATATTGCGGCACGCCGAAGTTCACACAACTCCTATTTTACTTCGGCTTTCTTCGAACCACGAATTGAAACTCTCCTAGCTTTTCCATTTCTAGCTCGTCTCCCAATGTTCCGCCTTGCGCAAGAAGCATCGGCGATTGGCGATCTTTAGGTAGATTTCCATCCAATTGTACGACGCGGGCAGTTCCAGTTCCATTGAAAATCCAGCTATAGTCACAATTTGTGACCGTCATCCGGTCACCGCCGGTATTTGGAAGTGGCGAATCGGGCTTCTTGGATGATTTGAGCAAATCGGCCAGCGTACTTCGCTTTGGCATTCCGACATCCTCAATGATGATTCGTGAAGGATCGACAAAGAAGCCGCATAAGCAATTGGTAAACCACGCGTCGGTAAATTCAATTTCGCCAGACGTCGCATAGACGGCCGAAACAGTGCGAGCATCTTTACTATTCAACGCCTCTACCTTGAGGTTTTCTACCTTCACCAAGGCGCTGGTGCTTAAAACGACGAGCCCAAAATTGCTTGTCTCAAGCAGGTCAAGAGTGGTCCCGCTAAGTTTACTATCATCGACTAAGACTCCGGCGAAACGCGTTTTCGAAATCTTGAGTGAATCGAAAACCAACTCACTATCCTTGATCAGTGAGCCACACATATATCCTCTTAGATTTGCGTTCCCGACTTTGACGATTGATTTTTCGGTTGCCTGCAACGCAACTCGGTTCTTATCGCCGCTCACGTCCGCATCGAGCCAATCAAGCTTAACGTTGCTCTGAACAAAGCTAACGCCAAAAATTCCGCGGCGGATTTGATTTGGTTTCTCTTTCGAACCACGTATAAGAACGTTTTGACAGTTTTGCGTGTTTATCGAGGTATGACAGTCCTGAAAAACACAACTCTCAATATCCAATAATTTCTCAGGCATATCTTTCCATTCGATTCCGGCAAGGCACGGCCCAGTAAAGGTACTGTTTTTTACTTCACCGATGGCATTTCTAGCTTGAATACCACAACGCTTTGTACCCTCTTCAAACCTCGCCGAAAAACTAAATGTGCAATTTCGGATTACAAGCGTCGAGTTCGACTCACCACGAATAGCTGCATGCTCTGTCGACTGAAACTTGCAATCCAGCGCCCCCAAGGTAGCGTTCTCATGAACTTTGATGCAATCATACGACTGCTCTAAGCTTGCAAAGACTTCGCTGTTACGGATGATGAACTGACCACTCATGACCTCAATGGTATTACGTTGCGGAGCTTGGCAATCGATAGTGAGGCCATCAACCTCAACGCGGCTATCACTCGAGGCACGAACGTCGAGGCAAGGTGCTTCGGTCGACATCAGTCTCGCGCCTGGTTCGCCTAGAAGAATAATGGCTCGATCGACTTTGATCGACTCGCGATAGATTCCGGGAGTCACGCGGATCGTTTCACCAGGTAACGAATCGGCAATCGCCTTGGCAATCGAATTGTGTGTCCCGTCGCCGCGCTGAGAAACGCGATACGGTTTGCTAGGCGGGGTCGGTTTGATTATTTTCGGAGCCTTCGCTTCTTCCGTAGTAACGATGGCAGGCGAAGCATCATCAGTTGATCCAGATGGGACTCGTACAGTCGAGTTCGGAGTTTCTGTCGGGATATCTTTTCGATTGAGATTTGCCTCGATCAAACCTTTTTGTGTAGAGAATGGCCCCCATTGGGTTTGCCTTGCAACCACAAATAGCAAGCCTAAAACAGCAACCGATGCAAGCATCGCCTTCAGGAATAAGCCCGATAAATTCGGCTGGAGTTGTCCCGATGCCTTCGCAGAATCTTGCAACAACGATGACTGGTTCGGCAGGACGAGGGAACCACCCGAGAGCGATGAGCCATCACCCCGTCGTGAGATCGGTTCTAGTTGTGCGGACATGGCCTGATAGCCACCACTGATGGAGTGCGCTGACCAGACAGCGGTTTCCAACGAAGGATTACCGCGGCAGGCTTTGTCGAGCTCCGCCATCAATTCCCGGATGCTTGCGAAACGATCACCGACTTTTTTGGCACAGCACTTTCGAAAAATCGTATCGAACTCGCCAGGAATATTCGGGTTCCGTTGATGGATTGGGCGAGGATCTTTGTTTTTAATTTGGTCTTCGAGTTCTGCAAGCGACTTTCCGGTGAATGGCGGTCGTCCCGAAAGAAGCTCATAGAGAATGACCCCTATTGCCCAGATATCCGATCGTCCATCCAACCATTCCGTGCGTCCCGAAAACTGTTCCGGCGACATATACAGCGGCGTACCAGCGATTTCGTTCCGCTTTCCACGAGTATCATCATCATCGAGAATCGCCAATCCAAAATCGGCGACATAAAGTCGACCATTTGGTTCGACCAAAAAATTCTCTGGCTTTAAATCGCGATGTACGATACCGGATGTATGAGCCGCATCGACCGCCAAGCAAGCTTGAAGCATCATCGCCATCACTTGATCGATCGGGAGACGTGCTTCACTCGCTTGAAGCATTTGCCTTAGCGTCTTGCCTTCGATCAGCTTTTGAACCACAAAGGGTTCGCCATGTGTTGTTTTTCCGACCTGATAGATGGGAACGATCGAGGGATGATCCAGCTTGACTGCCTTTCTCGCTTCGTCAATGTACTGCTGACGCAGTTGTGGATCGTTGATAAGCGGGAGCTTGATCGCAACGCGTCGTTCAAGCATTTCATCGCGAGCCGCATAGACGACTCCAAATGCCCCACGTCCGAGTTCATGCTCTAATTTGAATCCCGGAACATTCTTCGGCAATTCCGAAGTAGCTTTTGATTCACCCTTACTGTTCGACGAGTTCTGGGATCCTTGGCCTGAGGGCTGCTGCGAAACTTGCGTGGCATAGAGGTCAATGGACGACTTGAGGTCGGTCGTACGACTTAGCTGATTCGAAACGCTAAAGTCGCTCGTAGCGCCGAGATCCGTCGCTACCGTCTCATCGGGCTCTTCAGGTTTTGGGACATTTTCTTTGCCAGGTTGCATTTACTAACTCGTAGATCCGACGCCTCGGACAACGACAACCGTGTTCGAAGTACTTCGTTCGGAAACATTGCTCGGACAGTCTCTAACATAAACCGAATCGATCAATAATTCCATGACTTTAACGTTCGTAATCGGGCACTCCGATCATTTGTCCAGGGATACCGATGACAAATTTTCGAATCCAAGGCAACTTAATCGGCCTTTGTCAATTTCCTCGAATTTCTGCGGCTCAACCATTTTTGATCGGATGGGGATCGCACGACGGCTTTCAAAGCGGCTTGAGTCGACAACCAAGCCAATTTATCGCACCACAGGTTCCAAAATAGGTGATTGGGCCGGGGAATTTGGTTGCTTCGCTTGGAGCCACTCAAGCAATTGGGGCGGATATTGAAAAACACGAGCGTCGAAGGGATTATCGCTGACGCGGAATAAGCTGCCGTCGAGACGTCGAACCATTTTGTTGACTTCGTGTTTGTTGAGTGGTCGAGCTCCAACGCGTCCGAAAACGGCGATTTGGTTTCCGGTTTCATCGACGGCTCGATCGCGATCAACGCCGCGCGAAACGCACAGTGCATGCCCCTCTTTGGGAAGTTTGCGTGTTGCAATCAGGCATGGCATTGGACGAGGTGAAAATCCGTCGTTCCCGTGTACCTCGGGTCCCGTCAATTGCACGACGCGTAAACCATTCTTTCCATCCGCAATGTATGCAAACTGACTGACATTGGTGATACCAAGCTTCACGTCATGGGCATCATTGATCAGCCCACCCGCGTCATACAGCTGATCGACGTATGCCTGGGCGGGATTCGTAATGTTGAGAATAGCAAGACCTTCGTGCCCGGCTGCGACATAGGCGTAGGTTCGAGCCAGGTAAATACTATGCGCATGCGTCATGGGGAGCGTATGAACTAAAGTCGGTCGCGAGAGATCTGTCGCATCTAAAACTTTTACCCCTTCTTCGTCGCAGACGAATGCGTAGCGGAATTGAACAGCGACGGACGTCGGATGATGAAGAAGCTCTTTCCCTACGACCGAAGTAACACATGGTTTCTTTGGATCATTTACATCGATGACGACTAGTCCGGCATCGCAGCAAACATAGACATAGTGTCCCACGATCGTGAGCGCTTTGGCTCCACAAAGAATGCCATCGGGATTGAAGGTAACTTCCCGTTCTAAAAAATTGTTGGTTGGATTTCCGTCGAGCAGCGTTGCGGCGCTTACCAAGATCAAGCCTTCTTTTTTGTCGGCGACATAGATATAGGCATACAGAGGATGAATCGGCGTTTCAAAATTCTCTGGTCGATGTGTTCGCGTGGGGTCGGGAGCAATCGTCGTGGGTGCCGCTACGGCTGTCGCGAATTCGGTACGGACGTAAAGCTTCTGCCCAAGCGGTGAAACGGGGGCCGTCGTAATCCGTTCGGAGAACGCCTTGTTGTCGATGAAGGAAATATCATAGACGCGCAGTCCGCCTTCGCCACAAGCTGCGTAAAGGAATTCGCCACGATGCTGTAACGAAAGGATCTCGGGCTTACGATAGCGAGGGCTGAGCGTTTCAAGAATATCCCGGCCGGGATGTTCATGAGCATGCTCAAGCTCTTGATGATGCTCCACGTGGTGCTTGTAGTTGTCGGGATAGGCGATCGAATGGAGGGAACTGCCGATGACGGCTTGTGGTTCACTCTGCTCAGTTACGACAACGGCTTCCATCCCATGTTCACCGGCCCCCACCCAACAATATTTTCCGATGAAGTTCGTGAAACCGGTGCCCTGCATCAGCAATTGAGCCATGATCGCGTTGTTGTCATCATTGATCGATACGTGACAATCGGTACAAGATTTCGTTTCCGACGCTCCAGGTGCCAAGTCCCCAAGAGATCCTTGCCAATCGGGTCCACCTCGAACGGTATGCGGCACATTCGTGCTAAAGGCGATGCCGCTTAAACCTTCACCACTAATCGTTTGTTGCTGCACATAGACAGATTCGCGATTGCCATTGTAACTACCGACGTGAATAGCACAGGAACTTCGAGCCGGCCCGATTCGATTGCCGGTTACGTTTCCGTCTCTTGCTAACATATAGACATCATCTCGCAGCGTTTGAAAATTGTAGGCGACGCGATTGCGAGAAACTTCGCCAAGGTTATGGAGGTTGGGCGTTTTAACGTTGGCTTTCTGAGGCAGATGGCAGCCGAAGCAACTTGGATTCCACGAACTATGACAGGCGATGCAGCTCATGTTACTTGACTGATGGGCACAACGATCACTCGGAAGTTGATCCCCCCAACGCATGGCTCCATCAGCATCCATCCGAACAGTTTTCGCAATGTGGCTGCGTGGGTTGTAATCAGGACTGTTCGGATCAAGCGTATCAGCAGTTTGAGTCACCTCCCACACTAGATCTTTCTCGACATTACTCCGTTGAATCAGTTTTGGCTTTTGACCTGGAGCTTGTTTAATCTCAAAACGCGGCTCACCGAAGGCCGTACGAAGATTGAGAAGATTGGTTGGCTCTTTCGCCGCCGCCGGACCACTCGTTGGCAGCTTCACTGGTTGGCCATTCGCAATCTGTTGAGCGACTTTCGAGATCAGCGATTGGGTCGAATCTCCGTGACAATCAATACACTGAATCTCAATCGCAGCTCGTACTTCGCCATATAGTTTGGTATCGCCGTGACCATCTTGATAAAAATGGCAATCGACACAATGCATCCCCTTTTCCATGTGAATGTCCATCAGATGGACCGGGACACAGTCGCGTTGTTTACCTGTGACTTTTTCTTGATGGCTGGGCGGAGCCACCGCCGCCATTAACGCTGGCGTGCTCGCGTCTGGCACCGGCGAACCACGATGATCCAGCAAGGAACCTTGGCGATCTTTCTTGAAGACCGCACGGAAGACCCAACCGTGACCGTGAAAGTCAGCAAACTGCGTCTTACGAAGCGACGGATTCAAGTCACTCACGTTTTTGAGGAATTCCGGATCGCCCCACAACCCGCGAGCCGCTGCCTCTTCCGGGTTGGACATGGAAGCTTCCATCAACTCTTCGGCCGTCGGATTCTTCTGCTCTTTCGGGTACATACATTGACCGTCGGTTTCATTATCCCACCACATGTATCCGAGGTAAGAGTTCAGAACGTTCGTCCCAGGATGCATGTGACAAACCATACATTGACTGGTTGGCATGCGATTGGTGAATGCATGTTGTATTGGATGTCCCGGTTCGCATTTAGGGATCGTAGGGTCGATGTGCTTGACCCAATCATCGGTCTCGGTTGCCGCATAGCCTGAATTCCCGTATTTTGCGAAGGGTCCTGAGGCGACCGGGGATCGATCGTTGGCATACACCACGTGACAGGCGCTGCAACCGCTGCTCCGATAGTCGCCTGGATGGTCATTCGTTCCGAGAAAATTCAGCGTTGGATCGAGCAAGCGTGTTTTCTGGAGTCCGATCATCACTGGATCGGTACGATTCTCAGTTCCAAGGCCGCGCGTGCTCAGACGCTCGCGCGGGCGACCTGGTTCTTCGAGCCGTTCGGGAATACCGATTTCCGTTTTGAAACGCCCACCGCGCTCAAAGATACGAAGGATGTTGGCTGGCTGGCTGATTTCGAAGCGAGGCAATGGATCGAGATAGGGAACCACGCCTTTTCGGTCCATCTCTTCAGGCGTTGGCGGGGGCACCGTTTGAAGTCGTTGCGAGTGTCCTTTCATCGAGTAGCTCTCGCCGAACGTCGCCCACTTGGACGGGGTCCCGCCGTTGTTGTACAAGGCAGCTCCCCACAGCATGCAACCGTGAGTCATCATGCTCTTCCGAAGCTGCAGGACTTCATTTGCATGGCACTGGCCACAAGACACATGAGCGACCCGAAGATCACCTGGATTCACGAAACGGACAAATTCGGGGCGCTCATGATTTAAGAGCGCATAGCTGCGAACGGGATTCCCTGACGTCGGCCAGAGTTCTGGGAATTTCGACCGAACGTGCGAACCTTGCTTGGTGAAATCAGCTGCATTCCCACCATGGCAGTCGACGCAGCCCAAAACGACTGTGTTTTTCTGATGCATGGTGCCTACGTCGCCGTGGCATTGAACGCAGGAAGCACTCTTCGCAAAGGCATCGTCTTTCGTTTGGCGGTAAAGATCGACATGCTCCAATTCTGCCGGAATCGGATACGATTCGTTACCTGCGATGCCAAGCTGTTTAGCGGGTCCCCACGGATCTTCACCTTGACGCGGTGGAACGCTCGGGAGGTGAAACCGCGGAGCTGTCGCCGGTGGGATGGGACTTTGAGCTGTGGGTTGCTGCCCCACGATGACGGTGCCGAACGCGACCAGCCACCCCCAAAAACAACTAAGCTGAATGGAGGTTCGAATCAGGCTCCATCCATTCTGTTGCATAGTGATCAGTACTCGAAGGTTGCCTCAACAAAACCAGCGGCCAAGTCGCTGACTTCGCCATTCAGCGGCTGATACAAGTCACGGAATCCTTTCCCGACGATCAAACCAGACACACCTGAGACAAAAACAACGTTGTTATTCAGATACGGACGATATTCGAGTCCGGCGCTCAGGTCCAGGCCGATTTCATTGCGGATATCGCCCTGAAAAACGTACGTTTCCAATGACTCCGTTTGGTTGAACCACAGATAGTTGGCATTTGTAATGAGTTTCGTCTTGGGAGTTAGATCGCTATCAATTCCAAAATTGACAAGATGAAGCCCTGGATTGACAAAGTTTGTTTGTCCTTGAAACTTGCTACTGCGAAGATTGGGGACTAGGCTTTGTCGTTGCACAAGATTTACTCCGAAGAGCCGAATCTGTTGGCGATTCCAATAGCTAAACTCGCCACCGGCAAAATTGGGGTTATCGAAAATAGCATCAAACCCGGTGGCTCGACTATCGTTCGGATCGTTGTCGCCCGATGAGAAGAAATAGGAGCATCGAAAGCGAGCCCAGTCGCGGTCGTAGGAAAGCTCCAGGGCACCCATGAAGGCACTGATCCGTTGTGGCTGACCGGCAAGAGGATTCAGCTCGTCATCGCCAAAAGCATAGTACATAGCATGGCTAATGTTATAGCGGTTGATGTGCCCGTTCCCTGCCCAACCAAGGTAGTAGGACTTGACGGCATGCTCGGCAAAGACGCCGACCGGATCGGGTCGCACTAAGAAACCATTCTTGTCAAAAAGGAAACTGGCATGATCATTGTTGTAGTGAAAACTTAGCTCGGTGTTGTAACCCGGAAAGATAAAGTCATTACGATAGTAGTTGGCGATAAACGTGTTCTGATGTCGATCATCAAAGGTGTTGAGCAAACTGTTCGTTTCTTTTTCGGTCTGATCAAACCAAATTACGTTGTACTGGTCTTGATTGCTGAGGCGATTGCCGAAGAGACGAACGCCACGATTCGTGTCTGAAAAAATAAAGCCTCGGAAGTCGCTGGTAAAAGGTTGCGAACCAGCTCGAAGCGATACAAAGTCGTAGTTTGGACTGAGGTCGGCCAGTTTGGTTTCGTAGAACCATTCTTCAATCGCGAAATCGGTGCGATGCCGATTGCGACCTCTTGTCACGTCCGGTGAAACCACCGCCAGTTCATTAACGCGAAGGTAATTTTGATTGAATATAAAATTGGCCCGAAGGCGCCAATCCACCGGCTTGAATCCTGCATCACCTTTGAAAAGGTCGAAGCCTGCGGAATTGTATTGCGTAAAGAAGAACTGATTCGGGTCGCCAAAAAATTCATTTTCGAATGGATTGAGGGTGGCTTCAAATGGAGTCGTGGGGATAGGCGTTTGACGAAGTTCGAATAGATTCAGTTGCTTCAACTGCAGCTTAAAAAAGACGTCCTGACCCGCGATCGGGTAGTCACCTTTCAGTACATTTTGGTTGTAGGGGTCGTACCACGCACCTTCGACATATGGATAGTCGTCGCCAGCAGGATGCCCTTTGCCGTAGCGGTCCCACGCCGGAAGTCCTACTCGCCATCGGTCTTCCACAGGAACGAAATGGCTTGTGCTTTGGCGCTCGGTAGGCAGTACCGATGATGGGCCTGTGTAACCCAACGGTGGATGCGATGGCGTAAGAAGATAGGGAGGAACATCGAAGGTTCCTCGGTCGACTGGAGGAAGATTCTTGGGCGCCAAACCTGGATCTGCGAGCGCCAGCGGTTCGGCCGGGAGAACGGTTGGCGATAGCGAGGGACCAACCGTCGACGACACCGACGATTCGATAGCAAGGATCGGCGGTTCCGATGGTTCAACGACCTGGCCGAAGCTGATTGCAGATGGAAAAAACCATCCGAGCAGACCAATCCGTCGCCAAATTGCTAGCCGCCTGACCACGATCAAACTTGAGTAAATTCGAATATTTTTACGAAATTCCTACGAACAAACGGACACCTTGGTCGGTATCGGTTGTGACAATCAGGGAATCTAGGATTAGTCTAAGGATTGTAGGGAATGCTTCTGTTTTTAGCTGCCATGAACCTTTTTGAACGGTTAGAACTGGTAGCTAAACCAAATCAGCTTGGTCGAATGATGGAATGACCGACTAAACTCATATCATGGAATTCATTTCATTGGCGCCTACCTTGATCAGAGTTGCACGATGGTAAACACCTTATCGAAATTGCGGGCATTCAATTCATTTCGAACGATTTTTGCGAACTTGATTGGCCTGGGATTGGTTGCTTTCCTTTGCTCGAACGCCGTCACAATCGCGGCTCAGGATCCGTCACTCATTACGCAAAGTGATGTTGATCTACTTCTCCGGCGGGCATCGATGGCAACGATAAGCCAAGACGCAATCATTGCGGTGGTCGATCGGTCTGGTCGTATTCTCGGCGTTCGAGTGGAACGCGATGTCGAAGCAACCTACGCCGGACGACCGAATGATTTAGTCTTCGCGATCGACGGCGCTGTGGCAAAAGCAAGAACGGCCGCCTTTTTTTCCAACGGTGAGGCGCCATTGACGTCTCGCACCATTCGCTTCATAAGCCAGTCGACGATGACTCAGCGTGAAGTAGAGTCCAACCCCAATATCACGGACCCGATTTCGGTTAGTCGCGGGCCGGGATTTGTTGCACCCATCGGCTTGGGTGGACGCTTTCCACCACAGATTGCAAACACCCCCTTGGTTGATCTGTTTGCCATTGAACATCAAAGCCGGGATAGCTCGGTCCACCCTGGCTTCGATGGGATCAAAGGTACGGGCGACGACCAACTTTTGACTGCGCGTTTCGATGTTGCACTTGGTCCCAATATTCCTGCCGCAGCACTGACCTTCATGACGAGTTTTCCAGAATCGTATGGGAAGCAATCGGGCGTATTCAATACGGCACAAAGTCGTGGGATCGGAACGCTCCCAGGCGGCATCGGACTGTACAAGAATAAAAAACTGGTGGGCGGCATTGGGGTCTTTTTTCCTGGTCCGAATGGTTACGCTTCGTTCGAGCAAGGATTCGTTCATGCATCCGCGCGTGGCAATGCCGGTCCGCAAACCGAAGCATCCCGCGTCAATGCCCCGAAAGTCCTTGAGGCAGAGTTTATCGCCTTCTTTGCATCGCGCGGGACGACCTTCGGTGTCTCGTCGATGATTACGTCGGTAAACGAATTTGAGGGGTTTGCACCTCGTCTCGATACTTACGGTAGCCCCATCGGTCGAATTGATTTGGTTGGTATCACGCTCGAAATTTATGGCCCAACGCCAACACGCGAAAACCCTGCCACAGGACCACAACGATTATTACAGGTTGGTCGAGCGAATGGTGGCGGACGCGGCAGCAACTCCGGTTCCAATAAGATCGTTCAACCTGCCGTATTTTTCTTGGACGGGCTCGATGTTCCCGATGGTTGGCTCGTGAACCCACACAGTTCGTCGGTCGATCCAGCCCTTACAATGAGCGACGTTCAAACGATAGTCAGTCGTGGTATTGCGGAAGCGAACCTGACTCGGGCTGCCATTCGACTCGACGTTAACAATGGCTTCCGCCCCGGGGCTCGCACCAAAATGGTTTTTGCCGTGACCGATACGACCGGTGAGGTGCTTGGCCTTTATCGGATGAGCGATGCGACCATCTTCTCGATCGATGTAGCGGTGGCGAAAGCAAGGAACACATCGTACTATGCGAGCAACGCCCTCGTCTTAGCCGATAGAGTCGATCAAAACAACGATAACATCCCCGATGTGCCGCTAGGAACTGCTTTCACGAATCGAACGATTCGCTTCCTCGCTGGTCCTAATTTCCCGACCGGCGCCACCGCTGGCCCGCCAGGTGATTTTAGTTTGTTGACGATGCCAGGAATCCATCCTCGGACGGCTGAGAATTCCATTCCGACGCAACCTCTGGCAGCAAACATCTATAGTGGAGCGAGTGCAAGCGTTCTGTCCTTCGACGCTTTTAATGCATCGCGTAACTTTCGTGATCCGAGAAATATTAAACGGCAAAATGGCATCGTCTTTTTTCCGGGAAGCACACCTCTTTACAATCCTCGTTTCGGCAATCGATTAATTGGCGGCTTTGGGGTAAGTGGAGATGGCGTGGATCAAGACGACGTCGTTACCGTTGCCGGTCAAACAGGCTTTGACGCTCCGGCCGCAATCCGGGCAGATCAATTCAATGTCTCTGGAGTTCGCCTCCCTTTTCAGAAATTCAATCGAAACCCTCGCGGGTAAGTAGCTTTCCTATAAAGCCCGAACGCCAGTCGCCGATAACGTAAGGGTAGATCCGCGCAGTGGAAATCTGATTTTGGTTTGGCGCCCCCATTCCTGTTGTATGCAAGCATTCGATTCAAGGATGAATCCATGACGAGACAGCTCCGATTCGCCTGCGTCAGTTTGACACTGCTCATGTTTGGTCGTCCGTCATTCCACCAAGCAGCACTCGGCCAAGAAACGATTGCAAGCCATGCTACCGCTTCGATTGTGCGTCCAGCCGTCGTCGACTCGGCAACGACGTCGCCAGCTGCTGAAACATCGAATGTGAACAACGATGCTTCCGAGCGAGTCATCACTCATGGCCGTGGTAAGGAAACGCCCGTTGGACCCATCTGCGGACGCTATGCTGAAAATGGATGCAATCGCTCCGGCGTGGAAGGCTTAGGTCGGTTTGCTCAATGCAGCGTTAGCTCGAAGCACTCAGTTGGCTATGTCGGTGGTGGTGGATCACTTCTCGCAGGAAGCCGACGCTACGTCCAAGAAGGGACCTTCGGACTCGATTACAGCGGACATTGGTTCCATCGAAAAGTCTGGCTTCTTTGGAATCATGGCAGCAAAGAACAAGGTGGCGCTGGCGCTTACGCGACCGATGGCCCGCGGATCCTCCCCGAGAAAGAGTAGGGCTCTTCCGGAAATTTAGAGGCTAAGGAAATTGTTTTCGATCGATCACGAACGAGGTATATTCCTTATAAAAGTTGCTTCGCCCCTCGCCCCGTCTTCGAGGAGAGGGGTTGGGGTGAGGGGGAGAAACAATCTTTGTTTTGAAATCGACAGTAGACGGTAATGTCGCGCAACTCAACACTCCCACTTCAATCCCAGGCGGGATAAAGCTCTAAACGATACTTTAACGATTGGATGATTCATCACCAAAGTTCGTTGGAGCATTCAAGGCTGGCTCGATCAGTATGACCAACTGCTCGAAAAGAGCTCGACACTTCTCGACGTCAAAGTTCTTTGCGTTCTCCAAAACAAGACGTTGTTTGTTGAGCACGCTTTCACGTTGAGAACCAAAGATGTCAAGCTGCAATTCCTGTTTCAGGCTTTCAAGCAACTGCTGGCTTGGCTGATCGGCAAGTGCTCCATGTTGCATCAAGTCTCGAATACCGACCTGAAACATCCAGGCTGTTTGCTTGGCGAGCCAGTAATCGTGTAACTGATTGCTGCGCGAGCGATATAGCCCCACGAGCCAGGCTCGCACTTGCAGTTCTGTGAGCGGTCTTTTATCTTGAGCCAGCCATTCACCAAAATTTTGATCAAATCCGTGACGATACTCTTGCTTGATGGCCAAGAGCTTTGCGCGATCCCCGAAGGGTACTTGATCGAACGTGGCTAAAAAGGCTTTGGTTGCGTCCGGATTGACCGTTACAATCGCTGTCGGGACAGACGACTCGATATTCCACCATCTTGACGGATAAGCCCGACCAGGAATGCGATTGGGTTCTTTCGGCCGAGCGTTGTTTGGCTTCAGTTCTTGATGGCATCCCATGCAATCGTAGATCGCAAAGTCGCCCCAGTGTTCGGGTTTTTCCGCGAGATGATTTACGAGTTGAAACCCCTTTTGCTGAGCGACAATTGCTCCAACCAAACTACGCTGCGTCTCCCGATAGCCTTCAAAAAACTTTGTCCAATCTGCATCAGATTTAATTTTGAAGTTGACGTCATAGAACTCTTGTTCCAACCCGAACTTATGAATGGCCCTTTCGGCTTTGTGTACGGGATCGTTATGTTCCGCAAGTGACTTCCAATGAGGCGGCATCGCTTGCAGGAAAACTTGTAATTCAAATGGCGGCAATGGCGGATGGCCTGCAGCATACATAGCATGTGTTACAAAACGGTTTTGAGCCATATCGCCAAGATGACAACTTAAACACACATTGGCGGCTACCGTCGGCGATCGTAAGTTTCGCATCCCTAAAGCCGATTTCTCTTCCGGGGTTTTCGCTCGCCATGATACCTGTTGATGATTCTCTCGCTGAGTATACTCTGAGCCGGGGCCATGACACGCCTCGCACTGGATTCCAAACCGCAACGAGTCGTTTCTTAGTTTCGCAATATCGGTCTTGGCGTCTAATCCAGCGTGGCATGTAAGGCATTGGCGTTCAAAATTACTGTCCCCTTTCTGCCATCCCAATTGTTCGCAAATCGACTGCGAAAGCCGATTGGATTTGAACGGTTCTGTAGGATTCTTGGCGTCAATGTCATCTCCACCGTCGGGAAATCGTACCAAGTCATATGCAATAGCATGCTTATCGCGTTCAAACCATTCACGAGCTTCCACCAAACGAATAAAGGACGTAACACCGAGTTGCTGGTAGAGCGGGCTCGGATGACTATGACAAGCAGCGCATTCCTTGGCGCCGATCTCGACAGGCTGTTTTTCCGGATTCGCGTTTTCTGCTTTGACAGTCCGACATAGGAATGCCAGACAAGCAAGAGCAACAACCAGCAAAATATTCGTAGCTTGTTTCATGGTCGAGGGTTCTCCTGGAGTCCCATCGCTGCCTGTTGCAAAGCTTGTCGCCACTCCTCAAAATTGGGTGGCTGCGTTGATTGGCGACCACGAGGAAAATCAGGGGACTGGCTATTGTTTGGAAAAACCAAACCTTTGCGCAAGATTGTAAGGGACGACATAAGATTCCCATTTTCCGAGTGAGCAAGGGAAGCCCAAGCCGCGACATAGAAACGAGCGGCTGCATCCCATTGATCAACGACCACGGGCTCGCGGAGAAACGTTTGGCTTAATTGCCTCTGACGATCCGCATTCCACTTTTGAATCGAGACATCTTGATCTGCCTCAAAGCATACCGAGATCCGTTTTCGCAGGTAGCTGGCTGTTTCGACGATGGCTTTTTGATCGACGGTTCGATCACGCAACTGCGACTTGAGTTCTTCAAATCGACGAACAAAATCGTCGTCGAACCCGGCAGCTGAAAATTCGTTGTAGGCAGAAAGACCATTGAGATTCCATAAACGAGGCTTGGCTCGCCCGTCTTTCATCATTTGGGCCCCCGTAGACTGTCCAATCGGCTTCGGAACACCATTCAGCGTTTGATGACAATCGACACAGGTGTAAAGCGACAGCTCCGGCCATACGGAAACGGTATGCGACTGGCTCGCTCTCGCTTGAATGAGTTCGAGCTCGGCGTCCGCCATGGCGATTTGTCCAGCTAGCCAAAGCCTTGCCCTTCGATCGGATTCGGCGACCGGAACTTCTCGCCAGTGTTTCGGATATTGTTCGTGATATACCGCCATGTCAAAATAAAGTGCTGGATGGCCAGCGGCAATCAAATCGTGATTCATGTCTCGATCGCGACTTCCAACATGGCAAGTAACGCATAGCCTGGCTCGCAGCACAAGCGGACCCAAAGGGATCATCTCGCTCAACGGAGTCTTGCTTGCGAAATGAGTATTGATCCATTCTTGAGCTGTTCCATGACAAGCTTCGCAACCGACCCCCTCCATAATGTTCGCCGAAGCGAAGGGGCCTTGGAGGATACTGGATGTGTTGTGACAAGCCAAACAGTTCCGATAAGCATCAGGCTTGACAATTTTTCCCTCGTTCAAGATCCCAAGTTTAATCAGGATGGTTGTGGAATGCTTCGAAGCGATCGTTGCCCAGGATCGAGCATGCGGGTCGAGTTCTTTCCAAAGCGTATACTCGGAACCTCGCGTAGATAGTGGGTTTGCTACCGATGCCCTTGGTCCAGCGTGACAATTCGATGCCGCGCAGGAAGCCGCACCCAAGTTCTGAGGACTTGCGTGCACACTGAATAAAAAACGCGACTCGAGATTTTCGTCAGCCCATTCCACAACGCTCGTGCGCTTGGCCACGTCTTCCCCGTGAAGCGTCCGTGACAACACGATAGTCGATGTAATTACCAGCGTCGAAACGATGGCTAGCCGGACAACGCCACTTTTTGCTGGAGTCCAGGCTTTAGCCGCCGTTTTCGTGCATGGTCGGAAATCGCGTCTCAAGAGACCGTCGGGCTTAGAATCTCCGTCGGGCTTAGAATCAATGCATTGGCTGGGTATTAGTAACCTCTCCCGCTTGGGGGAGAGGTCGGACGCGGTAGCGACGGGGAGAGGGGCGTCTCCTTCACCACGAAAAATGCGGCCCTCTCCCGGGCCGGAGAGCCCGACCTCTCCCACGAAGACGTGGGCGAGGTAACGCCTAAGCTGGACAGTCTCGAAAAACGGTACTCGAAAGAGGTTATGGGCGATTCCCACTTCAATGTGGCGCTGGCCAGCTAGTCGCCAAGTCCAATTCAGTTGGTATCTTTGAAACAAGTTGTTCAAGTTAGATTCTCATCAATCCAATCCCTATCGGATCGCTTTAGGACGCTGTTCTTGAGAAGCGGCAATGAGGCCTTTGAGTTCAAAGCCAGTCATTCGGAACGCAGCATGATGTGGGCAGGCATAAACGCATTGCGGATCACTATCGATGCTCTTACATTGATCACAGGTTGTGGCTTTCTGTTGGATTACCGGAATCGATTTTCCATTCTCCTCACGCATCCCCGATTCATGCCCGTACATGGTGATGTTGCCGTAGGGGCAATTCGAAGCGCACAGTCCACAACCGATGCAATGGTCTTGAATGACAATTTCTTTGGTTCCTTCACGATGGATTGCATTCACCGGACAGCCAACCAAACAGTAGGGATCTGTACAGGAACGACAACTGGTTGCGACTAAAAACCGATCAAAACGCAAACCTTCTCGGATTAAACGTGATTCGCCGTCGTGCGAGTCCGCACATGCTTTGGTGCATTCGTCGCACCGCGTACACGATTCCAAGTCGAGAACCAAAAGACTTTGAGCATTATAAAGTCCTTGTTCGACGAAACTGGTTTTGCTCGTACTCAATTCGGTATCACGGCCGGAGTCTTTTTGGAGCAAGGCTCGAGCCCGAGCAAGCAACTGTTCGCGAAATTCGGGGTTCGCGTCGGCAATCCCTTTCAAATGGATCGCTCGAATTCGAACCAATTCGACATGGTCCAGGGCACTACAAGTCGAGGTACGAATGCCGGCTTGCTGTCCGACCAATTCAAGCTGCTCCTGGAGCTCCCCTGAATAAATGGATGACAACGCAGCGATCTCTCCAAAGAACCCGACCTGACCGTCGCGACCATCGGGGCCGAGGTAATTGACTACTTGTTGTTGCGTCCCATTCCGTCGGCTAACTTTGACATAGCCAATTCGAACGAGATAAAAATCATCGGAAGCCTCACCCTGCTTGAAAATCGTCTGACCTGGTTCGGCGCTCATCAACTCCGCATGTTCAGCCAACGTCCGCGTTACCTCCCGTCGCCCTTCTTCCGAGAGACCTTGGAATACCGGCAGTTTAGCTAAATCCGAATTCAATGCGTGCCGACGATACGCGTCATTCAAAATCCTTCGGCTGCTCGCATTGCGTTGGAGCATGTATAAAACGTTGGAACCAATTTCGATGACTTCGGAGTCCTCAATCGCAACGACCGTCGCCGTTCGAGGATAGTGATTCAAACAAGCCATCTCACCAAGAATGACGTCTTCTTTTCCACGAATGATCTGGGGTGCCGAGCCAGAAGCATTCTGAACATCGTCGCTACCTGTTACCAACGCAACGGGCACGGCTGCGGTTTGAACCGAGGGTTGCTTTCGTTTCCAAAAATAATCCCAGAAACGATGTCCTTGATCATTGACCTGAGCTTTCGGCTTTTTGCTGTTCGCCTTGTTGGCCAAATCGATTCGAAACTTACCACTCTGGATCAAGAAAGCAGTGGCGCCGTAGTCGCCTCGTTCGCAAAGTACTTCGTTGGGTCGAAGGTGTCTGCGAATACACGCACCTGCATTGAATTGTAGAAACTTGAATGGGATTCCTTGAAAGATAGCGATCTTCGACATATCTTCAGCCGTCAACACTTTACTTGACGAGCTGTTTTCCGCCAGAATTTTCTCGTTGAGTTTATGAACTTGTTTTTCAATCACTTTCGGATGAAACGTGAGCGCGTTGGTGGGACAAGAGATAACGCATTCACCACACGAAACACATGAGCTATCCAGCATCGGCAGGCCG
>JANOAI010000499.1:0-2719 GCA_031411055.1 Pirellulaceae bacterium
ACTTCCTCCATCAACGGTCGAAGCGATTGCCAGATCGCCACGCGTTGGCTTGCGCCTCTACGTCAAGTTTTTCGCGATGTTGGGTGAGAAGTTCCTGCCATCGCTCGAATCTCTGTCGGGAAGTGGTCCAATAACGATGCGAAGCCGACGAGATTAACCCGAGTGGGTTCTGTTCGTTTAGCTTCGACTGCATTACGAAGAGAGTTGCGATTTCGACTAGCCAACGGGCATGCATAACAAATTTCCTTGCGGGAGGGGTAGAAGTTGGCTTCCCTTTGCATGCGGAATGCCAATTCAAGAAACGCCCGTGGATCCGGTTCACTTGGTAGACGCAAGTTGTTTGAGAGGTATGATTTAGCTCGCGATGGGTTCTTGGATTTCCACTTAGGCGATCGCGGGAGCTGATGCTTTAAGGCTACAAGTAAGGGAAATGAATGTTGTTTTCTGTAAACATTGCTCTGCAACGCGACACGGTTTTGACACTGGGACTGGCGATCATCGTCGTCACGGGATTGATGGGCTGTGTTCCTCGTAGCGAGAATGACGTCGTTCTCTACTGTTCTACCGATCGGCAGTTTGCGGAGCCTATTCTGGATGCCTTCGAACGTCGTGAAGGTCACCCCACGGTTGCTCGACAATTCGACGTTGAAACGAGCAAAACGCTTGGACTTGCAACTCGGATCCTTGAAGAAGAGAAGATTCCAAGGTGCGACGTGTTCTGGAGCGGGGAGATTCTGCATACCATTCGACTTCAACGGGCAGGCGTTCTCGAATCAAGAAATTGGCGATTGCCCACCGATTGGCCAAAAGCGTTTGTCGCTTCCGATGGCACTTGGGTGGCTTTAGGGGCTCGTGCCCGCGTGATCTTGGTGAATAAGAAGCGTCTTCCGAACGAGTCTGATTGGCCGCGAAGTGTAGCCGAGTTGGCTGCGTCCCGATGGAAAGGACAATGCGGAATAGCTAAGCCTCTTTACGGTACGACTGCAACGCACATGACCACTCTGGCGACGTTGGGCCTAGAAGGATCCTTCAATCGCGACGAATTCGAACCATGGTTACGACAAGTCAAAGATAGTGCGGTTGTACTTGGCGGAAACAAGCAGGTTGCGGTCGCCGTATCGTCCGGTGAGCTTTCGTGGGGGCTCACGGATACCGACGATGCACTCATCGAGCTTGAGGGCGGTGCGCCTGTTGCGGTCGTCTATCCAGATCAAGATCCCAAACAAGCCGGTTGTTTAATGATCCCAGGCACAGTAGCGGTGGTGAAAAATGGTCCACATCGTATCGCCGCCAAGTTGCTGGCGGATTATCTTTCGAGTGCCGAAACAGAACGCCGGCTTACTTTGGGCAATGCAGCACAGTTTGCCATCTGGCCAAGCAATGACAAGTCGATCGCGAAAAAAGCCGCGGACATGAAAACGATGAATGTTGATTTCGAAGAGGTCGCCAAAAACTGGGACAATACATTTAGCTTGCTTCAGAAAGAATTTCCGTAGGCAAGTCGATCAAGCGTGAGCCCGCTCTCATGCCCCCAGTAGTTGCGGCTTTAGTCGAAACGATGTCTTTTGAAGCGAGAGCTTCGTACCAATTAAAAGCCTTCGATCTCTTTTTTAGCCATGTCGACGATCTTGGCGGCCCAGGGATGGATGGCGTAAAGTTCGATGATCGATCGAAAATACTCTTCTCGCTTTTTGCCTTGGAGGCCGGCACTCGCAAAATCGATTTCGGTTTGCAGTTGTTTCGCCGCCTGAGAGCCGGCGATTGCTCCTTCGGCTGAGAGCTTGGCGATGCTTTCAGCCGCTAATTCAAGGAGGTTTGACTGGCGAACAGTAAGCTGTTTGGATTGGCTGAAGACAACGAGAAAGGCCTTCCATTTTTTGAGGGCGTCTGCTGGGTTGTCTTGCTCCGTCCGTTGACATTCGAGAAAGGCTCGCTCGATAGGAGACATCGTACCGTCGCTCGTTGAGGAGCGTGATTGGCGGGTTAGTCGACGTACCGTGCGTTGCTGTTCGATTTCTCTTCGCAGTTTTGCAAGTTCTGCGTTTCTTTCGTCGCTCGGAAAGTGATGCTGAAACGTATCGATATCGGGTTCAACGGCAAGAATTGCGTCGTCACTTCCCGATTCCACTGCTTTCAAGATCCGAGCGTAAAGAAGATCTTTCGATGGCGGACGCGTAAAATAGAAGATAGCGAGAATACACGCGAGTAAGAGAACCGAAAGCCCTGCGATGGAGAACCAGTGTTGGTTTGAAGTGGTAGGTTCCAGCTCATCGGTCGAAAATGCGGATGCTTTACGGTCTTTCTCTTCGACAATCGTGAATCGCGTTTTTCCTGCCGGTGCCGCTTCTTCAACAAACGACATGTCCGTCTGATCTGGTTTTTTGGAGGCAGACGTGGATTGTGTTACCTTCGATTGCGGAGCTTCAAGGGTTGGTTCGCGATGAAACTCGGAGTTCTGAGCTTGAACGAAATGTGTCTCGCTATTGAAGGTTCCTGGCGTATTTCTTACATCGCTTAGATCATCGAGCTCTAGCTCAATCGAGTTGAACTCCTTAGCTTGTTCCGCATCATCGAGAATCGAGTTCGAGTCGGTCGATTGACGCTTTTGAAGTCCATGGTGCAGTGATTGCAATCGATTGCTGACAACCAAAGCCGTTGGTGGGCGATCGGCAATTTCTTTTTGAAGCAGATGAGCAACCAATTCGGCCAGTTCTTTGGG
>JANOAI010000500.1:0-39393 GCA_031411055.1 Pirellulaceae bacterium
GTTTTTTGAAATCAGAAACATTCCAGAAACTCTAGTCAGTCAGACCGAAAGTTGCGATCAAGAAACCGCAACCACCCCAGCCACCCTGCGAAAATGGCTGATTCTTAGTTGCGATTGATAAGTTAACGTCGGTCGCCAAATCGAAGAGTTTTTAGTTCGAATCGCCGAAGGGCGATGACAATGTAAATGGGTAAGAAAAGGTGTCAGGAACGAATGGCACTGCCGGAGGCGAAAACCGCTGGGGTCAGATCCTGTTTTCGGTTTACAGAGGATTGCTTTCCGGGTAGACTCGTGAAATGGCCAGACCACTGCGAATCGAGTTTCCAAACGCAATCTATCATGTGATGGCTCGCGGGAATGGTCGTCAGACGATTTTTCACATCGACGGTGACTACCAGCGGATGACCGACGGATTGGCCATGACAGTCTCCCGAACCGGTTGGCAAGTCCTGGCCTTCGTTTGGATGCCCAATCATATCCATCTTTTCATCAAGACACCCAAACCCAACTTGTCACGCGGGATGCAGTACTTGCTGAGCGGTTATGCAAACTGGTATGCCAAGCGTCATCAGCGGACCGGCCACCTGTTTCAAGGCAGATTCAAAGCGGAATTAGTCGAAGACGAAAGTTACTTCTGGACGCTGAGCCGCTACGTCCACCTCAATCCGGTACGTGGCAAGCGGCCGCTAGTCAATCATCCAAGTGATTGGAAATGGTCCAGTTATCCCGGCTATTGTCGGAAACCAGCCCGCGTCGAATGGATCGACTACCAAAGTGTGCTTGCCGCGTGGCAAGGCGAAATGGGTGGCAAGAACCCTGAAACGGCCTACCGTCGTTTTGTTGAGTCGGGCCTATCGACGCCTCCACCCAATCCACTCGATAGCGCCCTGGAAGGATGGCTTTTAGGGAGCGAGGGTTTTTTACAGAAGATCAAAAAGCTTATTATCCAACCGCATCATGCGGATGAAACACCGCAGGCGCGACGGCTCACAAGTCTCGATGCGAAGGAAGTCATTGCTAAGGTTGCAGCCTATTTCAACGAGTCGCCATCGAGCTATCAGGCCAAACGATCCAGTGCAGCCGGGCGTGATTTGGCTGCCTACCTTGCTCATCGGCGTACAACCGCAACGCTACGAGAACTTGCGACCGCCTTCGGCCTATCTCATCCAGACAGCGTAAGCAATCTAATTCGTCGTGCGAAGAGATCACTTTCCACTTCCAAGACGAGTAAGCGAGACTTTGAGAACCTTGAAGAATTACTACAAAAACAGTAAACAGGATCTGACCCCTTATTTTCTCTTATTTTCCCCCTTATTTTCCGTGTCTCGAATCGCCCCCACCTCAGCAGGTAATCAGGGTTGTGCGGTGTTCGGAAGAACTTACGGTCGCGATACGTTGCGGTCGTCTACACGCGCGTTTGGTACGGACCAACGACCAGTCACTTCGTTTGGCTGCGCATCGAACCGTCCAATGGCATCATGATGAAGCATCCAAAGTAACTTGCCATCGGGACTGTCGTTCGGAAAAAATGGTAACTGATCTCCTACGACAGCTTGTTTGAGTTGAGGCAACATCGTGAGGATCATGTCGCGATTAGTCGGCGAGCTACTTAAAACAAGCGCCCGGAGCGAAGTGATAGGTTTGAGTTCCTCCAAGTCCTCCTTGGAAGGGCCTTCTCGAGTAAGGAGACAAAGTTCCTTAAGGCGATTCAAGCGAGCCAACGAGTTAAGCTTGCTCGACAGCGACACGCCCTTGTAGCTCAGTTTTTCCAATTGTTTGAGCTCGTTCAGCAAGTCAAACAATTTAGGCTGCGTGTACTCGGTTCCATATACAACGACTTCGCGTACGTCCAACAATTGGAGTTCCGCAATCAACACTTCGGAGACCTGGTTTTCGACCATGCTGACTCTAAGAGTGATTTCCGAATCCTTAAGGGCTTGACAAATCAACAAGCATTCTTGGGGATGGTGTTTGAATAAGGAGACGTTCGTACGGGATACGCAAAAAGAAAACGAATTTTTGTCGAACGGTCGAACCCGATCGATTGCCCGCGCGACGCTCGACATTTTATTGGGAGCAGCAGCATACAAATTACGATCGATGAAATCACCTCGAAGTGGTGACGCCATTGCGAATTTGCGATAGGCGAAAGGAGAAATATTTGTGCCATCAATCTCAATGGTAGACAGAATCGGGTGGCCGTGTAGCAGACTCAAATCGTCATCATCCAGCTTGGGGTTATCTTTCATACGCAAGCAAGCAAGCGTTGCCACCTTACGAATTTCGACTAAGTGGTTGCCGTCGATTTCACATCCACCGCAGTCAACTTCGGTAAGATTTGTTAAGTACGCGAGTCTTTTTACTACGTATAGATTGACCTTTGCTCCACGAAAATCGATGGCACCGATCCGATCAAACACTTGAGGTTGGATCGCGTGCAACCAACGATCGAATAGTGACGTGGGCTGCGTATGAGTGAATTTCAAAGAGCCGCCGTCTGCGCGGATTGCGTTGGCGACGCCTCGTTCCAACCAATACTGCGCTACGGGTTTTCTAAATTGAGCAATAACTATCGCGCAGACGAGAATAATTAATAATAGTCCGCGAATTGAAAGCTGCCGAGTTCGATAAAACTGGCGCACTGCATTTGCCTCTTGAGGTGGTGTAGTTCCTACGTAAAAACGGCTTGGTCTACCATTTGAAAACGCATTTACGGCGAGAACAATCTCGAATTAACATTGTACTTCAATAGGTGGGTCGCACTTTTGCTTTCTACCACAGAAAAACTTGCCGATATCCGCGTTTCGTCGCTCATCCTACGAAGAAGAAAAGCACGGTCAGGGTTAAACTTGCTTTTTTGAACGCGGGGTATCAGTTTAGCAGAACTCTTTGGCTACAGAGGGACCCGCAGTGGTCAGATCCGAATGGCACTTAACGTTCGACGTAAGTCCTTCATTGGAGGAACTTTTTGTATTCGCTTCGGGGCTTGGTCATCAAGGGGTATGGCTTGGGACGCCGTTTCCTCACCCGAGGTTCGTAACAGAGAAGAAAAGGTGTCAGGAACGAACACTTTGTCGCACGGATAAACGGAAGTTGAACGTTCTTTCTATTGAGCCTGAGGCGCTAGCCGAGTTCTGATGCGGTGAAATCGGCTAGCGCCTCAGGCTCACGAGGTTTTTGGATCGTCGACGTTTGAGAGCTGACGAAGAGAATCAGCGTTGTGCGTTGGGTGGGTTGATGGGCGTGGCGAGCTGAATCGGTTGTTGCGTCGGCAAGGCTTGGTTCAGCCAATTCGCTGTCGGATGGATGGCGCTGGAACCAATGGGACTCGAATGAGTTGCTGGTTGAACGGGATGAGTCTGAGTCGCAGTCAGTCCCGATGTCAACCACGCGTAGAGTCGATGAATGGGGATACACTCGATCGGTTCCCGAGCGTAAACGATTCCATCGCGACCATCAGCGATCATGCTCGGATTCACGTTGGCCTGAAGGGACGGGATCAAACCCCGAATATACAACCCAGCTCCGTCGAGCTGAAAGGCAAAGCTCATTGCCTCATAGGGAATTGTGTCGGAGTTGCCTTGGAGAACATCTCGCATGATACCAATGCCAAGCAATTCTTCGCTTCGTCGCAACCAATCGCGTTCGATTCGGCCAGCTTTTGAGCCGAGCGAACCGCGTGCGTGCATCAACTGGCCGTTGGCTACCAGTGATTCTTGAAGCTCGATTTTGCCTTGTCCGACAAACTGAGCATTCAACGGATCGGTCAAGTGAGACCAAGCCACATGGTCCAAAGTCCCTTTCAGACTTGCATTCCAATTGGTCTTATCCTGGAGCCACGTAAACTCGCCTTGAAGCGTTGCATTGGGGCCAAGAAGATGCGCCGACGGATGAATCGCCGTCATGAGCAAACTCGGAATACTCGATTCGCCGGTACGAATGACGGCGCGGGTCATCGGCGAGGCCGTAGTATGCAGACGCTCGACTTCCACGCTACCTACCACATTCGGTTCTCGGAGCGGCCTGTAAAGAAACTGACCAACACTACGATTGAGATCACACACGAGTTTCGAATCCATCGAGTATGTTTCGACCCGATCGCCATTCGAAGTCAATTCCAGGACGGCAATCGTGGTATCGATGGCGGGAATCCCAAGACTCGGCTGACATAGACAGCGTTCATGAAAGGATGAGGCGATGAACTGGATGTTCTTGATCTCAGCCCGAAGCGATCCCATCTTTACGCGCCATCGATTGGCGAATTGATTTACATCCGCTCGATCAATACTCCCTAAAAGAATTCCACTTTCGGGATGAAAGAGCTCGACATGCGTGAGTCGAAATTGCTTGGGACCCACTTGAGCCACACTACCAATCTTGAGATCCATACCAAGGCTTAAGCTAAGCTGTGTACCCCATGCTTGTCGTACTTGTGCGGCATGCCAGGGAGTAAGCGACCAAGTCCAGTATGCGACCAGTGCGAGCGTAGGAATAATCGCAAGGCAAACGAAAACGAAACGACACAGCCCACGCTGGACGCTTTCGTAAGTTTTCAGTCTCTTCCCCCACCGGTGTGGCAGCATGCTAGGTAATCGCACCATTGAGAACGATATTTTTCCACCGGAGAGATAGCTTTTTTCGAAGGAAGCCATCAAGACTGAATCGAATTGCTGGCATTTGATTCGTGACGATAATCGGACAAAAATTTTGGGCGAAAGGCGGCTCGCAAGGCGTTTACGACAGCCAAGACATCGATTAACTCCTGGCACATGGCACCGGCAACGGGAGTCAGGTAACCGAACATCGCGGCGATCATTCCGATCATGCTAAGAGCCATTCCGCCGACGGCGCTTTGCAACGCGATCCGCCTCATCCTCGCTCCGATATGAAGGAGTTCGTCGACTTTCTGCAGCGACGAATCCATCACGACAGCTCCAGCGGCTTCGGTCGTAACATCGCTATTGTGACCAAATGCTAGCCCAACGGTCGCGGCCATAAGCGAGGGGGCATCGTTGATTCCGTCACCGACGTAGAGTGTTGGCGCACGCCGTGTTTCTTGTTCGACGATGGCTAATTTTTGTTCGGGAGATTTTTCAGCATAAATTTCCTCGACGCCTACGATTTTAGCCAGATACGCAACTTCTTCCTGACGATCGCCGGAAAGCAAAATGACCTTTTGAACGTTGTGGTTCGGCCCAAGGTGCTGAATAAACGATTTGCCGTCCGGTCGGGGCACATCGCGGAAGCGATAGGTCGCTGCATACTTCTGATCGATAACCACGATACATTCCAAACCTGCCGAGCGAGGAGGCAGCAACTTGGTCAAGTTGGGCCAATGCTTTGCAACCGCATTGCGACTGGTAATGAGAACCTCATGCTTGTTGATGATCCCGCGCAGCCCTTCACCCGGGCGTTCGCTTATCGAAGTGGCTTCCACGCTTACCAGATTGGCCGCCTTCGCAGCCTCGACGATCGCGTTCGCAAGCGGGTGTTTCGAGTATTTTTCCAGCGCCGCCGTCGACTGTAAAACGAACGGAAACTCGAATCCGTTGCCGAGTATTTGTTCATCTAAGTGAGGTTGGCCATACGTCAACGTCCCCGTTTTATCGAAGATAATCGTTCGACACGATGAAAGCTTCTCCAAAATGGCTGGATCACGGACGATGATCGATCGCTTAGCTGCCAACGACACCGCGCCAATGATCGCAACCGGAATACCAATCAACAGTGGGCAGGGTGTCGCAACCACCATCACGGCGAGAAATCGGATGGGATCACCCGATATCAACCAAGCCACGATACCGATGGCGATCGCGGTTGGCGTGTAAATGGCGCCGAGTTGATCACCGAGTCGTCGTAATCGAGGTCGTGACTGCGACGACTGTTCCATGACCTTCATGATTTTCGCATAACGCGAATCCTTAACCTCGCGTTGTGCCTCGACGGTGAAAGCGGATTCGCCGTTGATGGCGCCAGAGAGGACGGTCGAACCCGGAGTTTTCGACATCCGATAGGGTTCGCCCGTTAAAAAGGACTCGTCCATCGATCCATGTCCTTCGACCACGAGACCGTCGACTGGACAAATTTCGTGAGGGTAGATGACCACTTGGTCACCAATGGCAAGCTTTGAAGAATCGATGTCGCGAAGCTGAATCCCTACTTTGAGATGAACGACCGCCGGCATACGTTTAGCGAGTGCTTGCAGAACCGACGAAGCTTGGCTCACGGCATACGATTCAAGAGCCTCCCCGCCCGAGAGCATCAGAACGATCACGGCTCCGGCGAGATATTCGCCAAGGAGGACGGAAGTGATAATCGATATTCCGGCGAGAAGATCAGACCCGAATTCGCGTTTCATCGCATGCTTGAACAGGTCCCAGCACAGGGGTGTTCCGCCAATAGCGAGCGTTAGCCAAAGCGGAATGTTGGCGAAGTTTGCTTCAACGTTGAAAACATATCGAGCGAGTAGATGGCATCCGAGCCCGATTGCGGCCAAGAAGGCGATCCATGTGTGTTTGCGTAAAACCATCCACGCGAGTTTCGACTAACGCAGTGTGCGATGCAAGACTCGTTGAAAGAAATTGCCTTAGAATCTGTTTAAGCAACGAATGAATTGGCCTTAGTTCCAATCGTACTGTGCCGTCGGATCGATCCGGTTTGTGGACGGAACGCGAACCAAGCAAAGCATAGTATTGAAATAACAATGCTTGATGCGAGCCACAAACTCGAATAGCTGAGTTCTCCTTCCGAGGTTGTCTCAAACATCCATGACAAGTTGACCGGAACGTCGTTCGACTCTTTCCCAAACCGCGAGACAATCATCGAAAGTCCATTGTGGGTCATGTGTGTCGCAATGCCACACAATACACCTCCCGAGCGCCAGGCGATAAAGCCAAGAACAAGCCCCATGACGCTAGCTGAGATCGATTGCTGAAGAACACCGTGCGAAAAACCGAAGAAGAGCGACGACACCAAAATGGCTCGCAAGATTCCGTTTTGTTGCATCAGTCCACCAAAGATAAATCCTCGAAAGGTCAGCTCTTCGCAAATGGCGGGGATAATGGCGAAAACGAGAAGGACAGACCACAACGGGGCGGCTGCAATAATGCCGTCCACTTGATGGAGAACTTCCCGCGTTTCAGCACCTATCTGAAATTCATGCTGAACAAGCGAACTCAACTGAAGGTATGCCGGATGGAGGCTGATTCCGAGAACAATTGCCATAACCAGATCGAGTGGATGGACTTTCTCGATTCGAAGGGCTTTGCGCAACGAGGACGTCATAAAAAGTGCCATGATCAGGCAAGGGCCCAGGATCATCCCAAGCTGAACGGCGATCGTTGTCTGGGCAAAATTGGTCCAAGAAAGCACTTGGCTCGACATCGACATCTTGCCGAAAAACAAGGCTACAAGAACGACCATTCCGCATAGTAAGGCTTCGTTGGCGGTTGCCGAGTCGGTACGATCCTGCCAAATTCGTTTGAGCCATAGCGACCATTGAAAGCGCTCGCTTTCGCGGAACATAACGTTTTCACTTTCGAATTGGCGTACAGCCCACCGAACCGAAAGCAAACAGCATATGACGGTGATACCGATGACGATCGGCGCGTGGATCAGCGCTTCCCTGTACTGCCCTTCGATCAAGGCTCGAGCGAGCAATACCGCCCCTGTGACTGGAATCGCACTGCTTCCCACACTGAGAGTCATTCCTGGCATCATCGGTAGCAGAACCAACGGCAATCCTCCCATGAGCAACGGCATAAGATAATATTGCCCTTCTTTGCTACTCCTCGCTAGAGCCGCAACGGCGAGTGCCAAAGCGCTAAACATCGTCGACATCGGAAGCAAAATCACGATCAGCCAAGTCAGCGACGAAAGTGGTAAGGGTCCCATCGTGGCGCCTACATTGGTTGCACCCATCCGAGTAAACTGATCAATTACAAACGAAGAGGTGAACTGCATGCTAAAAAGATTCAATACAGCCGTTGCAACGCTGAACGTCATCACCGTCAGCAATTTCCCCCACACGATCTCTCGACGCGATGCGGGACTGCTCAGAAGCGTTTCAAGCGTTCCTCGCTCTTTCTCTCCGGCACACAAGTCGATAGCCGGGTAGAAGGCCCCCGTGAGCGCCCAAATGAGCATGACCAGCGGCAAGAGTTTTGACCAAACGAGGGCTTGCTTGGTTTCTTGCGGGGCAATATCGATGACTTCGGCGGTCATCGGCTTGAGAATTTCCGGATTAAGCTTTGAATCGACCAGTTGATCGCGAATCCATGAACGCTGCCACTCGTCCAACAGGCGATTCAATCGTTGCGTCGCGATAACAGATTGATCCGACGCTTGATTCATATACGTTTTAAGCGGAAGCTTCTGCGCGCGATCTTCAAAAGCTCGAAGCACATCAGGACCCGATATAAATACCAGATCGGAGTTACCCTTCTTCACCGCTTCCGTCGCAAATTCGTGCCAGTCGCTTTCAGACCGGCCTCCCGCATCATGCGACATAAAGCTCCATCGAATGAGCTCTTGACTGTTCTCGGAATCCGACTTCGAAACGAGCGGACGATCAGTCGGCCAATTGTCTTCACCGATCCAGGTAATGCGAACAGGATGCTCAGCGTGAAACTGAGCCACTTGCAGCATGAGCATGCCCATGAAGGGATACAGCAAGAGAGGCAGGACGAAGATCGTGAACATCGTTCGACGATCTCGTACCTGATCGCGCAGTTCGCGCGTGAATATCAATCGGATGCGAGACAGATTCATGCGACCGATGTCTCCGGATGTTGATCATGTCTCGTCAGTAGATCGAAGAAAAGCTCTTCAAAGTCTTTCTGTTTATATCGCTCGGCTAACTCCGGGAGCGTCCCGGTGTCAAGAATTCGACCGTGGTACATGATGGCGACTCGATCGCAAAGCCGTTCGACCTCTCGCATGATATGGGTTGAAAAGATGATGCACTTCCCGGCTTCACGAAGCGACGCAATCGTTTCCATGAGTGCTCGGGCTACCATGACATCGAGCCCGACTGAAGCTTCATCGAAGATCAAAACGGGTGGATCATGAATCAGTGCTCGAGCAATCGAAACCTTTTGCTTCATCCCAGTGGACATTCTGCCACAGGGGGTATCGCCGATTTCTTCCATCCGCAATTTGCTAAAAATTTTCGAAATTCGCTCTCGAATCAAAGTTGGAGGGAGTCCATGGAGCCCACCGTAATATTCAACCAGCTCTTTCGCCGTCATTCGGTCGTAAAGTGCCGTGTTGTTCGAGACAAATCCAATGCTCCTCCGAACCTCGTCAGCCTGGGTCACCGCATCGGCGCCGTTGATGGTGATCGAGCCTGACGTTGGGGTAAGAATTGTGCTCAACATTCGCAGAGCGGTTGTTTTTCCGGCGCCGTTGGGGCCTAGTACCCCAAGAATCTCCCCTGGCTGGGCGCGAAAAGAAATGCAATCTACGGCAACAAAGTGGCCTCGAGCCAAATCCGGGTAGGATTTAGTCAGATTGGTGACGGTCACAATATCCATTGCCGGATCGAGTCCTCAAAAATTCCCAGGGATTTTTGCTAAATGTCTGGCTTATAAATTCGCGTAGCCAAGCAACCAAGTTTTCGTTCCTAAACTGGGTCAGGCATTGAAAAACCGCCAGGTTTGGGGCTCGAACTCTTACAATTAACGACTTGTGCCGAATGTTTTGGTTGTACCGGCCAGGGTAGCGAACTAGAATTGAGGTTGCTATTCCAAGGATGGAAGTTCGTTCTTGTTTCCATCCGAACCCCAATTGATCCATTATGTCCTCTCGCACACCCTATTTTCTCGCTTGCGTCTTTTGTTTTGTACTCGTCGGAACTTCCGCGACTTTGCATGCTCAAGAGCTCTTCCCGCAAGTCAATCCACCTTTGTTGGTGCCGGAGTCGAAAGACGCGAAATCGTCACCTTTTAGCAACGAGCCCGAATCGCTTCAGGCTCCTAGAGGCGACATGATGGTCAAAAGTGCAGGCTCGCTGAACAATCTGTTTTCACATCAGTGGGTTCAGACGACCGGAGCTGGAGCCCTCAAAGGGACGGTTGTTACCCTGTCAGGTGATGATACTCTTTCCGTATCTGGTACGCGAGTTATTTTAGCTCAACGTGGTCGGTCGGTCGCATCCACGTCATCGAATCAAGACGGTGAGTTTTCATTCGCCAACGTACCACCGGGTTATTATTCGATCATTGCCGAAGCGGACAACTCTTTCGCAACCTATGGCTTGGCTGTCTTAGCGAACGATTATGGTTCGCACCTTCCAAGCTCCTTCGAGATCCGAGTGATTCGACCAAAAGGTGAGACTATTCGCCGAATAATCGGGACAGATCTTCCGCCAACTGCCGTTTCGGGAACAAACGATGGAATGGTTCAAGACCCGCTTGCCCAGAAGCGAACCTTTGCCAAGTCGCACCGAATTCTTTCGAGCGACAACGGTAAAATCGTTGGTCGATTGTCGACGATGGGAATGGCACCGGAACTCGTCGATATGAGTCAAATGAAGACGATGCTGCTTCGAGACGGAAATGAAATTGGTCGAGCCGAGGTATCAGTTGATGGCACATTCAAATTTGATAGCGTCGAACCTGGTTGCTATGGATTGGTTGCGGCTGGTAATCGAGGTGTAGCCGCCGTGGCCTTCTGCGTATTGAAGCCAGAGTCAATGGCGATGCAAAGATCTGCCGACGGAAAAGTTTTCGTCACCGCCAATATGGCCGGTGCGTTGCAAGACACAGCCAGTCCGTCTTTGAATGTCGAGCTAGCCGACGGTAGTGATGTGATGAGCGTTCAAGACCAGGTTTCGACCAAGGACGAGGTTGTCGACGGAGAGGCACCTTTTGTTGCTCCGCCTATCGTTGGAAACGGACCGGGCGCCGGCCAAGTTATTGGTGGTGGTGGCGGAGGTGGCGGATTGGGATCAGGTTTGGGAGGACTGGGTGGCCTAGCCGCGCTTGGTGGGATCGCTGCGATCATTGCTGACAGCAACGACAATAACAACAACAATGTTAGGGTTAGTCCAATCACGACGACGTCAAACTAGCGATCGGCATGATCCGCTATGTTTTTCTCTTAGCGTTCACCATCCGCCTTGTTGCCGCTTTTCAGTGGCAGCATCTAGCTGATCAAGAAAATAGGCTCTTCCGGTTCGGGGATAGCGAGTCGTACTGGGTTCTGGCATCGAAGCTGGCTGACGGGAAGCCCTATGATTATTGCGGCGAGAATAGCCGCATCTTCCGAGCCCCTCTCTACCCAGTCTTTCTTGCCCCGGCGACCTACTTCGACGATCGCACCGGAGCCATGCTGGCTCGATTGGCTGGCGTGATCGCTGGCACTTTCACCGTCGTGCTGATCGCGATGGCCGCTCAGCAGCTCGCCGGAAGAATGGCTGGCGTTTGCGCTGGGCTACTGGCTGCGTTTTACCCAGGCGCTATCGGGATGAGCGTTTTCGTTTTGAGCGAAGCGATTTTTTGCCCGTTGATGTTGTTGTCGATTGTTTGCTGGACTAAGCGAGACGAAACGCGATGGTCCGCGTGCTTATCGGGCATGGCGTGCGGTTTGGCCTGTCTGGCTCGACCAAGCCTCTTCCTTTGGCCAGTATGGCTAGTACTTTTTCGTTTTTGGGTCGCCCTACGAACGTCACGAGGCATGCCCCGCTCGTCTTATTCCATGTCCGTTAAGGATCGATCGCGTTCCAGCGTAAGGTTCCCGTTCCTATCCAACGGGCTTGTCCCCCTCTCGAAGCCATTGCTAGCCTTCACGATCGGAATGGTTGTCATCATGTCTCCGTGGTGGTATCGCAACTACACCATAACCCATCGTTTCGTCCCAACAACACTCCAAGTCGGCGCGAGTCTTTACGATGGCTTGCATCCCGGGGCGAGCGGTGCAAGCGATGAAGGCATGGCCTTCGTCACCCCGTTTGTTCAGCAGTTGCTCCTTGAGGAAGGGAAACTCGCCGATAGCAATAGTGCTAGCAAAACTCCCCTGTCATCGGACACATTCGAATGGAAGTTGAACCAGCGGTTATTCAGTGCCGCCGTCGATTGGGCAAACCAAAACCGCTCTGACGCTTGTCGATTGGCTTTGATAAAGTTCACTAAGATGTGGAGTCCATGGCCGACAGCCAAAGAGGTTGGCGGGATGGCCGTTCGCGTCTCGGAGTCCATAGCCTACATTGTCATCATCATTTGCGCGATCATCGGATTGTGTGTCGCGAGTGAACGATGGGAAGCCGTTTGGCTGTATGCTCTTCCGACTTTTTACTTTGCTGCGCTACATCTCGTATTTGCAAGCTCGGTTCGATACCGTCAGCCCGCGATCTTGGTGTTGTGCGTAGTAGCTGGGATCGGCGCCGCATGGATGCTGGAGCGAATCACGCGTCAACGCAAACTCTCGAAGACTGGCAAGCCGTAAAGCTTCGCGAGCGTGATCGTCTTTGGGAATACCGTTTTGTCTGTCTGCTCTTGCTTCTGCTGGCTGGGCTGGCAATCTATCACGTCGTACACTCGCGTATTAACGATTCGTTGCGCGATAAGCTGCAACAACTACTCGCTAAGCAGTTCCCGAATCATCTCATCGCTATCGACTCAGCCCACCTTGAGCAAGGACGTGGTATTTGGTTGGAGGGGCTGACAATCGCGATGCGGACGACGCCCGAACCGCGCGTCATTGTCCGAATTCCCAGACTGATTGCACAAGGTGATGTTTGCTTGGTCGGCCTCATTCAAGGCCAAGTTCCAATTCATCGCGTGACGGTAGATGCAATCGATCTTTCGGTATTCCCCTTGTCCGATGGTCGAACTTCGCTCCAGACTTTAACCAACGATCAACCACTGCCAAATGTTATTCCAGCCATCGATATCCGCCGCGGACTGGTACGCCTGAGTCACGAAGGGGCTTCTTCGAATCAAGCCATGATCTTGCACGACTTAAATGTCAGTATTCGTCCACAGATCAACACGAACTCAGCCTCGACCTCCGGCGTTTCGATTGCGGCTCATGTCAGCAGTAGCTACTTTTCGAAACTCCGGATGGCGGTTGAACTGTCGCAAGATAAAAAACACTGGACGATGCATGGCAGTGTGGATGAACTTTTCTATTCTTCACAGTGGACCGATAAACTCCCTGCGCAATGGCGTTCGCATTTAGCCCAGCTAGCAGGATTCCATGGGTACGTCGGCGCTGTCTTCGAGGTCAAGAAGCCAATCGATCAAATTCCAACCTTCTACATTAATGGCAAAATCCGCGATGGCCGCTTGCAGCACCCCAATCTGCCCTATCCGTTGCAAGATCTCGCGGGCGACATTTATGTCCAAAACAATATGCTCCAACTCCGAGAAGCCACCGCTCGCAGCGGCGAAGCACGCTTCGAACTGGAAGCCGACATCGGCGGGTTGACAGTTAGCGCCCCGATGATCGCGAAGCTCAAAATCGAACAACTTGCGCTGGATGATCGCCTTTTCCAAGCGCTTCCGCCTCCGATCCAGGAACAGTGGACGAAATTCCAAGTCGCTGGAACCGTCAATGCCAACATGACCCTCCGTTTTGACGGCCAGCGATGGAGCCCCGACATCCGTATTCACGCGCAAAACGGCTCCGCCAACGCCGACTTTTTTCCCTATCCAATCAGCGGCATCCAAGGGGATTTTCATTATCGCGATGGTCTTCTCACCAGCCAGGGTCTAACGGCTTCGGCTGGGGGACAAACGCTGCGCGGGACCATACAACTCGCGCGGGCCAGCCCAAAATGGTTGGTCGACATGTCGATTTCTTCCGATGGCCCGATTCCCATCGATGACAACCTCATCGCTGCCTTGTCGCCGCGTGGATCCGACCCAACTTCACTCCATCAGTTTGTTCGTTCGCTCGCTCCCAATGGGTCTGTTCATCTCGAACAGTCTCGATTTGTTCGATCGGCTGACGATATCCATTCGCTGTCGAAGTCGATCGAACTTAGTTTCTACAACGGTTCGATTCGCTACAGCGGTTTTCGATATCCTCTTTTCGAAATTCAGGGGCATATCAGCGTCGACAATCAACGAATTACATTGCAGCGTATGAAAGGCCGCAATGACAGCGCAAGAATCCATTGTGAAGGGTTTGTCGATTGCAACAACCAACGTATTCAATCGATGAAATTGGAATTTGATTCGCAGAATGTACCGCTTGAGGAAGAGCTGCAAGCGGCGTTGCCGATGGGCGTTCAAACACTCTGGAAACACCTTCGACCCAGTGGGGTTGTCGATCGTGTATTAGTCCAGCTTGATCGACATGGCCCAGTTGAGCCAATGCAACTCGCCATTCGTATTCAAGAAGATGGTAAAGACGACGCGGTTGTGGGACGAAGCATCAGCTTACAGCCGACAGCACTTCCTTACCTTCTAAACAATGTCGCTTGTGATGTAAGTTATCGTCCCGGCTATGTTCAGCTTGATCGATTTGAAGCAAACCATGATGCCAGCCACGTTTCAGGGGAAGGGGGCTTTCGAATCGCCGATGAAGGTACCTGGAACGGAACGCTTACTTGGTTACCTACAACGCGATTGAACGTAGACCAAAGTCTTCTCATGTCACTCCCTGAATACCTGCGCAACCCATTGATGGCCACTGAATTTCGTGGCCCTCTAGCCATTTCGGGACAAACGCTGATCACGTCGAGCTCCGAAAACAGTGAACCCTCCGTGAAAGCCTGGGATCTTCAAATCGAAGTCGAAGATGGCCAATTGGCTGGTGGAAGTTTGGCCTCGGGGATTCGAGGATCGCTTCATATCCTCGGGGAAAATTCTGGCCAAGGACCGGTCGCGAAGGGGTATTTGACCCTTGATTCGTTGGCGATCAAAGGGATTCCAGTCACGAATCTTACTGGCCCAATCGCTCTCATCGAATCCAAACTGCTCGCAGGTCGACTTGCATCCCAAGTCCAGGTGACACCTCTTGCAGCGCAGTTGGCTGCCAGTCGTCATCAGCCAGAAATCATAGCCGCCTCCTACTTCGACTCAAACGCGTCCAAAAATAAAGTTGTTCGAGCATCCGCGGTTTCAACTCCGAGCGCCCCTTTCAAGCCCGCGACGGACCCTTCTTCGCGATTTGGTACAGGCCAGGCGTCGCATGATCTTCCGACGCTCGATGACAATCCTCAAGACATTCATGCCAGCACCTTAGCCGGAACACTTCGACTCTACGGCATTCATCCTCTTATCGAAGGTCAAACGGAACTCGAGCTTGCATTGATTGATTCCAATTTGGGGAACTTTCTGGCCGATATCGGAGAGAACCATGGTCAAGCCGATGGCCGATTGTGGTTGCAATGTCGTTTGGCTGGATCACTCATGCACACCAACACGCTCAGTGGCGTCGGACAAGCCTGGTTGCGCGAAGCCAGTTTTTACCAAATGCCCGTGATGACTCGACTCTTTCGTGCCCTCAGCCTGAAGCCGCCGGACGACGGAGCCTTTGAAAGCGCTGACGTTCAATTTCGCATTGACGGGGATCGCATTCCGATCGATCGCATCTCGCTCGATGGCGACATTATTGCATTGCGAGGGAGCGGTTGGACCAATCTACGTCGCGAGCTACAACTCGATCTCTACGCATACGTTGGAAATCGAAGTCCTATTGGAGCACTTTTCGGCCCACTCGTTAGCCAAAACGACAGCGCCACGCTTCTCCAATTGGAAGTCACTGGAACTACCGACCGGATGGATATTCGACGCGCTATCCCTCTGATTGGCAGCAAATGGCAACAAATCTTCCCCGAGCGCGTCGGTGAAATTTCAAGTGAGCCCTAGATGAATCATGCGAATACCCATGTCCCAAATCCAAGCCGCATCGGCCTCGGCACTTCCACAACAAGCGGCTCGAGTTGCCACATCGCCCACGACCGCAAATACCCCCAGCAATGCATCAACGCTTGAGTTGCTCACCGAGAAACTAAGCGAAAGCAACCAAGCTGGTGACCGCGACGCCCAAGAACAGTACTTGGGCACCAACTCAAAAAACCAAAAAAATCCTGAAAAATCCGGCACCGGGGAAGCTCCACCCGAATCATCTGTCCCCTCCATTTGGAATTTGGCGGTCGACGACGACTCTCCACCATCGGACCTAGATATTCGCGGCTAAATCGATACAGTTTGAGCGACAAAAGTTGAACGGCTTTTTACTTTCATTTTTATGATGCCTATGACTTACACCACGTGGCTAACAGCTTGATGTTGTTTAGTCGAGCTTACGTTACCGAAACCGTTGAACGTTCGGGCGGTTTTTTGCTTTCGCAGTTCATTCAATTTTGGATGCGAACGCTCGACTATCGCCTTTACTATTACGATCCATCAGCAGATCCCGCTTCGCCAGAATTTCGCGGCCCGGTGATCTTCTTGTTGTGGCACGAGTATGTTTTAGTCCCCTTTCATCTCCGTAGGCGGACACAACTTGGCATTCTGGCAAGCCGACATCGCGACGCGGAATGGCTTTCACAAATGGCATTGATGAATGGCTTCGAAGTATTCCGCGGTTCATCGGGTCGCGGCGGAGTCGGTGCAATGAAAGCCATGTTCAATCAATCCAACACATCCGGGCTCGTCCTGACCCCCGACGGACCGCGTGGTCCGCGTCGCGAGATGGCCCCAGGCGCCATTTTTCTCGCTTCAAAACTTAAAATTCCATTGGTCCCCATCGGTTTTGGCTTTGCTAATCCTTGGCGCAACAAACGTTCGTGGGATCAGTTTCCACTCCCGAAACCAGGCTCACGTGCCCGAATCATCCTCGGCCCACGAATCAATATTCCAGAAAAGCTAACTCGTGACGAGCTTGAAGAATACCGGCGTAGCGTCCAAAGATCGCTCATTTGCTTGACGGAAACGGCGGAGGCTTGGGCGGAAAGCAATCGACCGTGCCCGGGATCTCAACCCGCCCCTCAGTTGCCAATCCACTGGCAACCATGATGGCTGCTATACTTGAGAGTCGCGACTCATTTCTTTCTCCCTATCTCCCTACCCCACCTCGACTATGACTTTTCGAATTCTATTGTTGTCTTCCCTCGCTTGTCTGGGTTGGCTTCAATCCTGTTTCGCCGCCCCGAATGTCATCATGATTATTTCAGACGATCATGCCTGGACCGATTATGGCTTTATGGGGCACCCCTTCGTTCAAACACCCAATTTAGATCGACTGGCACGCGAGAGTCGATGCTTTCAGCGCGGATACGTCACGTCAAGTTTATGCTGTCCAAGCCTGGCGACCATCATGACGGGTCGGTATCCACATCAACACAAAATCACTAGCAACGATCCCCCGGTACCACCTGGGATGTCTCCCAAAGAGTTCAATAAATCGCCCCTGTTTCAACAAGGACGCGATGTAATGAACCGACACATGGAGAACGTCCCCACCATGTCACGGCTACTCAAAGACCAAGGTTATCTCTGCCTACAAACTGGCAAATGGTGGCAAGGCCATTTCTCGCACGGCGGCTTTACCCATGGCATGACCCAAGGTGGACGCCATGGCGACGATGGACTCGATATTGGTCGCAAGACCATGCAGCCTATTTACGACCATATTCAATTAGCAAAAAAGGAATCGAAACCGTTTTTCGTTTGGTATGCACCGATGATGCCCCACGATCCGCACACCCCGCCGGATCGATTGTTAGAACGTTACAAGGACAAAACCGATTCGCTTCATGTCGCCAAATACTTTGCGATGGTCGAATGGTTCGATGAAACCATCGGCGACATTCTCAATCATCTCGACAATCAGCAAATCGCTGAGGAGACGATCATTATGTACGTTGCCGACAACGGTTGGATTACCAATCCCACGACCGGTCGCTACGCACCCAAATCGAAACAATCGCAATACGATGGCGGATTGCGCAGTCCTATCATGATTCGCCACCTCAACCACATTCAACCGACCATGCACCCGAGCCTCGCCCAATCGATTGATTTCCTTCCAACACTGTTGCAAGCCCTGAATCACCCCGAGTCGACCAAACTGAGTCCCACCCTACCCGGGACGAGTCTCTTAGATGATTCAGCGCTACAAAAAAGAACGGCCATCTTCGGAGAATGCTTTACCCACAACGCGGTTGACCTCAACGAACCGAGCAAAAATTTGCGCTATCGATGGACGATTGAAGGCAACACGAAGCTGATTATCCCCGACCCGACGAATGAACCAAAAGCCGAAGTCGAACTTTACGACTTGGCCAACGATCCGCATGAAGAGAAAAACCTCGCTGGATTGCAAACCAACAAGGTAGCTGAACTTCAATCAAAGCTCGATCGCTGGTGGAAACCGTAGGTTCAAATCAAGAAATCTTTTCCAACCACTTCTATTGTTTGAAGTGTGTGTGATCATGGGGTAGGCGATACGGGCATCGCCGCTTTGGGTTCCGTTGCGGCTTGGATGTTCACAAGCTCAGCCGTGAGTTCACCAAGGTCGCGGATGACGGTAACGCTAGGTTCTTTCGGGCCGATCACGCGCTGCTTGCACGTGAATTTCTCGGCAATGTAGCGTTCGAGTCCTTTGGATTCGGGGACTTTGAAACGATCCCCCTTTTGAAGGATCGGACGATACTCCTGCATCTGACCAAACTGACGTTCACCCGCGACTTGGCAAGGATACCAGTGCCCGAACCCGTTCGCGTCTTCGAGATAGAACTCGGGATAGCAATGGTCGGGAATCCAAACACAGCGCGCCGGAATATTGCTGGCGCGACAAATCGCAACAAACAATCCCGACATTTCTTCACAGTCACCAAACTTGTCTTTGAGCGTATCCTTGGTCGATCGAAGCTCGCCGTTGCGATAAGAAATGTTCGTTCTTACCCAGTCATAGATCAATTCAACGTAGGTCCAAGCATCTTTAGGTTCTTGTTCCTTGAGGCTCTTAATGATGTTCCGAATCTGAACGCTCTTGGTATCAATCATGGGGCTATCTCCAAGATACCAATTGAGCTCTTTGTCTTTGAGCGTCTTTTTGGGGAAGACAAGTGTCTCAGGGGCCTTCGGTGGATTGATGAACGATTTCTCAATCTCGACGGTGATGACAATATCCAACTGCTGCTGAGGGCCCAGCGCCGGAACGGTCAGGACCAATTGTTTCGCGCCACCCGGTACTTCGCGTTCTTTGAAAGCAGCATTCTGAGGCAAGTCGGAAGAAAGGATGGTCACCTTCTGTTCTTCCCACACTTTCGGAAACGGAACCGTCGCAAAGAGTTGCGTGCAGTTGTTGTCATTGGAAAAAAATTGCATTCCGAATCGCATCTTCAGTTTGCGAGTCGACCAAAGTTCGATGTTCGCTTGCGGGTCTGGTTCGGAAGGTGCTTTCGTTTTCTTAGTCGTCTGCACAGACGTATCGGCGGCGGCTTCTTGCGCGTCAGTTCCGTTAGCGTTTAAACAAACGAGCAATCCAACCCCGAACATCGCGAGTATGGTTTGCGTAAATCTTCGTTGAAGTAAGCACATGACTTGGTTACTCAATGGCTAAACACGAAACATCACTTCACTATCAAAGCTGCTTGATGAAAATCCAGCTTTACCGTTCTAGACTAATCTCAAAGTATCGGCGTGCAGCCGGGTGAAGTGGCAAACCTTGCCAATGGGAAGCTGTTTCGATCGGTATAAGCCCTTCAATCGGATTTTCAGACTCGTAAATCGCCTGCATCGCCGTAGTCACCAAGCGATTCGAGGCATCGCTGCGAACCGCCAGAAAGGCCGGGGTGGCAAGGGTTTTCATTGGTTCGAGAAGGGTTTCATAGTCCTGACTAGACAAATCGTATGGCCGAAAGGTTGGCTCCGCCAAAGAAATTTTCTGCACGTCGGGCAACGGAAGCAGTTCGAACGCGCCCTCGCTCAACAGTTCACGAATCCCTGGATGTCCCAGACGTACGACGGCAAAGGCACCATCGAGATCCGGTTGCGACTTCAGTTCCGACCAATCACCTTCGACACAATTCATACTTTGAAATGAATCGGCCAGCGATCGTCGCAACATAGCTAAAGCTTGTTGAGTGCCAGAGTTTTGGAGTCCAATCGCTATTCGACGTTTATGCAAATCGGTAAGATTTCTCGCAGCAATCGACTTGCGAACGATGAGATGAACCGCCTCATAGTACAACGGTGCCACGACGGATACTCCATTACTACTGAGTGCCGTTCCTTGAAGTAGCGCCAATTCAGATTCTCGCTTGATGAGTCGCTGAACGTTTTCCATCGAACCTACAGTCACATTGATTTTCGGTTCCATATGGGTCAACGAGCGGATGTTCTCAGAGAGCTTTCCAGCGATTGAAAAATAAGCTCCATCGGCATCCCCCGCGGCGATTGAAATGTGGCTAGGGAGTGTGTTATCGTTCCACCAACGTGGCAATTTCGTTCCAACCAAGAATAGTCCGGCGAACCCAAAAATCCCCAAGATCAAAGCTCGCTGGGTCCAGCGATGGGCTGCGGTCGGGGAGGCCGAATTGAACCCCACTAAAGCTGCCACGATAGGAATGTGTAGTAGCCATCGATAGGCTCGACGCGGCATCGAAACCGGTCGGGCTTGGATAGGCGCATGATCGAGAAAACGATCGATTTCGTCTGCTAACGCTTGAGCGGTTTGATAACGGTCAGCCGGCTTTTTTTGGAGGCATTTAGCAACGATCGTATCGAGATCGAGGGGTGTGTCCTTGCGAATCTGCCTGATTTGAGGAGCAGGCTTATGAATGACATCCATCACCGTTTGAATCATCGTCACCCCATGAAACGGTGGTTGCCCAGTCAAAATCGCGAACAGGATGGCCCCCAACGCATAGACGTCGGTCGCTTCACTTTGTTCTTCGGCATTCCCAGCCGCTTGTTCAGGCGACATGTAACTTGGTGTTCCTAAGGCTGCCCCACTGCGTGTGAGCCCTTCATCACTATCCATCAATTTAGCCAAACCGAAATCCGTTATGATGATTTCGTCGTCGGCATCGATAATGACATTGGCCGGTTTCAAATCGCGATGAAGCACCCCTTGTTCGTGTGCATAAGCGATTGCTAAAGCCACATCGCGTACATATCGAGCCGCCTCGCGAAAGCCAAGTGGTCCCGATTGAATTCTTTTCGCCAAGTCCGAACCCTCGATGTAATCCATCGAGAAGTAGTGATGGCCGTCGATTTCGCCACACTGATAGACCGAGACGATATTGGGGTGATCCAAACGTGCTGCACTCCGGGCCTCGGTATAGAAACGCTCAATTTCATTCTCACCAGCCAAACAGCCGGAACGAATCATCTTGATGGCAACCAATCGTTCAAGCTGAACTTGGCGAGCCAAGTAAACTACCCCCATGCCGCCTCGGCCGAGAATCCGCTCCAGGATATAGTCGCCGAATCGACAGGGTAGAATGTGTTGCGTGTTCTCCGGGCTGGCGCGCGCGATACTGGACAACGATATTCGTTCATTCCCGGACGGCGCCGTTGATTCCATCGCAGCGTTGACGATCCGAGCAGGGTTCGACATTGAGATGGCTTCGCGATCGACCTGATACTGCATCGTTGCGGCCGAAGGGTCAAGCGACGCGTCGATCGAAAAATCGGTCGATCGATCAACAGGACTCGTTGGCTTACCGGAAGATTCCAAACGGTTCGTATGGGACCCCTCGACCTCAGACAGAGTCGGGCCAGCTAACTGTTCAATCCAATCGGCTGCGTCGAGCAACTCCGCAAGCTGAGACGCTAGGTCTGGGTTTTCCGCCAAGAATTGCTGGCGATCAACCGGTTCACCTAAATCCAGCTTTCGCAGAAATGCCGCCAAAACTGCGTCAAGCTTTTCATCGGTTTTATCTTCTTCCGATTGCGACATGCGATCCTAACAAATTGCGTGTAAGCAGCACGAAGTTCCCCAATTTTCCGCTCGAAAGCTCCAAGAAGCGAGAGGTCACCCAGATAATTCTGCAACATCTCATCGTCACAATCGTTACATTAGGGGTCTACAACCCTTTCCCGAATGGGGGTTTCGGGCGAATAATCAGATTTGGAGGATGGAATTTTGGTCCGCTATTGGAAATAATCGAATTCTCTCAAGTTCGCCACACTTCAAGGAGTTCTCGATTTGACGATCATTCGTAAGTTCGCCATCTACAGCGTTGCTGCAAGCCTTTGCGTTCTCGCGTTTGGTCCGGCAACTGTCTTGGCTCAGGAATCGACAGCGACCAAGTCACTCAAGCCCGTGCTCCCCGATCTGAAGTCGAAACTCGACGACACATCGAAGTCGGCTCCGACCGGAGTGACCTACGTCGCCACCGAAGCTGGACTCGATCGGATTCAGGCAGGCGATGAGCCTCGCACGTTGAACGAACTCCATGCAATGGAAAAGCAGCAAGAAAAAGTTGCGGCCAAGATCAACGCAGTCACCGTCAACGTACAACAAGGGTCCGCACAAGGTAGCGGCGTCATCATTACGGCCGATGGGTATGTCCTTACTGCTGCTCACGTTGCTGGCAAACCCGGCCGAGAAGCCAGTATTGTTCTTTCCAACGGTACGAAGGTTCGCGCTCGGACGCTCGGAACCAATCGAACGATGGACGCTGGTCTGCTGCAGATTACTACCAAGTCGAAAGAGCCATGGCCATATGCCACGCTTGGCCGATCCAAGACACTTCGATCTGGCCAGTGGGTGATGGCTGCTGGACATCCAGGCGGGTACATCAGTGATCGCCCAGCGGTGATTCGCATCGGTCGCGTTTTGAAGAACATGCCTTCGACGATCATTACGGACTGTGCATTGATCGGCGGGGACAGTGGCGGGCCACTCTTTGATTTGAATGGACAACTGGTTGGTATCCATAGCCGAATAGGAACCGAGACCGCCGACAATATGCACGTCCCTATCGATGTCTATAGCGATTCGTGGACACGACTGGCAGACGGTGACGCGTGGGGCACCTTGCCTGGATTTCAGCCAATCATCGGCGTTGCGGGTCGGACAGGTATGGGGGCCGATGGTCCCGCCGAAATTGCGTCGATCACCGACAGGAGCCCGGCCGCGAAATACGGCTTGAAGGTTGGCGATATCATCACTTCCTTTGACGGTCGGACCATTCGCTCTTTCAACGAATTACAACTTGCCGTCTCTGATTCACTACCCGGCGATCTGGTCGAAATTCGTATTTTGCGCCAAGGCAAAGAAACGGTTAAGAGGATCATCGTGGGAGTACGAGACCAAGACTGAGCTTCCAGCTTGGTCCGATCAACGACTCGTCAGAACCACTAAGCAAATTGAGATTACAGAAATACCGATCGGTTTACGCCGTTCGGTGCCACATTATTAAATTTCGTACTTTGAAACAATGAGTTGCAATCGTGCACTCGTTGAAATCCGAGTCGATCGAACCTAGTTTTAGAACCGATAGAGATGATGAAGTACCTCTCGTTTGCGATGGCATTAATCGCTCTTTCTTGCTGGCGAATCATCAACCTCAGCCAACCCGTCGACTCCGAGGTCGCACTTTCTGAACAGGTACTACCAGGTCGACTCGTCCAAGAGACTCAAGAACGCACCAGCTATCGAGCGCATTGGGTACCGCCAAGTCGCCTTCCGAATCAGCGTAACGAAACGGCTATGCTGCGAACCTTTGAACTCGCCATCGGTTCCAATTGGCAATCGACGGTCCGTGTTCTTTCCGATCGAAGTCAAGTCGCTTTGGGCGCCATCGTCGATCCGTCGGGTTGGATTGTGACGAAGGCAAGCCAAATTCCAGATGGCGAAATCCAAGTTCAGTTGTTCGACAATCGGAAACTCCCAGCAACCCGGCTTCGCACCAACCAAGATCTCGACTTGGCCGTCTTGAAAGTTGAAGCCAATAATCTTCCCGCCGTGACTTGGCGAGCTGATTATTTCGCCCCAGTGGGAGCTTGGCTCGCCACCACAACCACCAGTAAAACTCCGATCGGGGTTGGCGTCGTCAGCGTCGGCCCGCGAAAGATTGGTTCCTCCAAGGCGGTTCTCGGAATCGTATTGGGAGGCTCGGATGAGGGAGCCCGCGTTGCAAATGTTATCCCCGGAGGCGGAGCTTATCGGGCTGGCATCGAGAAAAATGACGTCATCGTTGCGATCAATGGAGCTTCTATTCCGGATACCGATTCTCTCCTGAGCAAGATTCAGTCGCTTCAAGCTGGCCAACGCATTTCAGTCGTTTTGAACCGGCCCGGCGTAGAAAATTCGTTCACGCGCGAAGCTCAGCTCATGGATCTGTCGATGAATGTACTTAATGATGACACCGAAATGGAAGTCAACGGGAACGTGAGCGCTCGATCTACAGGCTTTCCGAAAGCCTTTCAACATGACACCGTTATTTCTCCGCATCAATGTGGTGGACCCGTCATCGATAGCCACGGACGCGTTGTTGGAATCAATATCGCGCGGGCCGGGCGTGTCAGTTCTTACGCACTGCCGCTCGACCTCGTGATTCCTGCAGTAAAAGAGATGATTTCCTCCGTGAAAGTCCCGGTTTCGACGGTCGCGAAATAGCGTTAGACCTGCAAATCATGGTGCCATCTTGGCTTTTTTCGGAGACAAAGCCTGCTGAATGACACTATTCTAAAGTAAAATCAGTGATAGAGCCTGCGAATCGCTTAGGCTCCCTGCCGCCTCCCAATTCTTTTGTGTCGAGATGAACCATGAAGTTCTTCAAACTCCGTTCTACTGGTTTCTGTTTTGTATTGGTTTCTGCCCTATCGGCGACCTCCCTTTTTTCTGCTCCGAATAACAAGAACAACACGCAGGAAAAGAAAGACGATCAAAAGATACAGGCTAACCGACAAGATGTTAATGAATTGGAGAAGAAACTTCAGAACGATGCCAAGGCGATCAAAGCTGCCGAAACGGAGGTTCGAAAATTGCAAGAAGTTCTCGTTGAAGCCAAAACGAGTCTCGATAAAGTAACGAAGCAAACGGAAGAATGGATTGCCAAGAACCTTGGCATTCCCGAAGCCGTGGAGGCTCAACGAAAGGCTCAAACAGCCTATGATGAGGCTACCAAACCACTCATCGCTTCGATGCGTACCAATCCCAAATATGCGGCGTTGGCCCAGCGTGTTGAAGCGGCCAGTAAAACGCTCAAGGAACTGAATGGGCGAACTGATCTCGATGAATCGGCGCGACAACTTCAATCGGCTGCGAACAAAGAGCTTTCCGATTGGCGATATGCCCAAACCAATTTTCTCGATTCCTGCTCCGAGCTTAAAGTGCCTCGAGAGACACTTCTCGCTGCCCAAAAGCGACTCAGCGAACTCCGTTCACAAATGAAGAAACAACTTGACATTCACCCCGACGTTCGCAACGCCGAGAAAAAGTGGACGAAAGCGAAAACGGATCGCGAAAAGGCTTCGGCTGAAGTCGCCGAACTCTACAAGAAAGCTGCCGTCGACAAGAATCGGCTTCTGGCCGAACGATCCCAACTCAGCAAGTCCATCATGCAAGATAAGGCTAACGACAACAAGAATAAGAACAACAATAACAATAACAACAAGAACAAAGGGAAGAAGTAGTCGCGGAGGAGGTATCGATATGCCTCCTCGTCGGCACTTTCTAAAACCAATTGCGTCGGCCATCGCCGGGGTTGCCTAGGAAGTCGCTTTGAACACAGGATCAGGGCTTATCAATCCGATCTTTCACCCATTTGATCGCTTCGTCGCGAGTCCGTATCACGCCATCTAGCTGCGCAGTTCGTCCAGCTTGGATAATCTCGGAATAGATCGGGCCTGGTTGAATCCCCAGATCGATCAAGGTTCGACCATCGATAAGCAGAACCGGATTCAACTGATCGTTCGGGAGCAGAAGCTGCCTTTTACAAAACTCCAATGGATGATCGTGCTTGCCATCCGTTTGCAACCAACTCGCGGCCACGGCCAACGCGGTATCAATGTGAGGCGAAATCAAGATCGGCTGAAGCTCCGACCATTTCAATTGAGTCGAACCAATCAACGCCTTGTATTTCTTTATCGCAAACTCAACACAGCTTGTTTCTTCGTTCGATAACCGCCAGCGATCCTGAAGTATTCCCATGAACGAGTGCAAAGGATCCACTTCGGCATTCGACTCCTTGACGCTTGCTACCAGTATCGCCAGGGTCGATTCAAATTCTTTCCGCTCAAGCAGCTCAACACGGCGTAGCACGATCTCCCGTTGACCTTCTGATACAAGTAGAGCATGCAGCTCTGGAAAGATCGGTCGCAGCAACCCTACTTGAAACATCCATTCCAGGCTTAACCGACGGCTCGGATGCGATAACATCTTTCTGAGTTCAGCCGCAATCCGCTCGGGACTCACCACCACAATCTGATCGGCCATCGCACTGATCGCCTGTTCGGTCTCGGGATCGAGCTTCGATCGAAACCTGGCGGCAAATCGGATGGCTCGCAACAACCGCAGCTTGTCTTCGGTGAATCTCGCGATCGGATCTCCAATGGCCCGAAGCTGACCCCGCTCAATATCTTCCAGCCCTCCGACAAAATCGATAATGTGCATCGCAAGCGGATCGTAAAACAAACCGTTGATCGTAAAGTCGCGCCGCAGTGCATCCCCTTCTGGCGTCGTAAACTCAACGTTGTCCGGTCGTCGTCCGTCCGAGTAATTCCCGTCGCGGCGAAAGGTGGCGACTTCGACGGAGTGTTTTACCCCGTTCCGTCTTTCATGAACGCACATCACGCCAAAGGCTTCGCCAATAGCCAGCGTTTTCCGAGGGCCGAAAATGGCCAAAATTTCGCCTGGAGTCGCCGTCGTCGCCACGTCGTAGTCCGAGGGCGCTGACCCCATCACGAAATCGCGGACACACCCTCCCGCAAAATAGGCTAAGTGGCGCTGATCGACGAGCCGTTGTACGATAGACTTGGCGAACTCAAATGCGGCTGAATTCGGAACATCGGCGAACGGATGAATCGCATGTTTTGGAGGGTAATTCGAGTGGGGCGTGCTATTCATGAAGTATCGAAACAAGTTCAGCAGCGAAGAAGGAATGCCGAATGCCCCAAGATAACCGTTCTACGACGCGTCATGGAGTCGTCGGTGTAATTCAGGAAGCATCGCAATTCTTGGTCATCCGTCGGTCGTTGAAAGTTCGCGCTCCGGGCCTACTTTGCTTTCCCGGAGGTCATATTGAACCCGGCGAGACTTTTGAACAAGCCATCATCCGCGAAATGATGGAAGAGCTGGCACTCCCAGTCCTGGTGAGGCGGCATCTTTGGAGCTCGGTTACCCGTTGGGGAACCAAATTGGAATGGATGCTCCTGCAACGAGCCGACCAGACCGACCCGATCGCGAATCCCGAAGAAGTCTCGGAAGTGCACTGGATGGACGAATCAGAATTGCTTGGCGGTCTCGATGTGCTCGGCAGCGTCCCCGATTTCTTCGAAGCCCTTCACGAGCAAGTCTTTCATTTGTCATGCGATTCTGATTGAGTTTTGACTATGAATTCCCGATCAGAACCAACGATTCTCCATCTTTCCCTTTGGACAAAATACTGTTTTTTTGCCTTAGCGTTCCTTGGCATCGTGGTCATGCAGCCGTGCGTGCTCTATTGGGATAACGCTTGGGCTCAGCAACAGAACTCCTTTCACCTGCCCGGGGATCTCGCCAAAACCATTCAATTGGCTGAAGTTTTTGCGCATGGCTCCGGGATTATTGCAATCCTTGGAACCTTGTTTTGGCTCGATATTCGGCGTCGAAAGCTCCTTCTTTATCCGGTGATTGTATGTCTGACAGCCGGGGTTGTGGCCAATGGACTCAAATTTGTTTTCACCCGTATTCGCCCCCATGCGGACACCAACCTCACGGCTCTCGATAACTGGCTACCGCTGTTCAGTGGAAGATTCCTCGACGCGACGCATCGGAGCTTTCCCTCCGGGCATTCGGCGACCGCCGTGGGTTTAGCCATCGGGCTCAGCGTCGTCTATCCTCGCGGAAAGTATCTATTCGCGATTTTTGCCGTCTTGGCCTGTCTCCAGCGAATCTTCTCCGCGTCGCATTTCCCCAGCGACGTCCTGGCAGGAATCGTGATCGCCCTCCTTTCGTCGCTGATCCTCGATCAATTCGTCGCGAAACCCGCGGCTTAGTGTGCCGCGACGCTCCGCCGTCGCGATTGTCTCTTCCTCTTTCGCGAAGTGTGAATCGCGACGGCGGAGCGTCCTGGCACACGAACCAACAGCGAAATGCGTCGTTGCAAAATCCCGTTTACCTTATCCACATTTTAAATAAAATTCATATTGACTTAAACATTATAAATAATAATATATCTTTCAAGCTAATAAAAGTTAACCAAATGGTGTTGTATGCAGTGGTTTGAAAGGCTCAATTCGGAAGACCTGGGATTTCTGAAACGATTTCTCCTGGCATCGGGCTCCTTAAAAGCGTTGGCGGATCAGTACGGGATCAGCTACCCGACGGTCCGACTGCGTTTGGATCGTCTCATTGCCAAAGTCGAAATCTTTGACAGCCAAGTCCAGATGTCCGAATTTGAGCGTCAACTGCGAGCTTCCTACGCCGACGGCAAACTGGACCAAGCTACCTTCGAACTCCTTTTATCTAGCCATCGAAAAGAAATTCAGTCCACTCTTGAAGGAAAGAACGATGATTCATCGCATGTTGCTTAACGTAAACTCAAACACCTTCTTCTTAAGCTCGCCCAATCGATCGAAAGCTAAACCCGCCGTTCGTTGGCTTACAACTCGAATCGGGATGCTGGCAGCTCTCATTCTCTTTTCCGGTGCTTGCTCGCAGGCTATCGAACTCGAAACGCTTCAAGCCATCCCGGAAAAATCGGTGACGCACACCTGGGCGGAAGTAGCCAAAGCGAAACAACTCCCTGAGGGAACCACGATCGAACATGACGAAAAGTATGGTAGCGTCCTCAAGCTTTCTTCGACGGGGAGTCAAACTCCTTCGATGGAACTTTACACTATTAAGAGTCCCGACATTCAATCGCGAGCCTATGTACTGCACGGCTATGTCAAGTACGACGGGCTGAAGCATCACAAGCAAGTCGGCTTCTTAGAGATGTGGAACACCTTTCAATCCGGGTCCTACTTCACCCGAGCTCTCGGAAAATCGGGACCGATGATGCAACTTACCGGTTCCAGTAAATGGCGTCGATTTGAACTTCCGTTCTTGATCTCCGAAGAGGGTTTTGGTTCGCCGAAGAAGTTGCAATTCAACGTTCATTTCCCCGACTTGGCTGAATCGGAAACGGGCGTTGTTTGGATATCCGATTTAACCCTAACCGAATGTCGATATCCCAGTGGATCGACTAGCCAATCGATAAGCCTCACTCAAAGCCTCTTATCGGCAGGCTTAGTGCTCCTAGCGATGAGCGGACTCGTCACCGTTCTGTTATGGCGATTTGTAAGTCGTCGCAAACAATCGGAGGAGCTTCGTCGCATGCAAGCCATGGACTTCAGCAAATGAGGCTTCTCGCTCAATGGACGGTTTGGTTCAATTCACTTTGTTTTCGCTTTGACGATTGGATCAACCGATTCGGGTTTGAACTGCGCAATATCGTCGAGCGCGACTTCGACTCCCTGCTCGGGAATCGTTTGTTTAGCAGACCATAGAATGGCATTTAAGATCATTTTACGTAAATCGGCCTGGAGCCAATTCTTGATGAAATGGGGCATGACAATTCCCACGCCGCGCCCCGAATCGGCTCTTTCGATCGCCCAGGCTACGGTTTCCGTTTTCGGGTTTTGAGGTGGTAGCTCGGATGTGGCGAGAATTGCAACATTTTCTGCAGGGCCGTTCGGTCCAAAATAATTGTTGATATAGGGCTCGTCATGGAACGTAAAAGGTTTCCATCCGTTGAGAACGGGATGAGAAATATCGGTCGGTTTAATAGTGCACGTTTCAAAAATTCGAGCGACCGACTGATGATGCTTACAACGTGTTGCAAAATAGCCACCCATCCAGTCAAGAAGTGGATGGCTTCCATCGTCGGCTACATCTTGAGCGCCAAGTCCGGTCGCATAGTGAACGCAGACGATTCCGACACCACGCGCCATCATCGATCCAAGATCCGCCATGATTTGATCCTTCTCTTCCATTCTCATCGGTGGGAAAAAATCGCCGACGAAGACGCAGGACTGCGTCGCCTGTAAATCACGTTGGTTCTCTGGCCATCGATCATCGACTTGTACGTTCAAGGATGCCAAGCCCAGCTTCTGAATGGCTTGATCGAGGCAGAACTGAATCAATCGCCCCGTGGCAACAACTTCGTGCGTCCCGGGGGGATGTTTCGAAGGACCTACAATCACGCGTATGGTCGGGAGAACGGCTTCGGCGGAAATGACGGTCGACATGGGCAACGCATGAGGTAAACCTAAGGCGATCCCAGCAGCAGAAAATTCACGGCGTGAAAGCTTGCTTTTCATGATGTAGGTAACTTTCGATGAGTAGCGTCAAGCAGATCGTTCAACTTTGAATCCTGTAGGGTGTGGTCGAGTCTTCGAGACCCACCAGTAGTCCCGAATCGGTGGGTCTCGAAGACTCGACCTCACCCTACAAAAATCGCCTAGGAACAACCAAGACCACGATTCAAAGTGTGACGATCTCAAAGCAGCGACGACTGTTGCGTTGTCGATGGTTGGAGTGATCATTTTCGATTGTAAAAGGAACACCTGGCTCGCCATCTTCTCTGGATTTTCTTCGATGGTATCCTATTGGGCTTCGATTGATGGCACTCCATCCAAATAATATAGCGAACCCGTCATGAAAGTTGCCGTAGTCAAAGAACTGTTACCGGGCGAAAATCGTGTCGCTTTGGTACCCAGCAGTGTCTTGAGTTTGATTAAGGCGGGGCTGGAAGTCGTCGTTCAATCGGGTGCTGGGGTCGCGGCCGGCTTTCTCGACCAGCAATACGCCGATAAGGGTGCAACCGTCGTCGCCGATCGTGCGGCTGCTTTTCAGGCAGACATCATCCTGCAGGTTCGAATGGCAGGTGCCAATAAAGTACGGGCCAACGATGACGCAGGACTTATTCGCCCGAACCAAATTCTCATTGCGACCTGCGATCCGCTTGGCGAACCGCAGGCCATGCAAACGATCGCTAAAACAGGTGCGTCGCTCCTTTCACTTGAGCTCATTCCGCGAATTACGCGGGCTCAAAGTATGGATGTCCTGTCGTCGCAAGCCACCATCGCTGGTTATCGGGCAGTGCTCATGGCCGCGATGGAACTCAACAAGATTTTTCCGATGATGATGACCGCTGCCGGAACGCTCCCTGCGGCCAAGGTTTTCATCATTGGGGCCGGTGTGGCTGGTCTTCAAGCCATCGCCACCGCTCGAAAATTAGGCTCCGTCGTCTCTGCCTACGATGTCCGTCCCGCCTGTCGCGAACAAGTCGAAAGCCTCGGCGGCAAGTTTGTCGAATTGAAGCTCGAAACATCCGGCGGCGAAGATAAGGGTGGCTATGCCAAAGCGATGAATGACGAATTTTATCGCCGCCAGGGTGAACTGCTTGGCAGTGTGGTTGCTCAAAGTGATGTCGTGATCACAACGGCAGCCATCCCAGGAAAACGCTCACCTTTGTTGGTAACTGCCGATGCACTTCGCGGTATGCAAACCGGCGGCGTTGTCATCGATTTAGCCGCCGAGCGCGGTGGCAATTGTGAGCTGACCAAACCTGATGAACGGGTCCAAATCCATGGTCTTACGATTCTCGGTCCAACGAATATTGCAAGCGAAGTTCCCAATCACGCCAGTCTGATGTTCTCGAACAACGTTACCAAGTTCCTTTTGAACTTCGTCAAAAAAGGCGAAGTCGAATGGAACATGGAAGATGAAATTCTTCGCGAGACTTTGGTCACTCGAGCTGGTGATGTTGTCCTACAACGCGTCCGCGATCTCCTCGGTCTCAGCCCCCTCTTACAATGATGCAGTCAGGTTCAGTCATGCGACCGTTTCTAATGCTCTTCGGAGTTCTTCTCGTTCTTGTGATTGGCGGGCTTAGCTGCGGCTTGGTCGATACCGCAAAAGCCGATGAAGCAACCACCGCGAAGATAGAGGATCCAAAAGGGACGAACGAAGTTAAAACCACTGCTTGTCCTGCTTCGTCGACGAATACCAAGTCGTTTACTCGAATACAAGTCTTGGTTGGTAGCCTAACCGTCTTCACCCTGGCCGTACTCGTTGGCTTCGAAATTATCGCTAAAGTCCCCCCAACTTTACACACGCCGCTCATGTCGGGATCGAACGCGATCAGCGGTATCACGGTGGTCGGTGCCCTCCTAGCCGCCGGTCATCAAATGGGTGGCTTCGCGAGTTTTTTAGGTCTGCTTGCAGTTATTTTGGCCAACATCAATGTGGTGGGTGGCTTTCTGGTGACGCACCGAATGTTGTTGATGTTCAAGAAGAAGTAAAGAACAAGACGTATGCTTGCTGCTATTCAACTTGCTTATCTCGTCGCCGCCCTTCTCTTCATCTTCGGTATCAAGATGATGTCGCATCCGCGATCGGCGGTTCGTGGGAACGTGCTTGGTGGTCTAGGGATGCTAATCGCGATTCTAGCAACCCTCATCGACCAAACGATCTCCGGTTATTGGCTAATCGCACTTGGTCTCGTCGTCAGCTCCGCCATCGGCGCAATGATGGCTTCAAAAGTCCAAATGACCTCCATGCCCCAACTCGTGGCTTTGCTGAATGGACTAGGGGGAGCCGCTTCGGTACTCGTTGCTTGGGCTGACCTCCTGCATGGTCAGAATCATTCGACCGATACGCTGATTGCTATTGGAGCATCGGGCGTCATCGGAGCCGTCACGCTTACCGGTAGTCTTATCGCCTACGCAAAACTCGAAGAATGGAAACAGTTCAAGAAGCCATTCAGCTTCCCAAGCCAGCAGTATATCAATGTTGGTTTGCTGATTCTCAATGCCCTTTTCATTGTCGTGATATGCAGAAGCCATAGTCCAGGCATTCAAGTCGCCGCCTATCTCGGCATTGTGATCGCTTCTTCCGTGCTGGGCGTTTTTCTAGTCAGTCCCATTGGCGGCGCCGACATGCCAGTCGTCATTTCGCTCATGAACTCCTACTCCGGAATTGCAGCCGCCGCGACCGGCTTCATTCTCGATAATAACGCCTTGATCATCTCGGGAGCGTTGGTGGGTGCCTCAGGGATCATTCTGACGCAGATCATGTGCAAAGCGATGAATCGATCGCTGACCAACGTCCTTTTTGGTGTCATGGGTGGCAGTGGCGATACCGGCAACGTCGACGAAATCTACGCCAATGTTCGGTCGACCACACCCGACGATGTCGCCATGATCTTGGATGGAGCCCAACGCGTGGTCATTATTCCCGGTTACGGAATGGCTGTCGCACAGGCTCAACACGCTGTTCGCGATTTGAGCAACTTGCTGGAAAAGCGAGGGAGCAAAGTCGAGTATGCGATCCATCCAGTCGCAGGGCGGATGCCTGGCCATATGAATGTGCTGCTTGCCGAAGCCGATATTTCCTACGATAAACTCAAGGAGATGGACGAAATCAATCCAACCCTGGCAAACGTCGATGTCGCCATCGTTATCGGTGCCAACGACGTTGTGAATCCCCTGGCTCGTACCGATCCGAAGAGCCCTATCGCCGGGATGCCGATCATCAACGTCGACCAATGCCGAACCGTCATTGTTATCAAGCGTAGCCTCAGTCCTGGCTTTGCGGGTATCCCAAACCCACTCTTTGCCCTACCCAATACTCTCATGCTTTACGCCGACGGCCAACAAGCGGTTCTCGATATCGTCAAAGCCATGAAAGAGCTCTAAAAAAGTAGCTTCGACGTTTCCTAAATCACGAGCACTTCCAACAAAGCTCCAGCCACGTTTTTCGAGATAGTCACCTCCATAACGTGGTCTCCAAACAGGATCAAAGGGGTGGAAAACCTGTTGGTCGGCTGTCGATTGCTGTCTAGTCAATAACCTTACGCTCTGCGCATCCTGCAATCGAGTTTCTACTTACACCTTACTGATCTACTTATCATCCGGCTTCAGACGGCTGACCAACAGCCTTTCCACATCCGTCGCGTTGCTCTTCCATCGATGCAAACTCTTGCCGTGACGTTGGTTGCGATTTCCATGGTTCCAGCTATCAACGTTTTTGACCTCCGTACAACTAATACAACAGATTCTTAAATCTATTATTAGGAAAGCCGAATAGGACTTCTCGCCAAGTCCGAGAACCAACGCTCAAGAACCTCAATTCTAGGGGTGCAGATTTCTCGAAAACGGTTAAAACATGGACTTCAAAAAAAGGATAGACCATGAAGATCACGTTTCCAAGAAGTTCATTTCAACACGCCTTCTCCATCGCCTCGGCGGTAACCTCGCCTCGTTCACCAAAAGATGTCCTGGCGAACGTCAAATTGGAAGTTACTTCCGACAAAGCCACGCTGATGGCAACCGATATGGAGGCCGGCATTCGGATCGACCTCGACAATGTCGAAATTCAAACGCCAGGCAAGGCCCTGCTGAACGTCCAGCGTTTTTCGAACATTCTTCGGGAAACCAGCGATGAGCGGCTAAGTTTGGCGGCGACCGAGAAGAGCCTTGATATCAACGGTTTGCAAAGCGAGTTTCACTTACCGAATATCAACCCCGATTCGTTTCCAACGATTGCACCCTTTGAAGAGCTAAACTACTACGAAGTTGAAGCCCGACTCTTTCGAGAACTCGTTCGACGAACCGTTTTCGCCACCGATGTTGAAAGCACGCGTTACGCTCTCGGCGGTGTCTTGCTCGATATGAGCAGTGACCAAATTACCGCGGTGGCCACCGACGGGCGACGTCTGGCTCGTATGCAAGGCAAAGGCAAGGCCGTCGGCGACTTCAACGGTGGTACTGGCAATACGATTGTTCCGGTGAAGACCCTTAGCCTGATGGAAAAATCGATCACCGATAAAGACGAAGTCGTACAAATTGCTGTTCGTCAAAACGACATTCTGGTCCGTACGGGCCGATGCATGATCTATTCGCGACTCGTTGAAGGTCGCTATCCGAACTGGCGGCAAGTCATCCCGCAACGATCGAGTAGCTACAAAGTAGGTTCCGTTTGCGGGCCGTTCCACGCTGCAGTTCGCCAAGCGTCGATCGTCGCAGACCAAGAAAGCCGCGGCGTGAACTTTGATTTCACAAATGGCAACGTTCTCTTGCAGGCATTGACCGCGGAAATCGGTGAATCGCGGGTTGAATTGCCTGTAACTTACGACGGCCCAGAGATCAAAATGACCCTGAACGGTCAGTTCGTCGGTGATTTTTTTCGGGTGCTCGAGCCCGAAAAGTTGTTTTCGATCGATATCAATAGCGACGAAGAACCGGCTGTCTTCATGACCGAGGATGGCTATCTCAACGTTATCATGCCGATGGCTCGCGATCGATAATTGAGAGAGTAGTTGGAGGTACAGGCATGTCGATTCGAAAATTTATGGAGTTGCATTACCGGCATTTTAATGCTCGGGAAACATTGTCTGCTGCCAAAGGCTACGTCGATTTTATAGAGAAATCGAATGGCAAAATGTTTTTGGCGATGGCCGGAGCCATGAGCACGGCAGAGCTCGGTATCTCGCTCGCCGAAATGATTCGTCGCGATAAAATTCATGCCATTAGCTGTACTGGTGCCAATCTCGAAGAAGACCTCTTCAATTTGTTTGCTCACAACGAATATCGTGTGATTGAAAACTGGCGAGCACTGAGCGTTCAAGACGAAGAGAAGTTGTTGGCCGAGGGTTTCAATCGAGTCACCGATACCTGCATCCCCGAATCGGTCATGATGCACATGCAGGAATGCTTACTCAAGTATTGGAAAGAAGCTTCGAATCAAAACAAGTCGTACTTCCCTTACGAGTATATGTATCGATTGCTTGATGAAGCCGATCTAAAAAAACACTATCAGATTCCGGTTGAGCATTCTTGGGTCATAGCCGCGAAAGAGAAGAATCTACCAATCTTTTCGGCAGGCATCGAGGACAGTACCCTCGGCAATATGTTTGCAGCTCGGGTTATCGATGGCACGCTAGCGAACCATTCCGCTCTAAAAAGTGGCACCGAGCAGATGGAGTTGCTAACGAAGTGGTATCGTCAAGCGTCGAAAGACAATCCGGTTGGCTTTTTTCAAATCGGCGGTGGCATTGCTGGTGACTTTGCGATTTGTGCTGTCCCAATGTTGATACAAGATTTGAACGAAGAGAACATCCGACGCTGGGGTTACTTTGCCCAAATTAGCGACGCCGTTACCAGTTACGGTGGTTACTCTGGCGCCGTTCCGAATGAAAAAATTACTTGGAAAAAACTAGCTGCTGAGACACCTAAGTTTATGATCCAAAGCGATGCTACGATTGTTGCACCCTTGATTTTTGCTTACGTTTTGGATCAGTAGTCATGAAGCTCAATGCAGCGGCTGGACGATTAGCGAACGAGTGTATCGAACAAGCACGCTCACTTCGCATCTCAAGTCATCAAAATGATCTTGGCAGCACGTTCATTGATTTCGGCGTCAAAGTTCCAGGCGGAATTGAGGCTGGGCTTCGATTGGCTCGGATATGTTTGGCGGATCATGCCAACGTTACCCTTCATCCTGCTGAGCCGAACACGTGGCCAACACCCATCATTCAAGTCGCGACCGATCATCCAGTTCATGCTTGTATGGGATCGCAGTATGCCGGTTGGCCAGTGCAGCTTGAAAAATTCTTTGCCATGGGTTCGGGTTCCATGCGAGCTTGCCGCGGTCGCGAGCATGTTCTCGAAGAGTTAAATCTGATCGAAAAAGAAGGGTCGGTTGTCGGCGTCTTGGAATGCGACCAACTGCCAAACGAGGCCGTATGCAAAATGGTCGCCGAAAACTGCGGCGTGGAACCAGAAATGCTCACACTCTGCATTGCACCGACGCGATCGATAGCTGGGACGATTCAAGTGGTGGCAAGAAGCGTCGAAACGAGTTTGCACAAGTTATTCGAACTTGGATTTGATCTGAAGCAAGTGATCTCAGCCCACGGTAGCGCTCCGCTGCCGCCACCCGCTTGCGATTTTGCCGAAGGGATCGGGCGTACCAACGACGCGATCCTTTATGGCGGCCGCGTGATACTTTGGGTCGATGCCTCGGATGACGTTTTATCGACTATCGGTCCGAAAGTTCCCAGCGGCACTTCAAAAGATTGGGGGCGACCGTTTGCTGAAACGTTCCGTGACTACAAATACGATTTTTATCAAGTCGATCCCGGACTCTTTAGTCCGGCCGAAGTTACCATTCACAATCTCGCCTCCGGAAAAACCTTCCGCTACGGTAACCTCCGACCCGACGTTCTGGCTAAGAGCTTTGGTTATTCGTAGTTCTTAGTGCGAACAGCCGGGTCAACAAGACACAATAGAGCCGTTCAGCCGTTGCTATCGCGAACGAGTCCCAATCCTAACGGAACTCACAAGCGAGCCGTTGATTGAATGCGGAGGCGAAAGACAGCCGAATTTCATGTTAAACAGAATTGACAGCGAGTGGCTGAATTGGGGCAATAATCGCTGGCTAGCGATTCGCCTTATCAATACAATTCCCAAGGGAAGGATATCTTTGTTTGCGTACGCAAATCTATGTTGGATCCTGTCTACTCAGCCAATTCTTCAATAGGAATATTCTTGCGTAGACCGAACGGCTAACGCTTATTGAAAGTCAAAACGATGCAAGACGACAACCAATCTGAAACCAATCCTTATGCCGCGCCGACATATGAACAGGCGATTCTGCCAAGACAAAGTGACTTCAGTAATGCGATCTTTCAAAAGAATGGTGTGCTCATTGTTCACAAGAATGCTCAATTGCCCGACCGCTGCATCAAGTCCAACGAGCCGACACAATCACGTCTAAAGCGTGCACTCTATTGGCATCATCCGGCACTTTATCTGCTGATCCTTTTACACATTCTCATCTATATTGTCGTAGCGTTGATTGTTCGCAAATCCGCGGTTCTTTGGATACCGCTGGAGAACAGGTTCAAGAAAGCACGCCTTCGAAACATGATGTTGGCTTGGATTTTGGTCTTTGTAGGGATTGGAAGTTTGATTGCGGGTTTCATCGCTTTGGACGCACAGAGTCCAATTAGTTGGATTTGGTTTCTTCTTTGTCCCGTGTTGATTTTGGCCGGAGCGTTAACGGGTATTTACGGATGTCGGGTCGTATATCCAAAGCGAATTGATGGTCAGTATGTTTGGCTAAAAGGAGTATCCCTTGAATTCCTGAGTGCGTTCCCCGAATGGCCTGAAGTAACCTAGCAGGTGATCAAATCGCAGTCGCGTGAATGAAGGTCCCTATTGGCGAATAGTACTTGGTATTGCCGAGCTGGGAACACCGTTAAAATGACGACTGTCTAGCGATTCGTGGCGGGAATGGTTTCGTGGTATAATTTGGACTCCCGGTTTTTCGCCCCCCTATATTCTAAGGTCCCACCGTTATGCACAATTTGATTCGATCGTTTGTACTGCTTTGCGTTGCTGTTATGTTTTCACTGGCTTCGTTCGTAAATGCTGAGATGCCCAAAGTTGGTGCGGCGGTACCTGATTTTGAAATGCAAGGTAGCGACGGGAAAACGTATACCGCCAAAGATTTTATTGGTAAGCAAGCGGTGATTATTGCTTGGTTTCCAAGAGCGTTCACGGGCGGCTGCACCAAAGAGTGCAAGTCGATGAAGGAGCATGGCGAGTTGCTCAAGAAGTTTGACGTAGCGTATTTTACGGCGAGCACCGATCCGGTTGAGAAGAACGCCGATTTCGCAAAGAGCCTCGATCTTGACTATCCGATTCTCTGCGATCCTTCCGGAAAGAACTCCAAGTTGTTTGGCGTTCTGAAGCCCGATGGTAAAGCCGCTAATCGCGTCACGTTTATCATTAGTAAAGAGGGTAAGATCCTAGCCGTGGAAGACTCCGTCAAAACGGAAACGCACGGCAAAGATTTGGCCGATCAACTTGAGAAGCTTGGCGTTGCCAAGAAAAAGTAGAATCCGTCGAAGAACTTGTTTCGAAACGTAATCCGACGGAAATCATAATGTCGTCCTACTTTCGAGGTAAATTTTTGGAGCATATCGCCTTGAGCCTAAGCCTGTGGGGCTAGCCGATTTCGCCGTCCAAGAAATCGGTTAGCGCGTTTTGAAATTGCGCATTTTCCGCAGGGCCGAAGGCCCGAAACAACCTATGCCGGTGGCGAAGCCGTCGGAATGCAGGTTATCCAGAAACTTGAGCCCCGAAGGGCAACGCCGTAGCGGATTTTGAAAGCGGAAACAATTGGGTTTGCAAGCAAATGAGCATAAATGAGATAAGCCAGACTCCCCCAATTCTCAAACTGAAAACGATTCAGCCCGAATGGAGTCTGGCTTATGAACACGAC
>JANOAI010000501.1:0-8594 GCA_031411055.1 Pirellulaceae bacterium
CATCGGCAAAAACTGGAGAAGAAGTATGTTTGCCCTGTACACGTTTCTTCCACACTTCTTTTCCGGTGCTCGCTTCAAAGCAACTCAAAACTCCCGCATCCGTGACAGAGTAAATGTAGGGGGCGATGTAGAGTAGGGACGCGATCGATGGAACCCCTTCAGTTTGTTCCCATGCAATATGCGTATCGGTAACGGTACCAACACCGCCAAGACGCACCGCTCGGATAGTCGGCTTCTCAAAACCCGAACAGGTGTAGATGAATTCTTCACCTTTTACGATTGAGGGCGTGACCCCTTCACCTTGGCTGTGAATGGTCCAAACGAGTTCCCCAGTATCCATACGGTGACCTTGGATGACGTCCCCAGCCGCACTGATCAATTGAGAAGTTCCTTTGACTTCGATAACCATGGGGGTAACATGAGCAAGTCGGGAGAGGCCTCGCTTCGCGCGCCAACGAACGGTGCCAGATTTCTTATCAAAGCACAGCACGATTGCCCCGTCCCAACCTTTCTTGAAGCCCAATAGATCATCCTCACCATCGCTGCTCCCATCGAAGGGCATTATCAAATGATCGCCATGAAGGATCGGCGAAGCACCTAAACCATGCTTGCTGAAAAACTGAATCTCCTGACTCGTCCATTCAAGTTTGCCGTCGACCGTAAGCGCGGCAACTCCACCGGAACCAAAAACAGCAAAGACGCGTTCACCGTCCGTCACCGGCGTCGGTGTCGCATAAGAATTATCTTTTCGCTTGGGTCGCGTTTCTTGCTTGAATACTTCTCTATCCCAAAGCACGTTTCCGGACTTGCGATCAAGGCACATTACATGGCACGATTTACCCTCTTCAGTCGTTGTCGTAACGAACACACGATCACCCCAAACAATTGGCGACGACCAGGCTTCACCCGGAATGGGTGTCTTCCAAGCCACGTTTTCGTTCGCACTCCAGGAAGTAGGCAAATTGGTTTCGCCCGACATCCCTTGACCCGTTGGCCCACGGAATCGCCCCCAATCTTCGGCATGCAATGCCGCAACGGAACTTCCCCAAAATAGTAAAACAAACATACCCAACCGTACGCGTAGTTGTTGATATTCTGGGACCACCGCTAACGTTCTTTCCTGTAAGTGTTGCATGCTGTTTGTCAATTCAGTACGTTTTCCAAAACCGACTACTGCATATAGAAGCTGGTCTCATTGTAGAGTAAATCCTGGATCTTGTTGAGCAATTAACGAGTGCTTCTTCACACCTTAAAATGAGCGTTGAGCTGAACCTGTACGGCGGATTTCCTGTCCGTCGGTGCCAATGTTTGTCAACGGACTGGAAGTCCGTCGTACCCTAAAACGTAGCTGTGACGAAGCACGAGGCTCGGTCAGATCCAGAATACTTGGTGGCAATCCGAACCACTGAGGCATGTCGTTTTCGAGACTCGCGCAAGTACGCATTCGATATCCTGAAATTGTGGTTGGGAATGACGTATACTAAACAATCGAATTTGAGTCTACCTACTTCTTCGAGAGGCAACGGATTGCATATGTCCCTATCAACGCGGAATCGATCGATCTGCCTTACCGCAATTTTCTCTCTGACTTCGATTGTCCTTGCCGGTTCGCCGAACGTACCGTTGGCTCAAAACGTATCGTTCAATTTGCAGCTCGACACGATAAGCTCGGGCTTCGATAAAAAGTCATGCTGGGTCCATCCGCGAGCAGGCATCATTCCTGGAGACGTCCCGACCGTTGTCTTGACGATGCAAAAAGCAGCTATCCTGGGTAGCGATATTTTCGGTCCGCTGAACGATATGCGGACCGATGATTTGGGTAAGACATGGTCGGCGTCGACGGAACATGCGAAAGCGCTTGGGCAACGCGAAGAGCCTAACAACATTTCCGTTACTCCGTCGGATTTCTGGCCAAAGTGGCACGCACACTCGAAGACCTTGCTCGGAATTGGTCACAACGTTCGCTATCAGAACAACAAAGTCATGCCGATGCGTCAACGGGAAACGGTCTATTCGAGCTATGACCCTGATAGCCGAACATGGACAAATTGGGATATACTTATCATGCCTGACGCGGAACGATTCTATGGTGCTGGTGCAGGAAGTGTTCAACGACTTGATCTTCCCAACGGCGATATCCTGCTACCGATCTATTTCAATCCAAAGGGAGATAAATTCTCGAGAGTGAGTGTCGTTCGATGTGCCTTCGATGGAAAGCGATTATCGGTCATCGATATCGGCAACGAGCTTCACATGGACACCGATCGAGGGATGGGCGAACCTTCGTTGACGTGTTTTCGAAATCGCTATTACCTCACGATGCGGCATGACAAAGGAGCCTATGTCAGTACCAGCGATGACGGTTTGCGATTTAGTGACCCGAAGGCTTGGCTTTGGGACGACGGAACAGAGCTTGGCAGCTACAACACTCAGACGCATTGGGTAACTCACGATGATGCTCTCTTTCTTGTTTATACCCGTCGCGGTGCGAATAACGACCATATTCCTCGCCATCGGGCTCCGCTGTTTATCGGCCAAGTCGATCCCGATAAGCTCTGTATCATCAAATCTTCGGAACGCGAACTGATGCCGCAACGCGGCGCCAAGCTCGGAAATTTCGGCGTAACGGCGGTCAGCGAGAATGAAACTTGGGTTACCGATGCCGAATGGATGCAAACCAATGGTCCGAACTATTCGGATTTCGCGGAATGCATGAAGTACGGGTCTGACAACGCGGTCTTTGCCGCGAGAATTCAATGGCAGACGCCGAACAAATCCTGGAACCAAAGATAGTGTGTCATGCTAGTTTTTAAAATCAGCGCACTAACTGGACCTCGCCACTTTGACATTGAGCATTGATCGCAACCTTGCTGGAGTACAGCCTTTAGACGCATTTTTCCACAGCGCATGAAAATGCGCCTAATGCCTGGACTCCAGCGCTAAGTGGCGCTGTCCAGCTAAAGCAGAATGTCTTGGACGACTTTGGGAGCCTCGACACCGGTCAATCGCTGTTCTAAACCCTGGAACTTGAAACTCAATCGTCGATCATCAATCCCCATGCAGTGCAGAATCGTCGCGTTGAGATCGTTTATGTGTACCGGTTTATCGACAACGTTATAGCTGAAATCGTCGGTCTCACCGTATGTAAAACCAGCTTTGACACCACCGCCTGCCATCCACATGCAAAAATTGCGAGGATGATGATCGCGACCATAATTGTCGTTGGTCAGTTTGCCTTGCGAATAGACCGTTCGCCCAAACTCGCCACCGAAGACGACGAGCGTATCCTCGAGCAAGCCTCGCTGCTTTAAGTCTTTAATCAACGCCGCGCAAGCTTGGTCGACATCCAGGCATTGTCCCTTGAGGAGTTTCGGCAAGCTGTTGTGCTGGTCCCAACCGCGATGCAAAATCTGCACGACGCGAACACCACGTTCAATCAAACGTCTTGCAAGAATAGCACTCGAAGCAAACGTCCCTTTTTCCTCGACGTCGGGTCCATACATCTCAAGCGTCTCTTTGGTCTCTTGGCTAAGATCGGTCAGTTCTGGCACACTAGTTTGCATTCGAAATGCCATTTCATATTGGGAGATCCGCGTATTGGTTTCGGGATCGCCAAATCGATGGAAGTTCTTCTCGTTCAACTGAGCCAATGCATCTAACATTTGGCGGCGATCGCTCCCCGTTACGCCTGGTGGGTTCTGGATATAGAGCACCGGATCGCCAGTGCCTCGCAGCGCGACACCATCATGCGTTGTCGGCAGAAAGCCACTACTCCACATTCGCGTAAAAAGCGCCTGAGCTTGGCTTGCTTTCGGAAACCGTGGTGTGAAGACAACAAAGGCCGGCAAGTCATTGCTTTCACTGCCGAGACCATAACTGAGCCATGAACCAAGGCTCGGTTTCCCAGGAACTTCGCTCCCGGTCATGACAAAGGTACATGCCGGATCATGGTTAATTGCATCCGTATGTACCGATTTGATCATCGTGATTTCATCGGCTATTTCTTGATGAAAGGGAATCAGTTCGCTCATCATCATCCCGCTTTTACCGCAGGACTTAAACTTGAACATGCTCGGAGCGACTGGAAGTCGCGACTGACCACTTGTCATCGTCGTAATGCGCTGACCATTTCGGATCGACTCGGGGAGCTCCTTATCGAACTGGTCCTTGAGCCCGGGCTTGTAGTCAAACAAGTCAAGCTGCGACGGGGCACCGTTCATGTGAAGATAAATCAGTCTTTTCGCTCGCGGTGCAAAATGTGGCAGCCCAGGAAGTGGCGGATAAGCCCGCGCTTCTCCGGCGGAAATGTGTTGACCGGCCAAGCCAGCCAAGGCGAGCCCGCCAACGTTCAGACCGACGCTGTGGAAGAATTGTCGTCGAGCGGCGATGCGGTGGAAGTCAATCATCGGGTTCATAAGCGTAGCTCATTGATTGTGGTGGACTTGAAATCAATTGCGACAAATGGCTTCGTCGAGGTTAAGCAGTAGGTTCGCGATCATGGTATAGGCTGCGAGTTCTGGTGGAGCGATCGAATCATCGGCCTTGCTCTCGCCGTAGCCAATCAATTCTTTGGTGGCTGCGATATCGTTTCGAAACCGCTCCGTGTGCGTCTGCAGCGTTGATTCGACGACGTGCACTTCATCCGAAGAAGGACGCCGACCTAGGACGGTTTGCCAAGCCCAAAGAATTCTTTCGCCCGCATCGCGACCTCCCTGTGTGAGAATTCGTTGGGCAAAGTTGCGAGCCGCCTCGATATGTTGAATGTCATTCATGAGCTGCAATGCTTGCAACGGAGTGTTGCTTCGTTCACGAAAAGAACAACTCTGCTCGCGATTCGGGGCATCAAAGGTCGACATAAACGGTGGCGGGGCTGTTCGTTTTAGGAAGGTATAAAGGCTTCGCCGATAGAGTTCGTCACCCTTTCCTTGAGTGTAAAAACGCGTATTGCTCCGACCAAATCCCACGGGCTCCCAAATATTGGGCGGCTGATAAGGATTGACGCCTTTGCCACCAACACGATCCACCAACAAGCCGCTGACGAATAGTGCCTGGTCGCGAAGGACCTCCGCGTCCAATCGAAGTCGTGGTCCGCGCGCCAGCAAACGATTCTCTGGATCACTCAGCAGGAGATCTTCGCGCACAAGCGAGCTACGTCGGTATGCTTTGCTCGTCACCATCCGTTTGACCATTGCCTGAATGTCCCAGCCATCCTCAACAAACTGAACAGCTAACCAATCCAACAACTCGGGATGACTTGGTGACTCTCCTTGCGATCCAAAATCGGCACTTGTTTTGACCAAGCCAACGCCAAAAAATTGCTGCCAAATTCGGTTCACGGTCACACGAGCCGTCAATGGGTGTTTGCCACTGACTAACCAATTTGCTAAGTCGAGCCGATCGTAATCCAGGTCATCTTCGCGCTTCGGTAGCGGCGGAAGAAAATCTGGGACGCGTCGAGCAACCTTTTCACCCGGCTTGTCATAAGCCCCTCGCATCATCACGAAGCTCTCACGGGGCTTTGGAAGCTCAGCCATCACAAAGGTAAGAGGCGTCTTCCCTTCAATGGCCGCCTTCTGCTTTTCTAAGGTTTTGCGTTTGGTCTTGAGCGAACCGAGCTCCTTTTCCGAGTCCGCGTAGCGATTGATCAGCCAGTAGTCGAAAACATCTTTCGAATCCTGTTCTGTCCAATCGGCATATTTCTTGGAGCGAACAATATCGCGAAGCTTGCTCGGGATTTCAGCCGCTCCTTTACCAAGATTGGCCTCTCTCCAGGCAGCGTACGACCACGTGACATCTTTCGTGATATCTGTCTTCGAGCTTGTCCCGAGCTTGTCCCAAGTAACGGTCCCGCCGAATTGAGTCAAAGCGAAACCATTGAGCTTGGTGCTGACCTTGATCCCGAGCTTGGTCGAATTGACTTCGAGTCGCACCCATTCTCCCAACGTCGGCAGTGCTCCCATGTTCAACGCTTCCGGGGCTTCATCTTCGTTCGGAATCTTTGTATCATCGCCCCAAACCGCACGATGCTTCCATCCATCACTATAAAACTGCAGCATAATGGCTTGAGGCGGATTCTCAGGATCCAGGAAGCAATAAGCGAAAATCGTCGTGTTCGCTACCATGGTGAACTCGTCGGCTCCCTCTTTGAACGCCGATTGTCCTAACTCGCGAAACGTTTGTTTCAAGGCGAGCTTGCCACTGTGGACCGGATTGGATTGCTGCGGCAGCCAGTTTCGCGAACTCTCTTTTTCCAGCTTGGCCCCTTCAGGAAAAGCGTCATCCAAAAGAATTACTTCATGATTTCGAACGGCGGGTGGCGGGTCCATTTCTGCTGGGTCGTGATACTCCACTTTCGAAACTGCCACGCTAAGCTCTGTTTCAATCGCCTCAAGCTGCTTATCAAGCTTAGCGTTCGCTTCCTTATCCACTTCCGAAAATAATCGAAGAACGGGGGGCGTATCGATAATGTTTCCGTCCATGGCTGGATCTGCAGCACTGTGGAAAAATGCGTACAAGGAATAATAGTCACGAGTCGAAAGAGGATCAAACTTGTGATCGTGACAGACCGCGCAACCAGCGGTTAGCCCCATCCAGACTTCTGCCATGGTTGAAGTTCGATCAACTGCGTAGCGATAGATCCATTCGTCGTTGATGCTCCCCCCTTCACTCGTGGAAACGTTGCAGCGGTTAAAGCCGGACGCAATGAGTTGTTCGCGCGTCGGGTTCTTCAACAAGTCACCCGCCAATTGCCACCGCGTGAATTCGTCGAATCGCAAATTCTGATGAAAGGCTTGCACGACCCAATCGCGATAGGGCCACATAGATCGCTCGTTATCAAGATGCAATCCATGCGTATCCGCATAGCGTGCGAGGTCCAACCAATATCGAGCCATGTGTTCGCCATAGGAAATCCGTTGCATGAGAACGTCGATCCACTTCTCGTAAGCGTCCGGCGAAGTATCGTCCATGAAACGCTGACTTTCTTCGAGCGTCGGTGGCAAGCCAGTTAAGTCCAGGGTGATTCGTCGAAACAAAGTCGCGCGATCGGCGGTCGAATTAGGGACGAGCTTCGATTCACTAAGTTTCGCACTGAGAAAAGCATCGATTGGATTCGGCTCGCCGTTCTCTGGAATGGCTGGTTTGCTTGGCGATAAAAACGACCAGTGCTGCTGAAAGTCGGCCCCTTGCTCGAGCCATTTGCGAATCAACTGTCGCTGATTGTCTTTCAATGGCTTATGAAAATCGGGCGGCGGCATTACCTCGTCACCGTCGTCGGAAGTAATCCGTTGCCAGAGAATACTGGAATCAGGTTTATCGAGCGCGAGGAGCTCGGCCGCTTCGCTTCGAAGATCGATATCCAACCTGAGGTCGGCTTTTCGTTCTTGTTCGTCCGGTCCATGGCAAGCAAAACAATGATCCGAAAGTATCGGACGAATATCTCTCTGATAGCTCACACTGTCGTTGCCCAAACAGCAAGTCTGTTGAACAGATGGAAATCCAGCAAGCGATAGACAGCAAATCACGGCGAATCGACCGAAATAGCCAGCGAACGGTAGGCGAAGAACCATCAAAGTGATGTCCATAGCGGGTTAGGAGTCCAACCGGCACAAAGCCGATTGAGTCATTGATTAGTTGCGTAGCATTTGTGACCTCTCCCCCTTGTGCCCTTGGACTCTGTACATATTTACCCTCCCGCGAGGAGGTCGTGCAGCCTAGAACCAATGAATTTACTTTGTATTGGTAACCTCTCTCGGGCCTGAGAGCCCGACCGCTCCCACGAAGACGTGGGCGAGGTAACGCGTAAGGCGGCACGACCTCCAAGCGGGAGAGACGAGTGCAGCGAGGGGAAGGTCAAGGTTGGAATGGTGAAAAACGTGTAGAGACCTATGGACAGGGAAAGGCTGGGTGAGCAATCTTTCATTCTAAACCACCGGACCGAATGAAACAATCTTCTCTTGACCCTCAACACCCCAATCCAAGACACTTCGTCCAACCAGACCAATGGATTTGAATCGATGGTCTTTTCAATGGACGGTGGGTCGATGAAGCTAAAGTCGTTTTTTTGGACGCTGGGGATGAAACCGCGGCGTCAGGTATATGGCTCAAAACGGATTGAGTTTGAACTACCGCGCGACGGCGTGGTGGAATTTGAGAAGTGGCTTCATCCAAAAGACTACTTTAAGCCGTTCGATCAAGGGCTTGTTGATCAACTTCGCGAATTCATCCAGCCCGGCGATACCGTATTCGACATCGGAGCCCACTGTGGCGATTTTACCGTTCCGCTGGCATTGGCCGCTGGTTCACGCGGAGCTGTCTTTGCTTGGGAACCCAACCCCTACGTTTTCGACGTTCTTCAAAAAAACGCCCGACTCAATCGCCTCAAAACCAATATTGTTCCGTGTAATGCCGCGGTGGCACCCGAGGATGGCCCGATCGATTTTCACTATTCCGACCCAGGATTCTGCAACGGTGGCAAGTTCGAAGGCTTAAGTCGATGGCGACATGGCCATGCCTTTCGATTAACCGTTCCAGGACTTCGGCTGAACCATTGGTTGATTCAAAAACATCCCGAGCGATTGTCACGCGTTCGGTTT
>JANOAI010000502.1:0-15209 GCA_031411055.1 Pirellulaceae bacterium
TTCGGAGGTAGGACATGCTATGGGCCTTTGTATTTGGATCCATTATAACGAGATTTGAACGTGGAGAGTAAAGCTAGGAAGGCTCGCTTCGACCAAAGATCGTGTCGTTAGACTGGATATGCCCGAATTGTTGACTAGCCCGAAATTGACAGTCGGCCCAGTTATTTGTTTTTAGGGACTCACTACCAGATACCTCTCAGTGGATTCGGATTGGCGATCGAGATTGGGTGATAGGCTGGCTGGGCAGAACGGTTCCGATAACCCTCGCATTCGATAGATGTCGCCAAAGCTCTAAGGGCGCAGAATCGACCCGTATACGCCGTAACCGCTTCGGGGAAAAATCCGGGATTTTCCGTGTCGGGCAATCGACAAGAATGGGAATCCAACTCAAGTGCACCGATCAGCCTCAGTGGATGCGGCCAAAACCAAGAGAAGAAACGGAGGCTGTTGTGTATTTCAGCCTGGGTTCATGTTGTGCAATTCGCAGGGTGTCTGGTAGGATTTTGAGGCACGAAAGGTGATTCGATGAAACATCTTGTACGATTCATTCCAGATAAGCGAGTTAAGCTTTGGATCGGTGGGGGAGTTAGTTTTTTCGTACACAGTTTGCTGCTGCTATGCTTGGGACTTCTGTTCCTCCCAGGGCAAGGCTCGAACGGTAAGCCGGATTTCTTAACGATTGTCCCGTCAAGCCATTTCGATGTCCCCAATGATTATGATTTTGAGATTTCGCCGAAGGTTGCATCCGAGGTCGAGGTCGTACAAGTTGAGCGTAAAGAACCAAGCTTAGTATCGGAGATTGCCTTCGCTTCGGCTGATCTCCAACTAAGTATCGAGGCTCCAATCAAGGAAGAAGTTTCCAAGCTCGACGACTGGCGGTTATTTAATCTTGATCCTTTGATTGCGAGACGCTTGGAGCGACAAATAGCGTTGAAGTCGAATGCCAGTCAAAATGGGGTCATGCGGAACAATGGAACCCAGATACGTCTGGCTGGCAATGCGATGGGGGATAACGAGGCTTCAGGTTTGCAAGCAACGCAGACTGAAGGGACGCGCTTTTTTGGTTCGCCTGCCTACGGTAAGAAATTTGTATTCGTTGTCGATAGCTCGACCAGTATGCGAGGCATACGTTGGACAACTGCAACACAAGAGCTTATGGCCAGCTTAACAAACTTAATCACCGACGCTGAGTTTTTCGTCATCTGTTTTGACCTTGTCGAACATTCGATGTTCGATCAGTATCCGCCGTACAGTCGTTACTTAAAAGGCAATCGAGAAAACTTAGAACTTGTTGAGCAATGGATTACGAGTTTAGAGTTGGGGCACAACACGTATCCAGCACGAGCTCTTGAAATCGCCATCGACATGAAACCGGATGCGATTTTCTTGCTCTCGGATGGAAAAATTCGGGATAATTCGGTCGAACTGCTTCGCATCATGAATCGCAGTCGTGAGACCGGAAAAGTTCGTATCCCGATTAATACAATCCTTTTGATGAGTACCGAGGGACAACCTCAGCTTCAAACGATCGCTGCGGAAAATGGTGGTAAATTTCGAAATGTAACCTACGAAGAATGGCTGAAAGCTCACATGCGTTAAAGTTTGCACAACGAACAGGCGGCTTTTTACTTTCTCGAAACGCTCTTCGTTGAATATGGATTCGAAATTGACGGTTCAAGATCATGCAGCTTGGATCGGCCATAAAATTATGGAAGTGCTTCAGCAGACTGAGGTAGATTTTGAGCGGAGAGTGGGGAGTTACCTGAAGTGAGGTGGTTGACTAGACCATGGCCGAAAACCGCTTGCTGCGGGCTCGCCGAGAATAAGAAGTGTCAGAGAATCAGCGAATCAAAGGTCATGGCGAAGCGATTCTAATATTTCGTGAGACATATCGATTCCGAGCGCTTTCGCGGTTCCGCGCCAACCGGGTACGGCGTTGACTTCGAGCACGACATCGCGACCATCTTTCGTGGGAAGGATATCAACGCCGACCATCGTTCCACCGATTGCCGCCGCGGCCTTTTTAGCAATTTCGATTTGTGTAGCCGAGGCTTCAAAAGGAACAGCTTCACCACCACGCGATACGTTGGTTCGCCATTCGCCGTTCGGTGCGTGACGCGATACGCTAAAAACCTTTTGTCCGATGATCAAGAGTCTCAAATCATAGCCGTGGTGCGGTAAAAATTCTTGTAGATAAATGACGGCGCCAAGCTGTTCGAGTGTGCTGAATGCTCGCCACGCCATGTCGGCGTTATCGATGCGCAGGATGCCTCGCCCTTCACCACCAAAAAGTGGCTTCACAACAACATCTTTACCGAGTGATTCAAAACCCTCGAGGGCTGCTTCACGAGATTGGCACACAATCGTTCGAGGAATCGTTAACCCAGCTCGCCGCATGAAATCAAGCGTCAGCCACTTGTCGATCGCAATCTCAAGCGAACGAGGGGCATTCACAACCCTCACCCCAAGCTCCTGAGCCACATGCAAAGCGTTCATTCGAAATATGACTTGTTCAAGCGTTCCCAGTGGCATTGTGCGGACGAGAATGGCGTCATAACGTGGTTCATTCTGAAAGCCAGCTATTAGAACGAGGTCGTCGTTCACTGTCCTTGAGTCCAATCGGCCCATAGACATTGCCGACGACTTCGAAGTCGCTTGCTGCTGAGAAGCCTCATCAAGATCCAAAACAGTGTTGTCCCTGGTACGGCTCAACCGAGACGTTACCGAAACAAGGGAACTCGCTGCCGAATCGGTTCCAACAAAAATCGATGCTGGAGACGACTCCACCTGTAAATCACCAAACGTGATGACATCGATCATTGCGTTGCCGCGTTCCAACGCCGCTCTTTTCAAATCGCGAACATACCAGCCATCGGGGTTGCCAAGCACAGCAAGACGCAATGGTTTTGTCACGATCCGAGCTCAAGTTCGTTGACATCGACTTGGTTCCAAAGCTGAACCAATTCAACTAAATGTTGGACAGCAATCACCATGTGATCAAGACAAGCAAACTCAAGGACACTGTGGATGTTGTGCTGACCGACCGATAAATTCGGCGTTGGGAGCCCCATGGCGGTCAACTGCGAGCCATCGGTCCCCCCGCGAACGATGGTGCGCCGCGGTTCGATCCCGATTTTTCGGTAAGCCTGCACAGCGAGATCAACCGCTTGAGGCAACTTTCGCAAGCCTTCGGCCATATTGCGATATTGAGCCTGAGTTTCGACTTCGATATGAATACCTTGCATCTCCAACTGCACGTCTGTCGCAATCTCGTCGAGCAAGCCTTTATATTCGGATAACTTCTCGGTATCGAAATCCCGAAGCAAAATAGATAGCTCCGCCTCTCCGACCCCGCCTCGAAGATCGTATGGATGGAGAAACCCCTGTCGACCTTCTGTCGATTCAGGAGAAAGATGTTCCCGCGGAAGCTTTTCCAAAAACATACCGGCAGCGCGCAAGGCATTGACCATACGACCTTTCCCGATCGATGGATGAATATTCTGGCCGTTGAAGCGGATCGTCGCCAAATCGGCCGAGAATGTTTCCTCGTCAATTTCGCCGATACCACCTCCGTCGAGTGTGTAAGCGACCCTTGCTTGGATCTGTTTCATGTCGATCTTCTGCGTACCCGCTCCGACTTCTTCATCGCAAGTAAACAGGATCTCGACATCGCCATGCACTATCGCCGGATTGTCGATCAAAATCTGAGCCAACTCCACAATTGCGGCAACTCCCGCTTTGTCGTCGCTCCCCAAAAGAGTTCGCCCATCGGTAACGATCAGCGTCTTTCCGACGAGGTCGGCTAAAGCCGGACAATGCTCGGTCGTAATCGTTTGGCCATCGCATTCGAGGGGAATCGGGCCACCTTGATACTCAACAACTCTCGGTCGCACACCCTTGCCTGAAGCATCTGGCGAAGTGTCGACATGCGCGTTGAACAGAATGGTCGGCGACCTTTGAGAACTGTTGGACGGAATACTCGCCCAAACTAAGCCGTTTTCATCTTGTCGAGCATTCTTGCAGCCGATCTCCAAAAGCTCCTGAGCCAGAAGCTTGCCCAGGACGAGTTGTCCCGAGCTACTTGGATACGTTTCGCTGCGAGCATCCGCGGTTGTTTCGACTCGAGCGTATCGCACGAAACGTTCGAGGAGCCGTTGACGGTCAACCAGGTTTACAGTCATAGAAGGTTTATGTGCCAGCTTTGATCTTTTCCAGCAGTCGGCCGGGGCTTCCCATGACGTTATAGCCTGCATCGACATGCAAGATCTCCCCTGTGATCCCGCCGCTGTACGGACTAAGGAGATAAGCTCCACTTCGGCCAACTTCTTCGTGGGTCACGTTTCGACCAAGCGGCGCCACATGGCTATAGAACTCTTGCATCTCTCCTACGCCAGCCGCGTAACCCGCCAACGTTTTCAAGGGGCCGGCACTCACTGCATTCACGCGCACACCGCTCGGTCCCATATCGAAAGCAAGGTACCGAATGGTGGCATCGAGAGCTGATTTGCAAATCCCCATGACGTTGTAACCTGGCACACACTTCTCGCCTCCAAAGTACGTCATCGCAACGACCGATGCACCTTCATTGAAAAGAGGTCTCGCATAGTTGGTTACCGAAATAAGACTGTACACACTCACGTCCATTGCCAGTTTGAATCCATCCCGGCTCGTTTCCACGGTAGGTCTCGATAGGTCATTGCGATCGGCAAATGCAATCGAGTGAAGTAAGAAGTCGATTTTCCCCAACTTCGATTCGGCGAACTTCATGAAATCGTCGATTTGCTGATCGACTTGAACGTCCAGCGGTTCGAGGAAAGCAGTCTGGTCTGGGTACTTGTCGACGCACTTGCTAACCCGCAATCGATTCTTTTTCTTTTCATCATCGGGACGATCCGGCAAGTGGGAAAAACCACAGACGCCGCCCTGGTCCATGATTTCCTTGGCGATCGCCCAAGCGATCGAATTCTCGTTCGCAATTCCGAGGATAATGCCTTTTTTGCCTTCAAAGAGTTTCATGGCCTTACAGTTCTATGTGTTTAGGAATTTACGAAGGTAGTTAGTTTGAATCGACAAGGTTGGAGCCCCTACAGAATATCGCCAACCTCGATTTATGAATAGAACGGACTACTCATTGCCAAAGAGAACACAGATAGCTGCCGGCGAATGCACAATGCTGCGATTAAAGGTCAATTCGCCAGTTTCTTGGTTCACCGCAAAAACACCCAGCGTGTGTGAATCCTGCCCGCCGCACAGTAACCATCGCCCTGTTGGATCCAGATTGAAATTTCGCGGGGTCGCACAGCGAGCATTTTCTCGTTCCACGGGGGTCAACTTTCCCGTATTCTCATCGAAACGGAAAACCGAGATCGTGTCGTGTCCTCGATTGGCGGAGTATACAAACTTGTTGCTGGGGTGAATCCGAATTTCCGAGGCACTCGGTGACTGTTCTTTGGCCAGTTCCGCAGCCGATACCGTGGGTACCGTTTCGATCGCCTTCATCGCTCCTTCTTTTGCGTCGAATTCGAAGACCGCGATCGAAAGCGATATCTCGTTCAACACCAATACATACTTGCCGGTCTTATCAAACTTCATGTGACGTGGCCCGCTTCCAGGAGGAACAACGCCAAATCCATGTTGCTCGATCTTGGAATTCGCAGCATCCAACCGATAAATCACAACTTTGTCTAACCCGAGGTCCGGTACAAAAGCAAATCGATTATCGGGCGACATTCCGGTCCAATGAGCGTGCGGCGATTCTTGTCGGCTCGGCACAACTTGGGATCCACCTTGATGTTTGACGAGCTGCGTTCGTTCGCGAATTGAGCCATCTTCGTTCAGCGCAAATACGCCGACGGATCCAGTTCCATATTGAGCCGTCAAAAGCGTATGGCCGGTAGGATCGACACTCACATGCGCCGATCCTCCATCTCCAATCTCAATCGCGTTTAGCAGGGTAAGACTCGAGCTATTCCCCTTCTTCGAGATTTGGTACGACGCAACCACGGGTTGTTTGGCAAAACTGCAAACGGCGTAGAGGATAGGCTTCTTCGGATGCATGGCTAGAAAGCCAGGCCCTTCCGCTTCGGCCGCAAGGCTTGTCGGCTGCAGCTTTCCGGACTTTTTATTCAACTGCGTGTAGTAAATTCCTTTACTAACCTGGCCACTACCTGTTCCAATCCAAACGTCGATCATATCAGCACTATTTTTGTCGTCTTTTTTTGCGCTCTGACCAAATGAGGATGACATGTTGAATGCAGTGAAAAGCGTTAGAAAGCTAACGATACCGAGCCACTTAAGAGAAAACTTGCACCGAGAATTCGATAACAACATCGTTGGACCTTTGAATAGACCATGGTTTGGAGAGGAAACAGTCGGTAGGATTGGATTGTTGTTCAGCAGTTTAGCCGATTTAAAGGGCTTCAAGCAACACACCAGTCACGATAAAACCGCCAAGAGCGTCGGTGTTGGATAGTCGTATTCCATGAAATCCGCACGAACTATGCTTTATAATGCCGCCGCGCGTTTCCGCGATGACATGCGAATGAGGATTTTATGATGATAACAAAATGGGTCTCTGCCACCCTTGCCCTCGTGTTTATGAATTTGGTCTCGATCTTTGCTTGGTCCGAAACGCCCTTAGTAACAAAAGGCAAACTACTTTTAAGCGATGATTTTGAAATCGCAGCCGTGGCACCGCATTGGCGAATTGCCATTGGCGATTTTCAAATCGACAGTGGCAAATTCGTCGGCAACGAGCTCCCTCAAGACAAACATGGTGCCGTCGCTCGAGCAAAAACCGAGTTCAAAAATGGGATCGTCGAATTTTCGTTTCGGATGGGGACGTCAAAGACTCTCAATTTTGTCATCGATGAACGCAATTTCAAAGGTTCCCACGCAGGGCACTTGTGCCGAGTCGTGATTACAAAATCAATTCTTCGACTCGCCGATGATAAAGAAGGCGCCATGCGAAACGATATTTTTGCGATGAAGGATGATTCCACGAAAGCGGACGAACGGAAGAAACTGCTTGAGAATCGGTCGGCTGTTTTCAAAATCAACCTGGACCCTATGGAATGGCACACGATGCGCGTCGAAATACTCGAAGAGACGATGCAGGTCAGTCTGGACGGGAAAGTGGTTGGGCATTTGAAATCACCGGGCATTGCTCATGAAAGAAAAACCGACGTTGGGTTTACGGTTCTTGGTCAGGGTGTCCAATTCGACAATTTTCAAATCTGGGAAGCGACCGCGATAAAGTAGGTCGAATTGAATGGACGTTGCGGTTCGAACAGCCATTGTCGCGTTGGGGAGTGCCGGACTCGCGACGGTGCTTGCTAGCTTGCCGGCGTTGCTTTCCTTGACGAATTCGAAGTTGAGCAATCGATGGGTCGGAGTCGCGATTAGCAGTTTTCTGCTATTGCCTACCTATGTGATTGCTGGAGCCTGGTCAGCAGGTTTCGGAGTGCAGGGGTGGTGGACCCTCTCACAAGTTTCAGCTGCCAAATTTCCAACGTACGCAATTGGAAGCGTGGTCTGGATTCACGCCATGGCGGCAATCCCGATCGCGTATTGGCTACTCCGAATCGGACTGCGCACATCGCTCGGGGCATCTATTGAAACAGCCAAGCTCGATGGCGGCGCAGTGCGCATGTTCTGCCGTTCTATTTTACCAGCATGGGTACCTTGGCTCATCGGCACAACCCTGCTGATTGCGGCTTGGATTAGTGGCGATATGGTGGTTACCAATCTTTTTCAAGTGACCACGCTTGCCGAAAACTGCTATCTCAAAATGCTCTCGGGTGAACCTCGCTGGCTCCATGCACTCACACCATGCCTCGCAAGTCTACTCTGCGGTCTCGTCGGAGGACTAGTGTTCGCCATGCTTTGGCCTCGCTTTGAGCATGATCGATCGGAATCGCGACCTCGACAAGCTATCGCAGGATGGGCGTCGAGGATCATTGCGGCGATCTCATGGCTGGTCGTCGTCGTCGCGATCTTTCTACCGACCTGCAATTTGGTCGTCAAAGCTGGCTGGGTTGCGACCGAAGTAGAAGTTGGAGTGGTTCAAAGATCGTGGTCTTGGGTACGTCTGTTTCGAGAGCTATTCACGGCTCCGCAAGCCTTCTGGCAAGAGCTTGAATGGTCCACCGCTTTGTCCTCGAGCGCGACGCTGGTGGCCATGTTGTTGAGCAGCATAATCGCCCTCTTTTTTCTGCGATTGCGATCGAGCAAGTCATCGCTTTTTCGCGTTGCGTGCTCCGGCGTACTCATCGCAATCTTGATCGGTAGTTTTTCTCTCCCCGGCCCGGTCGTAACTGGTCTGGTTTTATCGCTTTTTCAAATTCCGTGGGGTTGGCTTCAAACGCTTAATGATCGGACGCTGATTGCCCCTATCCTGTGCCTGCAGTTCAAACTTATTCCGCTCGCAACGCTCGTATTCGTTTTAACGATCAATCGCTGGTCAACACGCCATCGCGATACCTGGAAGCTCGACCAATTTTTGGACTTGAGCAGCCGCATGCGAATTCTTGCACGGTCGTTTTGGAAGCCCATCGTGACGATTGCGATCCTCCTCTTTGCCCTCGCTTTCGGAGAACTTTCAAGCTACCTCCTATGCTTGCCTCCCGGCGTGACTCCCGTTTCTTTGCGGATCTTTGATCTCTTGCACTACGGCGTGCGGGCCGGCGAAGCGGGATTGCTTCTCTTCTTACTCGGAATCGGCGCTGTAATCGGTTTGTTCGTATCGGCTGAATTGCAACACGACCGTTAACGTGTGCTACAATTGCGGCGGGGCCGAAAGTATTCAGGTGATTCGTTTGGTTCGTCTTTTTTTCGCCACCAGCTGTTTTGCTTTCTGCGTTCTTCATTCGATCCTTGTTGGCGAGGAATTATCGAACAAGGATAGCGATTCGACTGCCCAGACTTCTCATTCGAGTAAAGTCCTTTCTCGGGTTCACGTAAAGCACGCCGCTAGCCGACCCAAGACGTTAGAAGGTTGGGTGTGGGCCAAGGACGAAGAGGGTGGTGGTTGCTTGCTGGTTGAACCCGATGGTCGTTTGCATGTTTTAGTCGCCAGCGAAACTCAGAAGATCGAACCGACGTCCCAAACGTTTGTTCCATTCGGCCACGAGCAGATGTCCGCTGCGTTGAGGAAACAGCTTCCACCGGACTTTAAGATACTTGTATCGAAAAACTATGTGATTGCGTACAACACGACGGAAGCCTACGCGAAATGGAACGCTTCGATTTATGAGCGTTTGTTTCGTGGCTTCTACAACTATTGGAAAAGCCGAGGGCTTGAGTTGAAGGAGCCCGAGTTTCCACTCGTCGCAATCGTGTTCGAAAAACGAGCTGACTATCTTCGCTATGCGGAGAAAGAAGATGTGAATGCGGAAAGCACGATCGGATACTATAACCAGCTGAGTAATCGAATTGCTGGCTACGATTTGACCGGTATCGAGGGGATGATCCCAGCTGGTAAGAAAGTCAATACTTCAGAACTAATCAATGCCATACTCAATCGCCCTTCGGCGGAACGTACGGTAGCAACCGTTGTTCATGAGGCAGTTCATCAGCTTGCCTACAACAGTGGTTTGCAAACGCGTATGGCCGATAATCCCGTCGCGATCAGCGAAGGCTTAGCGATGTTCTTTGAATCCCCAGACTTAAACAGTCCTTCGGGTTGGGGCGGAATTGGCAAAGTCAATCAATACAACTTCAACGTCTTCCGGAATACCTACAATGCTCACAAGACGCTGCCACTCGTTAAGCTTATTCAAGATGATACGAGCTTCAAAGATCCGAATGTCGTCGGAGCCGCTTACGGTCAAAGTTGGGCTTTTTGCCATTTCCTCATGAAGACGAAAAGCAAGGAGCTGACGAATTATCTGACAGAGCTCGCCACCCGCCCTCCTCTGGAAACGACCGACCCGAAACGTCGACTCGCCGACTTCCAAAAGCACTTTGGCAACGATATCGAGAAGCTCGAACGCGATTTTCTGAAATACACGCTGGCACTGAAGCCATAGTTGGACAGCGCCAAGTTACGTTCCGAAAAGTATGATCGTCCAGTTTTCCGTCGGGCTTGCCCCGATCGGGAACACAATTGAGTGGCTACAAAAATGCGATACGATCCCCTCCTTCCCGTTTCCTCCGATTCGCCACAGGCGAATCGGAGGAAACGGGAAGGTTCGATGCGGATTTCGTGTAGCCGCCCAATTGTCGCACCGTTGGGATGAACCCATCGGAAGCGATGTTTATCAACAAAGTTGGCGCTGTCCAGCTACGTTCGCTTGAACATTTTGTCGAGCTGCTCGCGGCTGAAAAAAAGTGCCGTCGGGCGACCGTGGGGGCAGTGGTGCGTATCGGCGAAAAGATGCCGCTGTTCGAGTAGGGCCGTAATCTCTTCCGCGGCCAATTTATCACCCGCTTTGATGGCGGCCTTGCATGACATCATGCTCATCATGGCTTCGAGTAAATCTCGAGCATCGGGTTTTTTGCCGGCTTGCATGAGTGGTTCGAGAACCTGGTGGAGCATTTCGGAAGGTTTCGTCTTCGACAGAATTGCGGGATAGGCAGTCACAAGAACGGTGTCACCGCCAAAGGGTTCAATTTCGATACCGATTTGGCGCAAAGTTTCTTGAGCATCCAGCGCCGCTGCGGCTTCGGGTCCCGTAAGCGTCACTGGTTCAGGGATTAGCAGTCGCTGACTTTCCACGGTACGAGATAAAACTCGATCGCGTATCTGCTCGTACAATATTCGTTCATGCAGCGCATGCTGATCGATGACGACCATCCCGGCATCATCTTGGGTCACGAGATAGCGATTATGAATTTGAAAGCCAAGATGGCTAGTTGCTAAGTTTGGATGCTGCGCATCGATGCGATGTTCGATGGGCATCAAACGATCGTCGCTTGGGAGGTCAGTTCGTGAAGCGAAATCGAACTCTGATTCGGGCCGTTGTTCATCAGCTTCTGTCGGATGCGGAACGTTGGACGGGGAAATCGCTGGAGAAGGAGCCAGCGAATTCAGCCCAAAGCCTTGACTGGGGAAGGGCCGGAATTCCGGGATCGCGTTGGGTCGCGCCAGGTCAATGGTTTCTCCACGAGCATGACTCCACTGGAGAAGCGAGTCTGTCGCGGATGGCGTTGAACGAGATGATGAATCCAAGGAGTTCGTCCAGGATGATTGCGAAGCTGGCTTGGGCCAAGGATCGTTGAATGGCGAAGACTGATTCGACGACGAAGAGCCAGACTCCACCGGGGCCGTGACTTTGGCTGTGAGATCGCTGCTCAGAAACTTGGATCGCAATGTTTGCAGGAGTCGACGATAAATCTCGCCTCCGTCCAAAAAGCGAACTTCGCTCTTGGTGGGATGGACGTTGACATCGACTTGACCCGGTGGAATTTCCAAATTCAAAAAACAGATTGGAAACCTTCCGACCATAACAAGCCCACGGTAGGCTTCTCCAAGAGCATGTTGCAACGACCGGTCACGAATGTATCGTCCATTGAGGAACAGATACTGCATCCGATTGTTGCCGCGGGTTACCTCCGGATTCACTACGTACCCATGCAAGCGTATCTCGCCATCGCTGTTGTCAATCCGAATCAGCTTGTCTGCGACTTCCGTTCCAAAGAAAGCTTCGATCCGTTCCGACCATCGTTCGGTCGCCGGTAAATCGTGCATCGTTCGGCCGTTGCTAATGATTACCATGTGAACATTAGGATGAGCCAAAGCAATACGCGTGAAGGCTTCCAGCACGTGCCCCATCTCGGTCTGATTCGATTTAAGAAATTTTCGACGGACCGGGGTGTTGAAAAAGAGGTGGCGAATCTCCATCGTCGTTCCAACAGGACTCGCACAATCGCGTGGCCCTTCGACTACACCGCCACGTACGATCAGTTCAGCGCCACTCTCAGAATCGGCGACACGCGATCGAAAATCGAGGTGCGAGATTTCGGCAATGGAGGCCAAGGCTTCGCCGCGAAAACCCAGTGTTCGAATGTCGAACAGATCGTCGGCTTCGGTGAGTTTGCTGGTTGCATGCGGCGAGATCGCTAACAACAGCTGGTCTTTCTCGATACCGCAGCCGTTATCGGAAATTCGAATCATCTCCATCCCGCCAGCGTCCACCGACAATTCGATGCGCGATGCACCCGCGTCGATACTATTTTCTAACAGCTCTTTGACAACCGACGCCGGGCGTTCGATGACTTCACCGGCCGCGATTTTGTTGATAAGGCTGACTGGGAGTTGTCGAATCGTAGGCATGATACAACGCTACCCTTCTTCGCTATCGTTTTTATATTTATCAAGCTTGCGATAAAGCGTGCGAGCTCCAATATCGAGAATTTTAGCCGCTTCTTCGCGATTTCCGTTCGTAATTCGGAGCGTTTCCGTAATGGCCCAACGCTCGATTTCATCCATCGACTTGCCGATGAGTTCCGGCATCTGCGAAGCATTCTCTAAGCTCACGTTCCCTATCGTATTCGTATGATTTTGCATCGCCATATCGACAGCCGCTTCCGCGCCCCCCACGTTCGATTGAACGACCGCATCGATTAACTCGGGGGGTAGATCATCTAAATCGAGCTTGCCATCGGTATCCAATACGACCATCGTCTCAACAAAATTACGAAGCTGACGAATGTTACCCGGCCAATCGTAACCGTAAAACTTGCGAGTCACGACAGGCGAAAAATTCGAAGCTGGTCGATTGTGGCGGCGGATAAAGAATTTTCGAAAGTGATCCATGAGCGGCACAATGTCATCGCGACGTTCGCGAAGGCTTGGCAAATGAATGGTGATAACCTTCAAACGAAAGTAGAGGTCATTTCGAAACTGACCGTCCTTGATCATATCTTCCAACGGACGATTGGTGGCCGAGAGCAGGCGGACATTGACTTTGATCGATTTATTGTCGCCCACGCGCGTGATCGAGTGCTCTTCAAGAACGCGCAGTAACTTAATCTGCGTACTCATCGGCATATCGCCGACTTCGTCCAAAAAGAGGGTTCCGCCATCGGCGTATTGAAACGCTCCTTCGCGATCGGTCACCGCGTCGGTATAGGCCCCGCGAACATGGCCAAAGAGTTCGCTCTCAACGAGATTCTCGGAAACGGCGCGGGTGTTGATAGCCACCAGGCGTTTGTTCTTACGTGGGCTATTTTGATGAATTGCGCGAGCTACCATCTCTTTGCCGGTACCGCTTTCGCCAGTGATCAAAACGGTCGCATCGGTGGGAGCGACTCGTTTGAGCCGGTCAATCAGGTGATGCATCGACGGGCTGGAGTAGACCAAGCCTTCGAAACCAAATTTTTCGTCGAGCCGTCTCCGAAGCTCGACGTTGGTTTGCCGGAGCGAGACCGCTAGGGCTGCTTTTTCGGTGATCGTACGCAACTGGTTCGGCGTGACTGGCTTTTCGAGAAAATTAAAGGCCCCCTGTCGCATGGCTTCGACAGCTTTTAGAACCGTCGCGTGCCCGGTAATCATGATGACTTCACAATCCGGCAGAACCTGTTTTGCAAGGCTCAAAACTTGCATTCCGTCGAAATCGTTCATCACCATATCGGTGACAACAATATCGTAATTATTCTGCTCCAGCATCTTTTTGCCCTCGAGGCCGCTGGTCGCAAGGGTGCAGCGGTAGCCGACCCGGTCGAGGCTTTCGTGCATGGCGCGGGCCAGGGCAGGTTCATTGTCGACAATTAAAATCGACAAAGATCCAGGGTTAAATGGCTCTTCGGCAGTTTCTGAAGTGCGGGCTTCGTTGCTCATTCGGGGGTCGAAATAAGGGAACTCGAAGGAATCGTCGGAACGGTCTATAGTATGGCGTTTTCAAGTTGATTCAGTTAGCCCTCTCGTGAGTTTTCGAAATGGGAACCATTTGCCGTGGAGTCCGCGGCGCAACAACAGTCGATACTAATTCTCGCGATGCGATCCTAACGGCCACGCGCCAGTTGCTGGCGCTCATGATCCGCCGGAATGATATCGATTCCAGCGATATCGCCAGCGCTACCTTTACGCTGACCAAGGACCTCGACGCCGAATTTCCGGCCCTCGCTGCCCGTCAGATGGGTTGGCTCGATGTGCCCCTACTTTGCGGATACGAATTGAGCGTCCCCGGATCGCTTGGCAAGTGTATTCGAATTCTGTTGCACTGGAACACCGACAAGTCTCAAAAAGAGATCCAGCATATTTACATCCAAGGAGCGGTAAAACTGCGACCGGATTTATCCAACCTGCCACCCGTAGATTGGGACGAGCTGGAACTGTGGATCCAGAACGAACTCAATAAGAAATAGTTTTCGGGCATCGACGTTCTTGTAATTCAAACAAAAGTTCCGTAGGGTGGGTCGAGTCTTCGAGACCCACGTTTTCAGTTTTCAGTTTTCAGATCTCAAATCTTCCTCAGACTTGGTCGTTTCTACAAAAAGCCACCTAGGAATAATGGATAGCAGGACTTCAAAGTGGGAGAATCTCCTCGGACATTCTGCTTAATTCGAAATCGGCTAGCGCCTCAGGCTCATGGATATTCCTGACTTGATCATCATTGGGTTTCACAAACGGAGACGGTAAACGGATGGCACTCTATCAACAGCCGATCAAGTTGGCGGATTGTGAAGTGCACGGCGTTGGCTCTGACGCCGAACTGTTCATCGTCGAAGGTGATTCCGCCGCAGGTGCCGTGGATCGAATGCGTGATAGCCGATTCCAAGCAGTCCTTCCTATCCAGGGCAAGCCGCTCAACGCGATCAAAGCTCGCGAAAAGGCCGTTCGGGAAAATCCTTTTTTAGGAGCGACGATCGATGCGATGGGAGTTCATATTGGCGACCAATTCTCCTTGCAGGATTGCCGATATGGCCGCGTGCTGTTGCTTTGCGATCCAGATGCCGATGGAATTCACTGCGCGACGTTGCTGCTCCTCTTTTTCTATCGTTGGATGAAGCCGCTGCTTGACGCCCAAAAGCTTTTCATCATTCGACCACCGCTCATGCAGATTGTTGGCGAATCGCTGCAAGCGCCAGTGTTGGCACTTTCGGAGGAAGAAGGGCACAGGATGATCAAGTCCATAGATCCTACCGGCACAAAACAACTGACCAAGCAACGCTTTCGCGGTTTGGCAAGTCTGCCATCGCAACAGTTGCATCGGACCTGCATCGACCCGACAACGCGCTTCGCCGACATGATGAGCGCACGCGATGCC
>JANOAI010000503.1:0-6045 GCA_031411055.1 Pirellulaceae bacterium
GTTTTCCGAATGGCTATATGAAAAATGAAAATGCTCTAGTCCAGGGAGGGATGGACGGACGAGGACGTTCGTCGTACGACAAAATCAACTTCCTGCGAGGCCCAATGGGTCGATTTGGGAAGGTCGAACTAAAGATCTGTCGTTTTAATCCATCCACCACCGAGGACCCGGTTTTCACGAAATACGACGGCTAATTGCCCAGGCGCGACCCCTTCGACAGGTTGATCAAACTGGACTTCAAAAGTCATTGCATCGTTAAGCTCGACCGTTGCGGGTCGCGGTGCTGCGTTGTATCGAATCTGTACATCCGCCGAAAACGGTTCGCCGACGGGAATATCGGAAAGCCAATTCGAACCGATGGCCGATAAACGCGTTCGACCAAGCTCGGATTTCCGACCAATGATCACTCGCTTGGTTTGCGGTTCAATCTTAATCACAAAATAGGGTTCGTGCATCGCGACACCAACCCCTTTGCGTTGTCCGATGGTAAAACCTTCGATGCCGAGATGCTTTCCAACTACTTTTCCATCCGTGGTGATGATTTCGCCAGCTCGATCATCATCGCTTCGTTGACGAACGAACTCGGCGTGATGCCCTGACGTCACGAAGCAAATTTCTTGGCTATCTTTTTTATCGGCGACTCGCAATCCAACATCCGCCGCCATGGCTCGGATCTCGGTTTTATGAAAGCCACCGATCGGCAACAACATTCGGGCGAGGTAACGACGATCAATTCCTGCAAGCACATACGCTTGATCTTTTCCATCATCGATCCCACGATACAAACCGATCGGGTTGGCGGGGTCATCGGTTGGTTTTAGCTGAGCATAATGGCCAGTCGCTACGAATTCAGCCCCGATGGCATCCGCGTATTCAAAAAGCCGGCCAAACTTGATCCAGTTGTTGCATTGAACGCACGGGTTCGGTGTTCGCCCCGAACGGTACTCGTCAACAAAATAGTCGACAATGCGTTTGAAGTCGGCTTGCATATCAATTGCATAAAACGGAATCGACAAGCGATCGGCTACTCGACGCGCATCGAGCGCGTCACTGGCACTACAGCAGCCTTGTTTATGATCGAGTCGTCCTTGGAGAATGGGGAGCAGCGGGCTAGGCTGGCTGGCATCGACGCGACAGACCTCAGCCGACTCTTCACCGTGCCGCATAAAGACACCGGTGACTTCATAGCCTTTTTTCAATAACAAGGAGGCGGCGACGGAGCTATCCACGCCGCCACTCATCGCTAGGAGCACATGGGGTTTCATTGACTCAGTGACTCCCCAATCGAATCCATGCAAGCCTTCAAAGCGTTGTAATAAAGATTGATGTCGGACGTATACGCTAACATTCGGTAGCCTTCGTTTGGTCCATCTTCGAGCTGTTTCGGATCGCTTGTACCCAAGAGCATGACTTTATTGTTTCGCTCCGCCGCTTTCCGAATGCGTTGAAGAGCTTCACGCAATATGGGATTGGTGAACTGGCCTGGTATTCCCATCGAACAAGATAGATCATAGGGACCGATCCAGATCGCGTCGACTTGCTCCACGGAACTAATGGCCTCACAGTTTTCAAGTCCCTCGATGGACTCAATCTGAGCAATCATGAGTAAGTTCTCATTGGCGCTCTTCATTTTCTCGACGAGATTTCCAGGCTGATAACCGTCGTGATTGAGAAAAACGGAACAACCACGCTTTCCGACGGGCGGATAAAACGCGTACGCAATGGCTTCGCGAATGTAGTCAGCCGAACGGACCATTGGAATAACGATTCCTTGAGCCCCAACATCCAAGGCGTGCGCAATGTGGTGGTAATCCATGGTGGGGACGCGAACAATCGCACACAGTTCAACCGATTCGGAAGTCGAAACCAGCATCTTGATGGTTTCGAGCGTCCATCCGGTATGCTCCATATCAAAAATGGCGAATTCAGCTCCCGCCGAGGCTGAAATTCGCCCGAAACCACTCGTAGCGAACTCCATACACATGACCCCCTTACAGACTTCCCCCCTTTTCAGCTTCGCTTTCACTATATTTGTCTTCATGATGGCAATTGTAGCGAGATCTTCGATTGGACGAAGAACCGAGAGTGCAGTTTGCCAAATCAATCCCATTGGAGCATCGAATGACCCCGTCTGACCCAACGAATCCCTATCAATCTGCCGCTAACGAAAACCCTATTGGCGACAATAGAGGAATGGATCAAGAATCCGTCGAGTCGTGGCTTTCGCTAGGAAGGTGGCAAACCTTTCTTTCCATCCTGGGATTCCTTGCAAGCTTCTGCCTCTTCGCTTTTGTCGCCTTCACAGTCCTATTTGGGATGGGAGGTGGCCGTGGTCGGCCTGTTGGTGGGGAAGCCTTCTTTACCTTACTTGTTTTTCTTCCAATGGCCGTTTTGGTATACCTGATACCATCGGTCCTTTTATTCAAAGCTGGGAAACAAGCTCGCGATATCGCATCGGGAGAGACAAAGTCGCTCGTCCAGGTTGTTCAGAGTCAACGAAGTTTTTGGCGATACTTGGGGGTGCTAGCGATCATCTTGCTTGGCTTTTATGCGGTGGCAATCGGTGTCGCAATCTTGAGCGCGATGCGGTTCTAAGACCAGCGGTATTACGCTTCACCGTAATCATGATCGGCGAAGCCTAAAAGGCGATCCGAACTATGTGTTGTGGATCGAATCGCGATTCCAGGCTGAGATGTTCACTCGCTATCGCTGCGATAGTTCATGCACCATATCGACGAGCGCAATGACGTTATCGACGGGCGTATGGGGAAGAATGCCGTGGCCGAGATTAAAAATGTGACCAGCCCGTTGCTGGGCTTCATCCAGTACACGCTTCACCTGCGTCTTAATCGTATCGAGATCGGCAAACAAGATCGTCGGGTCAAGATTTCCTTGTACCGCTCGGTCGTGCCCGACGGATGCCCAGCCTTGGTCGAGCGGAATACGCCAGTCAAGTCCGACGACGGTCCGTGCGTCGCCGCGGTAGAGCGACGTCAACATCGGGTTGCCTGTTCCAAAGTTAATTACCGGTACGCGTGGGACGATCGAATCCAACAAATGTCGCATGTAGGGAGAGATGTAGGTTTGATAGTCGGCCACCGACAAACAACCGACCCATGAATCAAAAATCTGAACGCACTGCGCCCCCGCCAGAATCTGGGCGTTCAAATACCGAGCGATGGTACGTGTAAGCTTCGTCATGAGCTCGTGCCACGCCGATGGAGATCGATACATCAATCGTTTCGTATTCACATAGTTTCGACTACCACCACCTTCGATCATATAAGAGGCCAAGGTAAATGGGGCGCCGGCAAACCCGATCACCGGAATGTGTGGCTTGATAGCGGCTCGTGTTTGCTTGACGGTTTGCATGACAAAGTCGAGCGATTCCATCGATGCGAGCTCGATGACCTTCTCGACATCTGCCGCTTCTCTCAGCGGATTGTGGATGACTGGTCCATCGCCTTGTGCAAACTCGAGCTGCATCCCCATCGGTTCCAGGATCGGCAATAAGTCGGAGAAAATAATGGCCGCGTCCACACCGATTTTCTCGACCGCCGTGACCATGACCTCAGCACATAAGGCTGGATTCTTGCACAGTTCCAAGAAACTCATCTTCTCGCGCACGGCGCGATACTCCGCCATGTACCGACCCGCCTGACGCATCAGCCAGACCGGTGTCACGGACGATGCCTGTCGTCGACACGCAAGCATAAATGGACTTGAATCCCAAGGCTGAGGCGCGGGAGCTTCTTTCTGAGCATCCTGTGCTCGCGGCTTTGCGGGAATCGCTGGAAGCAGTCGTTTCGCATCAAGCAATCGCTTGGACCGTTCCGCCGCGGACTGAACCAGATGCCCCATTTTCGGATGCTCCGGTTCGAGATCGATTGGCATTTCGAGATGCTGAAGCATCTCCGAGGTGGTTGGACCAATGGAGACGACGACCATGCGATCCAAAGCTTGACGCAGAGCTTCCTCGACACCCAGCACGCGAGCTAAACGCATCATGTTTACAGCTTGATGAGCGCTCGTAAAAAGTAAACAGTCACGCTCGCCCGCAATCATGGCGAGAATGTTCTCTTCCAACGGTTGCGTGTCTTCCGGCAGCTCCCACTGATAAACCCGGCATTGAACGACGTTCGCGCCGCGGGCTTCGAGACCAGCAATGAAGGAAAAATTAGTGATCCCATACTCCTGAAGTCCGACCGATTGATTCGCGATCGGAACATGCTGATCGATGTGCTGAAGGACTTCACGCCAAGTGTTCGGTTCCGGGATTCGATGCGTGGGAGTCAGCCCCATTTCCCGCATGGCGGCCACTGGTTTGGGGCCACGTGCGATCGTCGTGATATCCGAGAGCGTATCAAGGAAACGTTGCGGTGGGACGTGTTTTTCGATCGCAGCCAAAAGGTGCTTAAACCCAACTCCGGTCGTAAAAATGACGATATTGATCTCACCCGCCAAAACTCGGTTCGCGAAATCAATTGCTTCGCGGTTCTGTTCGATCGGAACCTCCCGCATCGACGGGCTGACAAAGGGGACGCCCCCGAACCGCTCGATCAGTCGGCTTAAATCGTCGCGGCGGCGGCTTTCGAGGGCAGCCACGCGGAGCCCATCAAAGGTTGGTGTTGAGATTGTCATGAATGTTTTCTATCCGCCGCGTGCCGGATGGGCTAGTGGGTTCGATTTCATTCAGCGATGATATGGGGTAGAAATGTTCGCGTTGACCAGACCCAGCGTGCAATCTTAAACTCGTAGCCACCCTCACCATGCCTGATATTTTCGAACAACTCTCCCAAATTTCTACCTCGGACAGCCCCCTCGGCGCTGCCAAGCTGCTTGTCGAGGAACTGCGCAAAGCCGGTCGCTATCTCGAGCTCTTCGAAGCCTTGAAAATGCAGCATCGCCTCGAGCTCGGGATGTCAGCCGTCGCGATCGAAGCGGATCCGCCACCTAGCCCAGAGCAGGCGGAAGTTCTCGAAAAAGGCCTGCTCCAAGCATGTCGGGAAGTAGGACTCGCCCTTCTCAAACAAGGCCGATTACAAGACGGTTGGCTTTACATGCGTCCGGTCGGCGACAATCAAGCCGTCGGTGAAGCGATTGCGAATCTAGAAGTGAACGCGGAGAACATCGACGTGTTTCTCGCTATTTTGGTCCACGAAGGGGTCGATATTGCGCGAGGCGTTCGGCTATCGGCCGAGCATCGCGGAACATGCAGCACCATCACCATGCTTGAAGAATCGGTCGCTTCGAAGACCCGTGCCGAACAGCAAGCCGCCGTCGGTCAGTTGGTTCGACATCTACACCAGGAATTGTTGGAAAGCGTTCAAGCAGACATCGAACGCCGCGAAGGTAAGAAACCTACCGGTGCGACACTCCAAGAAATTTTGTCGACCCGACCGACGTTGTTGAAGGAAGGCGCCTACCATATCGACACGACTCATATTGCTGCAACCGTTCGACTAGCTCGGTTGTTAGATGACAAAGAAATTCTGGCACTTGCCATGGATCTTTGTCGGTATGGACGACAGCTTAGCCGGAATTATCACTATCCCAGTGAAGAGCCGTTTGGCGATCTCTACTTAATGTCAAGCTACTTTATCGGAACCTTGCTCGGTGAAAACGTCGAAGCGGGTTTGCATCAGTTCCTTCAAAAAGCGGAATCGCTCAGCATTGAAGAACACGGAACGATCGCCATCGAAACCTACGTTGATCTATTGTCTCGAATAGGACGCCCCAAAGAAGCGATGAATTTTCTGATGAAGCGGATGCCGCCCGGCGAGCGACCGTTTGGAATTGCCCCCTCGCTCATGGAATTGTCTTGTCAAGCACGCGATTTTGCTCCCATGCTAGAACAATCCAAATCGAAGAACGACATCATCGGTTACGCGGCAGCACTGCTTCAGTCGAAGTCGATGTAGCCTATCTGGACAGCGCCAGGTTGTGCTGGAGTCCAGGCTTTAGCCGCTTTTCGCGCATCCAAGGTGCTCGGCGCCTAAAGGCTGTACTCCAACAGGGTTGCGATCGATTATCAAGTCCAACCTG
>JANOAI010000504.1:0-3809 GCA_031411055.1 Pirellulaceae bacterium
CCAAGCAACGCTTTCGCGGTTTGGCAAGTCTGCCATCGCAACAGTTGCATCGGACCTGCATCGACCCGACAACGCGCTTCGCCGACATGATGAGCGCACGCGATGCCGAAATATGTTTGAAGATGCTCAGCCCCTCGTAAATAGCTGTGCGTTCACGCGAACGATGCTCGCGTTTCGAGAGTGCCCGCTTTGTTCGTGGGAACGAACGGCGACATTGGGCTCTTCTTTTCAACAGCTAGCTGCTCCGCCCGAGACGCACGACTAGTAATTCGATTCTCATTCTTTCATTTCGCCGAACATGGTCATCAGTTGGTTCACGATCTTTTCCGACGCATCACGCTCGACTTTATTCGTACCCAGCCATGTCTCATAACCACCGAGATCATGTTGACGCGGCGGCGGCAAGTAGCCAAACGAACCGTTCGCGAGTTCCATCGTGAAACTTGGCTGAAACGGGCTCCGCTCTTTGATTTCCAGCCCCGTTTCGGTAAAGACCTCGAATGGAATGGCGGCAATTCCCAGCGATCCAATTCGGAAGGTTTGCAAAGGGACCTTCACTTCATCCGGTGATTTTGCCTGCATCATGACCCGATCCGCATAAATCTTTTCAAGCGAATGATAGGGTTTTTCGTCGGCGGGTTTCTTCTGCACCGTTTCGCAATACTCGAGCAGCTTAGCATCGGGCTTACGAACTTTAAGCGTCAACTCGGATAACCTCGCCGCCAAGGGGAGCACCTTCTGATACGCCACGTTTTGCATGGCCCCATGCACTCGATTCGCAATCAATTGACCGACTTGCCGCATTTTTTGATAAGGTTCCAACTTGGGGCCACGTTCCAAAAAATTGATATTGTTCACGTCGCCACTCGTTCCGTTCGACAAGATCGCGACGAACGGTTTGCTCTCGCTATCGATTTTCATGAGTTGATTGAGCTCTTCCGCAAAGACGCCAAAGTAGTCCGCCGAAATCGATTTACCGGCGACACCACCTACATAGTGAAGTGAATAGTTCGCGAGGACAGCGATCGGGTGCTGGTCTTTCGAACTGCGAACCGTCACAAAGGAGACCTGAGGATCGATCGGACCGGCTGGTCGAATCAAGGTTACGTTTGGTGGATTCATCCGAACGCGATCGACGCCGCCGAACGGATTGCGACGATCGATTTCGTCGGCTACGAACCAGCGGCGATTGAACAGTTCCGAAGGCTCATCCACGGCTCCCCAGCCGAGTTCGGCCGATTCGAGCCGCTGATTCGCCATTTGAATTCCATCGACGATCCGTTGAGCAAGAAACCGTTGATACCAACTCAATTCTTCGGGCACAAGCATGTTCGTCGATCGAGCCGTGGTAGCAGAATGAGTATGCGTCGCGGCCATCAACTGATGGGCCATGGGAATTTGGAATTTCTTTTCGATAAGTGACTTTGCCTGATCGAAGACGTCTCGCGATATTCCGACGTTGTCGCAAACTACGAAAGCCAGTTTTGTCGCACCATCCTCGAGCACGATGCACCGCGCATGCAGCTCGTCGTGGACATCTTCTGCGGGATAGGGATGGAATCCGCCAACCACCAATTCACCCAAAGGTGGTGTGATGTTGACGATCGCCGCTCCAGCTTTGAAATCAGCTTGGGAAATGGGTGCTTCGAAACGAAGAAGCAACGTAACGCTTGCGAAGGCCGCAAGCCAAGGAAAGGTTCGAAACATGATTTGAGGTTACCGTGCGGGAGGGACACCAAGACTTTTGCCTCCATCGATCGCAATGGAAGTACCTGCTACCATCATGGTGGCGTTGCTGACCAAATAGAAGACGGCTTGCGAGACTTCTTCAGGGAACCGGGCGCAGGGAACCGGGGACACACGCAGGGAACCGGGGACACACGTCGACTACGTTTTACCGGCGCAGGGAACCAGAGGGGGGGAACCGGGGACACACGTCGACGAGCGCTAGGGAATACGTAGGGAACCGGAACCGGGGAACCGGGGACACACGTCGACTACGTTTTACCGTGTTGGCCTCCACTATATTCGCTGGCAATAGACAACTCCAATCGGATGAAAATCTCCTCAGGAATTGCCGAGATGAGTGCTTCGGAATCACGTTGCAGTTGCGGGCGGCAGCTATGAACGGACCGGTAGCGAGTCAGTCCGACGGGGAATGGATAAAGCCGCTCTTACAAGATGGCATCGTCAATGCGATGGCTACGTCGTTAGAAGTTCTCTCGCTCGGCTGCGAATCTTGTAGCGTTGATGGCGGCTTCGGCTCCGAGTCATCTCGATCACTTTCGGCTTGCCAGCTACGGTGCTAAACAAACGACCAAAGTCGCGTGTCAGCTCACACCAAATATCGGCATCGATCCCAAGCCGCTCGAAGATCGGCATGGCGGTTTCGGGTGTCGAGCCTCGTTTGTCGGATCGCAACTGTCGCGCAGTCCAATCTAACAAGGTCAAATAATCCGCCACGCTCATTGGCAGGAAGCCTTTGTCGCTTGCTCGATGGCCCGAATGATGGCAACACGCGCGAAGTTCCCCCTTCAGTTCATCGAGACTCAGCGGACAAAGCGATTTCGTAATCGGTTTAGACGACGATAGGTTCTGGTTGGGTGTTGAATGAAAAGTGGATGCCGACTCTCGCTTGTCGAAGCTTTCCTTCTGCACTTCTTGAGGCAGCCTCTGCCGCCGTGACTCACTTAGTTCAAGGGCTCGTTGCTGAGCCGAAGTATATTCGCTCGTCTCAATCGTCTGGGCCATAGCGGCACGGATCGGATTCAAGTCGACGTAGGCTGCACAAGCCAAGATGGCCGTCTCATCAAGCAAACGGACGGCGCGATAGCGTGCCTGCCAAAACTTACCGACTTCCTTGTCATCGTGATTAGCTCGCTGAGCGATCTTTTGAGACAACAGTCTCATCCACCACGAAACATCGCTGAGACGTGATCGAATCTGCTTGAGCTTAACCGGATCGTTTCGAATGGAATTGAGTTCAAATTCATTCGGTTCTTCTGGTCGGCCATCGGCATTGCGTCGCTTGGGACAAAGCATTAGCCATCGCCGAGCTACTTCGGAATCATCCCACTGTCTAACCACATCGGGACGCGATCTAAGAACGAGATGAAAATGGTTCGAAAGGATCGCATAGCATAGAAGGTCAATCCCTAGATTCTTGGCCAGATGCTGAAGTTCCGTTTCCATCCAAGCTTTGCGATGGTCCAAGTTCTTTCCCGTCAGCGGATCATTGCCCATCAAGAAGCAGCGTCTCACCGTCCGATTCATGACATGGACGATCGCAATTTCATCGGATGCGAAAACTTCGACACGAGCAAGGCGAGCCATAAGACACCTCCTGAGAATCGAAACAACCTCCGAAATCTAGCACAAAAATGAACGCATGTCCACTACTAAAGTGCTTTGCGAGCTACGCGTCCCCTAGCTTTTGCTGTGTCCCCAGGCTTCACCACCAGGCTTCACCAGGCTTTAGCTTTTGCTGTGTCCCCAGGCTTCACCTCCTCACCAGGCTTTAGCTTTTGCTGTGTCCCCAGGCTTCACCTCCCTTTGCTGTGTCCCCAGGCTTCACCTCCATCATTCGTCCGCCACTCATGCAGATTGTTGGCGAATCGCTCCAAGCGCCAGTGTTGGCACATTCGGAGGAAGAAGGGCACAGGATGATCACGTCCATAGATCCTACCGGCGCAAAACAACTGACCAAGCAACGCTTTCGCGGTTTGGCAAGTCTGCCATCGCAACAGTTGCATCGGACCTGCATCGACCCGACAACGCGCTTCGCCGACATGATGAGCGCACGCGATGCC
>JANOAI010000505.1:0-7241 GCA_031411055.1 Pirellulaceae bacterium
GGCCGTTGCGAGCTGGAGGGCTTTTTTACTCGTTGGGCCGTTTCGAACTAGCGATGATTCTACCGCTTCACGCTGCGTTCTCGGAGAGAACGGCGACACTGGCGGAGTGAACGGCGACACTGGCTTGGCTCAAAAAGTGTCGCCCTTCACTCCGTGAAGGTAGCGGGCGAACTAGAGGGCGTTTTTACTCGTTGGGCCGTTGCGAGCTGGAGGGCTTTTTTACTCGTTGGGCCGTTTCGAACTAGCGATGATTCTACCGCTTCACGCTGCGTTCTCGGAGAGAACGGCGACTATTGGTGGAGAGAACGGCGACTATTGGATCGTTTAGAAACAGACCCGCGTACTTCCAATTGAGAAGGAGGCTTGAGGTAAATTTGCACGACGGACTCATTGTCCTTCGGTGGTAAAAAGGCCAACGGACCTGAAATCCGTCGTTCGCTAAATCCAAGTTGGAATAGAGTAGCCGACGATCTCCCAGAGTGGGGTCGGGGCAATGTCATTTAACCGGTATACTCTTCGTTCCCATTTACGTCTGGGGTTCCGCGATCGCAAACACGCTCGATTTTCTATCCATGCCTAATATTCTCGATAAAATTGTTGCGACGAAAGTCGAAGAAGTACGCGAAGCTAAAAGTCGTCTGTCGGTTCTTACCTTGGAATCCAGAATCGCGGAACTCGAACCTTGTCGTGACTTCGTCGCTGCGTTACAAGGCTTCCCATCAATTCGTCTGATTGCCGAAGTAAAAAAAGCCAGCCCCTCGAAAGGGATCATTCGAGCCGACTTTGATCCGGTCCTGATTGCACAAGCTTACGAACGCGGTGGGGCAGCTTGCTTGAGCGTGCTGACCGATGAAGTGTACTTCCAAGGATCCTTGAAGTACTTAACGAACGTCAAACGCAGCGTCTCATTGCCGATTCTTCGCAAAGACTTCATCATCGACGAATATCAGCTTTTTGAAGCTCGTGCCGCCGGTGCGGATGCTGTCCTGTTGATTGCCGAGTGCCTCGAACCAAACAGACTAAAGCAACTCTACGATTGTGCTCGCGAACTAGGGTTGAACGTATTGATCGAACTCTACGAACCGTCGAATCTGGACGCAGTACTTGCCACCGGGTGCCCACTCGTCGGCGTCAACAATCGCGACTTGCGAACGTTCGAAGTCGATCTTCACCACACTCTTCGATTAAGAAAAGAGGTTCCGGCCGATCGTTGCCTTGTCGGCGAAAGCGGTATTTTCACCCCTCAGGATGCACAACTTCTTTACGATGGGGGCGTGCAAGCGATCCTCGTCGGTGAATCGCTGATGCGCCAGCCTGACATCGAAGTTGCGACGCGAAGCCTCCTGGCGATTTCTTAGTAGTTCGACTGTCCCAAATCCTTACGGAAGTCAAAATCTCATTGATAACACGAAGCGCAAGCGAGTGGTTTTCTTGAGGTTTCGATAGTCAGACCACTCGCTTGCGCTTCGTGTTAAAGGATTTGGGACAGTCGAAGTAGCGAAAAACTAGCGGTTCTACTTCATCGATTCGACAAGCCGCCTTGAGTGCCGCGGGCTCGCATGTTCGATCAGGCGACTCCGCAGTGCTGAACAATCTGTTCTGGCGTCGCGAGATAGCCGGTGAAGAACTGACCGAACTGGCCGTAACGCGCGCTAGCTTGATCGAAACGCATTGTGTAGACAATATCTTTTAGGTACTGAGGGTTCTTCGCCCAAAGGGTCACCCCCCATTCCCAATCGTCAAGCCCGACTGAAGCGGTGACCAATTGCGTCACGCGTCCACCGAAAGCCATACCGCTCTGGGCATGTTCGGCCATCATTTCCGTCCGTTCGGAAAACGGAAGCAAAAACCAGTTTGCACCGACGTTTCGAACTTTATTCATCGGATAAAAACACATGGCAGGCCAATTGGGAAATTCGGGAGCCAATCGATGCTCCAACATCATGGGCAAGCGTTTGTCGTAGGCGCTAACCTTGGCGTGAAAGGCTGGCGAGTTCGGATCCTCGCCGGTCCGTTGGAGTTTGGCCGCGTACTGCTCTTTGGTCGGCAGATATTCGCTTACCTCGGACATCGAAACAAACGAATGCGAAGCTTCAATCGCTGGGCCGAGACGGCTACTGAGCAAGCGTTGATGAACTTGGTCGATCTTAAGCGGATCCGGGTCCATCATGATTATGCAAAAATCAGCCTTGTGGCCACTGACGATAAACGACTGCAATCGCTGTGGACGAATTTCGCCGGATGGATTCAATGATTCTACGAACTGTTGGATCGCCAATTCGTGGGTCGAAGCATTATCCTTGGAACGCTGGACGGCTTCACGATTCCAACGATAAAAGTAGTGTCCACAATGCCAACCTTGAATTGGGGTCAATGATGGTTCTGGAACGTTGGCGGCGGGTCGGTAAGGTGTGTCGGCCATATAGTTTTATTGGTCGCGGATGAAAAATGATGGAGGAACCGGGTATCTGTATTGTGGACGCCAATCGAATTCTTGACCATGCCGCTGGCAAGAGCTTGGAATTCGTTGACTTTTTTGGATGCTCGACCTAAACTGAAGATTGTCAACTTCTTGTTCTGCTACTCGTTTTTGGGCGCATTTCTATGGCCGACTACGGCATGTTAATTCCTACGGGGGGCGGAGAAGATGTGCCTCTGATGAAAAAGACAGTCTTGATCGGACGCCGGGAAACTTGTGACATCATTTTGCGTTTCCCAAACGTTTCCGGCCAGCACTGCAAACTTACACTGGAGAGCGGTTATTGGTTCATAGCCGACTTGAACAGTAGCAACGGAACCAAGCTGAACGGGACCCGAATCACTGGGAAACGACGTTTGGACCCCGGGGCAATCCTGGCGGTTGCCAAGCATCAGTATGAAATCCAATACGATCCCGAGAGCCTGGGTGCTTCCGGGGCTCCTCCAGCCGACGATGATGCAATCGAAACCATGATGAAATCCTCGCTCATGCAGCGAGCAGGCTTGGATCGAAGAACCGAGGAAGATAAGGTCAAGAAGCAGAACCTTGACGAAGAGGTCTAAAGTCGTCATCTTGCTATGACAAATTGACTTTAGTTTCGAAACAAGGAAATGCTATGCACTCGGTCGGTCTCGCTCATATGGTCTACTTCACGCTCAACGAGAGTACTCCTGCCAATGCCGATGCGCTGGTTGCTGCTTGTCACAAGTATCTTAGCGGCCATCCGGGAACGCTTTACTTCTCCGTCGGCAAGCTCAATCCCGATCTGAAACGCCCTGTTAATGATGTAAGCTACGATGTTGCATTGAACGTGGTCTTCAAAGACATGGCCGCTCACGATGCTTATCAAATCGCCCCGCGTCATCTTGAATTTGTCAACGAGCAAAAAGCCAACTGGAAAAGCGTTCGCGTTTGCGATTCGGATTTGTATTGAACCGAGAGCTTCGTTCACCACCGATCGTATGAAGCTTGATTCGAAGAATAACACGACGCGCCACCGAGTGGCTAAATTTGAGTAAAAGCGGCTCGCTGGCGCGTCGCGTTATCGGGTTTTCGATTTTTTTAGCTTAAGAAGTGCAACTTCGAAACTAACGCGTTGTGTTAGAGGATATGAGGCCGTCGAGCTCAGATAATGTTCCCTCCCTTCTCCCCCGTCTTCGGGGGAGAAGGGTCGGGGATGAGGGGGTTGGCGGCAGTCGCATACTAGGCTGGTTCTAAGCGTAGATTTCCGAGCATTTTCGTCGGAGACATAGTTTGTGCGCCGATCCAAGTTTTAGCCCTCACTCCCGACCACTCTCCCATACGAATGGGCGAGGGGAGGAGAGAATCTCGAATCGCTTTTCCGTAGACAAAACAAGACTTCCTTCAATTCACGTTGAAGGTTGCAGGTGGAGAGTTCAAGCAATTCCTTGCACCGAAGGAAAAGCCGTAAAGTCGTCTTTAAAACTGTCCGCCAACGCTGCTCTAGTGCATACCACCGCCGCCCATACCACCACCTCCCATGCCACCCATGCCAGGCGGAAGCGTGTTCGGATCAATAGGATAACTGGGGACGTCGATGTTCTCTTTGGTCATTTTGGATAGCTCAAAAAGTACCCCTTCGATTGCAAGATGCGTCTCCTCCGGACAGGATGCTATGATCATCGAACCAAAGACTTGAAGGGTGTCCGCTCCGCCGTCCATATCCCAGTTGGAGGGCACGATGGTTTGAATCAAGCTAACAAGTTCTTGTGATTTTTCATTCGAAGGTAGCAAAAAGGCCAGATCATAAGTGCGCAAGGTACGGGACTTTCCATTTTCTTTTGTCGTAATGACGATGTAATCCGGTTCGATCACGTACGTCAATTCAAGCGGATCGAGAATGGTTTTCAATGCTCGTTGCAACGACATTTCACGCAAACCTGTCAATGTAATCGGATCTTCAGGCGTTGCGGTTCCACCTTCCATGGCAACCGTATCAATGAGAAATGGAATGCTTGTTTCTTGAGAAAGTTGTTCAATGACGGCTCGAAGTGGCGCATTGGTGAAGTCCGGTTTCACCAATTTTCTTAAGTCCCGGCGCAGACTTTCACGAGCCTTATTCTCTTCCTCGGCAATGGTTCCACCGCTGGTCATCCAGTTCGGAAGTGGCCCATCAGGTTTTTTAAACGGGACGATGCGAGGAGCTTGATTGGGACCACCTTTAGATTCGCTCGCAGGTGGTTTGGCTGCTCCAGAGACGTTTCCGGTTAATACCAATGTGCCTGCTCCGGCATTGCTGGCACCTAGGTTTAGGACACCGCCGTTGGCGGGGGCTGATTTTATCGTTGCCGAGCCATTAGAACCATTGAATTCGAGCGTGCCCGTCGTCGTCTCGCCCTTGCCTGACAATGTTAAAGTTCTCGTACCTGCATCGTTTGCCGTGGGTGTGTTCTGAGCGATCACGACCGGGACCGTGGAGGTGCCTGTCTCGGCCGATGCTTCGGCAACGAATAGGGAAGGTCCACTTGATTGGCCATCGCCGGTGGAAGCAAACTGCAACGCGCCGAGACCGGCAGCTAAGACGACCGATGCGGCCACCATTGAAACCCATTTGGTCGTTAAAACGGAAGACATAGCCGGTTCTCCTTGGATAAGACTTTGAAGAGGACTCTCGGCTGGCGGAGTGCCCGTCGAGACGGTTTGAGAAAAGAGTTCGGACAGCAAAAAACTTTGCTGCCATGGTTCGGCGTAGGCGGCGATACTTCGAGATTGATACGCGGCGGCGACAGCCACGGCCACCGAAAAACTGATTCCGCGTCGAGCTAACTTTTGACGCAAAGCAGCCCGCCCACGCCGCAACCGTCCTTCGACCGCCGAGTTCGACAATTCAAATCGATCGGCGATTTGGGGAACGCTCATGCCGAGCAAGTGATGCTCGATCAGAATATCTCGTAGCGACGGTTGTAACTTTTGAAGTTCACGGTCGAGCAACTCAAGCTGAGACTCGGTGGCGATCTTTTCCAGTGGATCCACTTCGTTTTCGGAAGCGATGTTTTTGGGTTCGTCGATCGCAACCATACGACGCTCCTTAGACTGACGCCGGATTCGACAAGCGGTACGATAAGCAACTCCATACAACCAAGCCGACAAGGACCCCTGGTTTCGTATCTTCGAAGCCGATTTCAGGAGTATCAGAAAAGTCGCTTGAAAAGCGTCTTCGGCATCGTTTGCATTCTGAAGCATCCGTCGAACAAGACCCGCCACGAGCGGACTATGACGACGAATCAGCTTTTCCGCCGCGGCTGGGTTTCGCGTCTCGACAAAGATGGCGAGCAACTCTGAATCGGCCGCTAAATCATCAAATTCAGAGACCGATAGGCTCGGTTCATGAGTCCTGCGAGGACTGAACGATTCTGGAAGACGAGAAACCATGCTCGAACCATTATTTGTGCCGGAGCCTTGATTTACCCACTGCAGGAATCAAGGCATGCCTGAGGGTAGTGCCTCAATTTTACCGATTCGGGCGCAGATAATCCGAAAAACGTCAAATTCTTTTAGAAAGAGAGCGAATCACACGCCAGTGAGTCACAACTAGCTGAATCGCAACCGTCGCACATGCCACGCTCGAGTCGAGTGAGGACAAAGTAGGCGACGGGGACGTCGACAAGCCCTATTCGCACGCGCGCTCGACCAAGAAGGAGCCCGGGCGAAACCTCGACGAGTTCATCGATCAAGTATTTGGAGGGATCCAACCTTGGATTCTCTGCCAATGAATAATCGAGCACAAGTTTCTCTTTGCAAGACTTTGCGTCGCGTTCATGGGCAACAACGAAGTTTCCCATCGTCTTGGGTTGGTTGTCAATCAAGTTGCGTTTAGGCTGCCAACCGCGATATGCGAGCACCTCAACCGGCACTTGCTCCACGAGAATATTATGTCCAACGATTCGATTGCAACGGCGTTCAATGACTTTGACGTCTTGATGGATGCCAATCGCGGCCGCCCCAACTCCTTTGTTGATCCCATACCAATGGCCAATGAGATCACAAGAATTGGGCGAGGAGCAGCATTGCATCATTCGCTCTAATTCGTCTGCATCCTTCGAGGCCAGTTGTAATGCACGTTGAATTGGGGTGCAGGAATAAGAACTAGAATCCGGCCGCAGGTTCCACTTAACCGTCGATCGCATCGTCGACGGTGAAACACAACCGCAGAGAACGAGCGCCCCAAGTAATATCCTAGTCAACGCGTAGAAGTGGATGCATTGGCGGTAGATGATGAATTGCCTTCCTTGGCTTCATGTGGTGATAGCACCCATCGTATTTTTAATCGACTTCACAATGCTGCAGCCAACAACCGCTTCTGCTATTGAAATGAATACAGGCAGTTTGCCGAACGATTATTCCGCTTGGTCGTAGTACGACGGTATGACCGATTCATCCCGCACAGAACAATTTGTCGTACATTCGTAACATCCCCCTTAGTTGGACAGCGTTACTTTGAATCAGCCGAACGGCATTAGCCGCGGTTCTTGCATTAAAAACCGTGGCTAACGCCAAACGGCTAATGGTTTCGAATTGAATCAGCCGAACGGCGGTAGCCCAATGCCATCTACTTTCACCCTCCCGCGAAGAGCGGGAGGGTCGATGGCGAGGTACGAGCCAGCGGGGAGGGTGAGATTTCGAATGTTTCGTGACCTTATTCCCTCCCCTCGTCGTCGTTCCTCCTCCTCGACCCTCCCAAAAGGCAACGCCGTAGCGGATTTTGAAAGCGGAAACAATTGGGTTTGCAAGCAAATGAGCA
>JANOAI010000506.1:0-4748 GCA_031411055.1 Pirellulaceae bacterium
CGCGTGCCGTGACCACTCGACTTCTCAAGTCCATTGAATATGCTCGCATTGCATCTCTCCTTAGATGTATGCAAACTAACAAAGAACGCCCCTCAAAAGCTACATCAATTCTAGAACCGCTCTAGTAGGTCACTATGCATCCAATGCTTCATACGTTTTCCAAGCTTCTCTTACTCTGGTCAAACGCAACTGCGATTGTGATTGCAGGCGAAGATTCTCGCCCTAATATATTGTTTGCTTTTGCGGACGACTGGGGACGCTACGCGGGCGTCTACGCCAAAATTGACGGTCCCGGAACAATCAGCGATGCAGTCAAGACGCCCAACTTCGATCGGATTGCGAACGAAGGTGTGCTCTTCCGCAGTGCCTTTGTGTCCGCTCCAAGCTGTACGCCGTGTCGCAGTGCTTTGCTTTCCGGGCAGCATTTTTGGAGAACCGGTCGAGGCGCGATTCTTCGAGGAGCTGTTTGGGATGGCTCGCAACCGGCGTACCCTTTGCTGCTTAAAGATGCTGGTTACCACATCGGCGAAACGTACAAAGTTTGGAGCCCCGGCGTGCCCAACGATGCCCCGTACGGCGCTGGCAAGCATGCGTACGAGAAAGCTGGCGGGCGATTCAATGCGTTTTCCGAGAACGTCACGAAGATGGTTCGCGAGGGAATGGAACTCGAAGCGGCGAAGAATTCACTCTACGCCGAAGTCGAAAAGAATTTTGACGACTTCTTGGCAGCTCGCAAAAAGGATCAGCCATTCTGTTACTGGTTCGGGCCAACCAACGTGCACCGGAAATGGATCAAGGGCTCAGGAAAGAAGCTGTGGAATATCGATCCTGACTTGCTCAAAGGCAAGCTGCCAGGTTTTCTTCCAGATGTCCCCGAAGTTCGAGAAGACTTGGCCGACTATTTCGGTGAGATCGCCGCTTACGATGCGGCATTGGGTTTGTTGACTAAAAAGCTCGAGGCGATCGGTGAGCTTGACAATACCGTTGTGGTTGTCAGCGGCGATCATGGAGCGCCTGGGTTCCCACATGGCAAATGCAATCTGTACGATTTTGGTTCGAGTGTTTCGTTGGCGGTTCGCTGGGGAAAAGCAACTGGTGGGCGGGTCGTCGACGATTTGATTAGTCTCACCGACTTGGCACCGACATTTCTCGAATTGGGCAAGGTTTCGGTTCCCGAGCGAATGACCGGACGCAGCTTGGTCGCTTTGCTTCAGTCTGATAAAACCGGGCGCGTCGAACCGGCTCGCGATGCGGTCTTCATCGGACGAGAGCGACATGTCGAAAGCGCCCGAGCCGATTACACACCGTATCCACAACGAGCCATCCGAACCCACGACTACTTGTATATCATCAACTTTCGTCCCGATCGTTGGCCGCTTGGTGATCCATATCGACTTGACAGTGACAATCAACCGACCGCCACTGAAATCACCGAGGATACTCGGACGACGTTTCCGGACGAAGACGCCGGACCAACCAAAGCGTGGCTTGTCGGAGTTCGCAAGGAAGCTGCTTGGAAGGCACATTTTGAGCGGGCCTATGGTAAGCGGCCACGCGAAGAACTTTACGATTTGAAGAAAGATCCGATGCAGCTCAACAATGTTGCGGCGGAAGTGGGTTATGCGAGCACTCGCAAGGATCTCGAGAGTCGGTTGCTGGGCGAACTCACAAGGACCGGCGATCCGCGTTTAGTCGACGACGGCAAGTTTTTTGAGACACCGCCGATGGCCGGACCGGTGATGGATGATGCAAAAGAAGGCGCACCTAAAGCCAATTCGAAGCCGTCGAAGCAACCCAACAACAAAGCCAAACAAAAGGATGCGGCTTCAATCGATCGCTCGGTCGAGAAAAAAACCTTCGCAAGTACGGCATCGCAACGTCCTCCGGATATCGTTGTATTTCTTACCGACGACCAAAGTCAACTCGCTTGCACTCCTTATGGAGCATCCGATATTCGGACGCCGAATATGCAACGGCTAGCCGAGTCGGGGATGACCTTTGAACGAGCTTACGTTGCTTCTCCAAGTTGTGCACCGAGTCGCGCAGCTTTGTTGACTGGCTTGATGCCATCGCAAAATGGAGCCGAAGCAAATCATAGTAAGCCGCGAGCAAAGCTTAAAAAATGGCCAGCCTACTTCCAAGAGCTTGGCTATGAAGTTGTTGCGTTTGGAAAAGTATCCCACTACAAACACACCGCGGATTATGGTTTCGATCATTTTGCAAACGATGGCTTTCACGAACATGCGGGCATTTCGAGTGCGCTTGAATTCCTAAAGAATCGAAATCCCATCGGCTCAAAACCGATCTGCATGATGGTTGGGAGCAATTGGCCGCATGTCCCTTGGCCGGAAACGGAGCTTGGCTATGAGCCTAAAAAATTGTCACTTCCAGCCAAGTCCATTGATACGCCCGAAACACGCGAGTTTTACGCGCGCTATGCCGCCGCGGTCACCAAAGCTGACGACGATCTCGGATCGATCCTTGAAGCCGTTCGGAGCTGCCTTTCGAAAGAGTCAATCGTATTATTCAGCTCGGATCACGGTGCCCAATGGCCGTTTGCGAAATGGAATCTCTATGAATCCGGTGTTTGTACACCTTTGATCATTTCTTGGCCTGGGGTCGTGTCTCCCGGTTCCCGATCCAAAGCAATGGTTACGTGGACCGACTTTCTTCCCACGCTGCTCGAGGTAGCCAAAGGACCGGTTCCGAAAGATATCGAAGGAAGTTCGTTTATGAAGGTCTTGAATGGCGAATCCGATTCACATCGCAGTCGGGTTTTTACGACGCATGCGAATGACAATCGAATGAACGTTTATCCTAGTCGAGCGATACGCGACGAACGCTGGAAGTATATTCGAAACCTTCATCCAGAATTTGCTTTTACGACTCATATCGATCTTGTTTCAGGACGCCTTGGTCAGCGGTCCTTTTTTTCCACATGGGAAGCAAAAGCTTCGACTTCACCCGAAGCGGCCGCGATCCTAAAAAAATATCACGAACGACCGGCTGAAGAGTTGTATGACTTGGTCAACGATCCGCTTGAGCAAAACAATCTGGCTTTCCAATCGCAACAGGCTGGTGAGTTAACTCGATTGCGAGAAGAACTCGATCGTTGGATGACATTGCAAGGGGACCAGCAAAAGAGCTTCGCAGAACCTCGGCTGCTCAGCAATCCCGAAAGTTATGGACCGGCCGCCGCTATCGAAAAGTAAATATTCAACATCATGCATAGAGCTTCTTTTCTATTGTTTCTTGGCGGCTACGTCCTAACGTTCGCTACGATCACAAATGCTACCGATCGACCCAACATCGTCTTCATCGTCGCTGACGATATGGGCTATGCTGATATGGGGACACAGGGGGCACGAGGCTTTAAGACCCCAAACCTCGATCAGTTGGCTGCCGAAGGGACACGGTTCTCGCGATTCTACGTTGCGCAAGCCGTCTGCACGGCATCACGCGCTGCACTGCTGACCGGCTGCTATCCCAATCGAATCGGAATGCAGGGGGCCTACAATCACACAAGTCGCGATGGGATGGCCGATGAAGAATGGTTGTTGCCCGAGATGTTGAAAGATCTCGGCTATGCGACGGCCGGGATGGGGAAATGGCACCTGGGGACGCGTATGAAATTCCATCCCTTGCGGCATGGCTTTGATGAATGGCTTGGAATCCCGTATTCGAATGACAACACCAAGTATCATCCGTCGCTTGCTGCCGAGATGCCGCCCCTTCCGTTTTACGACGGCGAAAAAATCATCGAAACCGATCCTGATCAATCGCAGTTCACTCGACGCTTTACCGAGCGCGCCGTGGACTTCATGGAACGAAACGCATCGCGACCTTTCTTTCTCTACATGCCCCATGTCATGCCACATGTTCCGATCTTCGCCTCCGAAAAATTTAAAGGACGCAGTGAAGCTGGACTATACGGTGACGTGATGGAAGAGCTTGATTGGTCAGTGGGCGAAGTTATGGGGACTTTACGACGATTGAAGTTAGAGGAAAGCACGCTGGTTGTTTTTATCTCCGACAATGGACCATTCCTCTCCTATGGCGAACATGCGGGATCTGCAAAGCCATTGCGTGAAGGAAAACTGACGACGTTTGAGGGAGGTGTTCGGGTTCCGTGCCTAGTGCGTTGGACTGGCCGAATTCCTGCAAATCGAGTTTCGAATGAGCCGTTTATGGGAATCGATTGGCACCCCACGCTGACCGAAATCGTGGGAGGGAAACTACCGACGCGAAAGACGGACGGGGTTAGCGTGCGGTCGCACTTGCTCGATGTAACCGTGGCGTCGTCGCCTCACGAAGCCCTCTTCTTCTACTCTGGTACGGCACTTCAAGCGGTGTCGCACGGAGCCTGGAAACTTCATTTTCCCCATCCCTACATTACAGTCGCCGCCGAACCAGCACGTGGTGGAAAACCGTCCAATTTCGGAAAGCTCGCCCCGACGTCGATTACACAATCAGGTGTTGAAGGGATCGCAACGCGGCACGGCTATCGGATTGAGCAGCTTGAGCTTTCGCTGTTTAATCTCGACAATGATCCAGGTGAGCAGAACAACGTTGCGAGCAAGAACCCTGATATCGTTGCTAAGCTGAGTGAACTCGCCGACGACGCTCGGGACGAGCTCGGCGATTCACTGCTTGATAGAAAAGGGACCGGGCTTCGCGATGCCGGCTTCGATAACACCTCGGGTCCGTGACTAGAGCATTTTCATTTTTCATATAGCCATTCGGAAAAC
>JANOAI010000507.1:0-3545 GCA_031411055.1 Pirellulaceae bacterium
TCAAGATTTGCCACGAAATTACCTGCGGTTTTTGCACTTTCTAATCGCGTTTTTTACAGTTCATCGCGAAACTTTATCCGACGTTGGAAACGTTCCAAGCTGGACAAAATACTCGGTTGCGACTTCCCGAATGTGGGGTCGTTTTTCGCTCGCCAATGCATCGTTCTTGGTGGGTACGAATCTGCAACTTGACTACCCTCTTGCTCGAAGGCCAACCATCAGCGGCCTCAAGTCGAACTACCGGTCTTTGGAAAGAGCAAGCGATCGAGAATTTCTGACTTGAAAGCATAACCTTGAATTTCCGAATTTCCTCCCGGCCAGAGCGACTATGCTTGCAGATGTCTGTGAACAAACTGAAGGTCGCGTTGAATACGAGTCGAAAAAGAAGAAACACGGTGTCGCATCCGTATTTCTTCGGTTGAAGTCAATCGCATTGACTTCTATAGTAGTTATATGCAATGAATCAGATGCTTTTGAGGGATTAGAGTGTGACGTACGTAAGTGAACTCGGCACGGAAAGCGAACAAGTCCTCCATTGCCTCCCCGATGGCGTTGCCCTCGTCGGAGGCGATCTAGCGATTCACTGGGCGAATGCGTGTTTACGGCGATGGTTCCCCAAGCTGGATTCTGGGGAAAATTTCTATGCGGCCTTAGGTAACCCAGACTTTTTGGGGGCCGATGTTTGCCCCCTTCAGATCGCGTTAGAGTCGGGCTCCGCACACAGTTCAACCCTGCAGACGGGGGACGGGAAATATTTCCAAATTCACGCCTCGCCGCTAGCCGAGGAGATTGCGACCAGCCGGATGGTGGTAACCGTGAGCGACGTCAGCGTTGAAATCCATCAACAACAAAAGATGACTTTGATTCATCAGGCGGGGAATCAGCTGACCGATTTGAAGCCAAGCGAAATTTTTGCGATGGATGTTGAGCAACGAATCGACCTGCTCAAAGACAATATTCGGCACTTCCTTCAAATACTGATGAACGTCGATGTTGTCGAGATTCGACTACTGGAACAATCGACGGGCAACTTGATTCCGTTATTGGCAGTCGGTTTGGACCAAACGGCGGCTGATCGACGACTGATGGCCAGTTCGCTCGGCAATGGTGTGACCGGTCACGTGGCTGCGACGTGCAAGAGTTACCTTTGTCGCGACACTGCCAAGGATAAATTCTATTTGAGAGCCTTTGAGGATGCGAAGAGTTCGCTCACGGTTCCATTGATGCTTCATGACCAGCTGATTGGAACGATGAACGTAGAAAGCCCCACCGTGGGAGCGTTCACACATGGGGACCAACAGTTTCTTGAAATCTTTGCCCGCGACATCGCCGTCGCTTTGAATACATTGGAGCTCCTGGTTGCTCAGCAGACGAACGCGGCACAGCGGAGTTGTGAAGCTATTCACTCGGCCGTGGCGCTTCCGATTGACGATATTCTTCTGGATACCGTCACGGTTATGGAAGCCATGGAGAAGTATATCGGCAATGACCCAGAGGTCATGCATCGGCTTCAAGGAATACTGCGTAAGTCACGCGAGATCAAACGCTCGATTCAGGCGATTGGCCAAACGATGGGACCAGCCGAAGCGATTCCCATCGGATGTACGCCTCGCCAACACGAAAAGTTTTACGGAAAGCGAATTCTCGTCGTCGATGCAGATCCTAAAGTTCGCAACGAAGCCCACTCGCTCCTCGAACGCTACGGCTGTATTGTCGAAACGGCTAACGAAGGCGACGAAGCAGTGCTGATGGTTCGTAATTGCCAACCCAATGAGCTTTACGATGTCATCATTTCGGACATTCGGTTACCGGATTACTCGGGCCATCAACTCATGTTGCGATTGCAAGCACTAATGCCCCGAGTTCCCATGGTCTTAATGACGGGCTTTGGTTACGACCCAGGACATTCCATTGTGAAAGCTCGCCAAGCCGGTTTGCATCCGAAAGGGATTTTGTACAAACCGTTCCGCGTTGAACAACTCGTGACTGTTACCGAAACAATTCTTGACGCGAACAAACCGACAGCTGCCTGAGGGTAATCTTGGGCTTAGCGTTACGATGGGTGTTGTTCGGCGTTTGCTTGGTCGGTCACCTATCATTCTTTATATATTGGTTCAATCGAATCAATGCGACCGGGCTAAATCGTAAGTTAATCAAGGTGGGCGAGAAACTCATCATCGCGACGACGGTGATTCTTCCGTTCGCTGTGTTTTTCATCGATCGAGAATGGCTCGCAGCTTGGTTGGTTGGCGTTGATTCAGAGACTTCGTTGCTTCTGACCAATCACTTGTTGCCAAGAACATCTTTCCTTTTCTTTCTCGTCGCGACTGTCTCGCTTATCGTACAAGCTCCAAACTGGTTTCTCGGGCGTCCTTCAATGCATGGAGCAAGAAGTCGCGTTGAAAAACTGGCTTCCACCCGATTGAACACCCAAACCTCATCGTCGTCGGGGGCCTTCGCGAAGAGTTGGGTCAAACTTGTCGGAAGCATTCCAGGAAACCAGTTACACCTGATTGAGACGAGCACGCATCAAGTTCGAGTCGATCGGTTGCCAGCATCGCTGGATGGCCTTCGAATTGGCCACCTGTCTGATTTGCACCTTACCGGTTACATGCATCGCGAGTTCTACCGACAAGCCATCACAAGTCTGATGGAGCTTAAGCCGGAGATCGTGATTCTCTCGGGTGACTTAATCGACTACGACGAATGTTTGTCTCAGGTCCAACCGCTACTTGAGCACGTCCGCGCACCGATCGGGTCCTTTTTCGTGCTGGGGAATCATGACCGTCGATTGTCAGACGTTCCGCGGCTAAGAAAAATGCTAATGGAAATCGGTTGGCATGATTTGGGAACGCATTCTTTGAGTGTCGAGAAGAATAATGAAGAAATTTTTTTGGTGGGGAATGAAAGGCCTTGGTTTAATTTGGAAAATCGACGCCTAGATGAAATCGATCGCACTCAGCACCGCAAACTTTCCAGTCTTCGAATCGGAGTTTCCCATTCGCCTGACCAGCTTCCTTGGGCCCAGAACCTTGAACTTGACCTGCTTTTCTGTGGGCATACCCACGGTGGTCAGATTCGATTTCCACTAGTCGGTCCAGTCATTGCCCCGAGCTGGTATGGCAGCCGGTACGCTTCGGGTTGGTTCGAAAAATCACCGACGCTTATGCATGTTTCACGAGGTCTTTCGGGGACACATCCCTATCGGTTCGCTTGCACACCTGAGGTTACTCTTTGTATTCTGAAGAGTAGTTCGTCGCGTTCGGGGGAAACACCCTCCGAAAGCGACAGTTGATTCTAGCCTTCAAAGTAATCATTCATGGCCGCACGAATTCCCGTAGTTATCTCGCAGTCCCTTCGTCGCGAAAACGCCATGATTGAGCACGAAGAGAGCCTTGTTACCGAGTTAATGTTCACGAACGGACTCGACGCAACGCTTATCGGTCCGCTTGAGCATGTAAGCTTGGACAGTACCGATCACCTTTGCCTAGAAGGTTTTAAAGGTCCATTTGCATTGCTGACATGGGGCACTGCCGGTCTATGTC
>JANOAI010000508.1:0-11618 GCA_031411055.1 Pirellulaceae bacterium
TGCAACGTAATCAACCACGTCCGACCGGCGTGGGCTTGTCGGATGAATCGTTAAAATGCGTTCGCGAATCGAATCAAGCTCAAGCAGATCTTTCCATCCAGGCGTCGACAGCATTGGCCTGAGGATTTCTAAATCGGGAAAGTCTTGAAGCGTTGCAATTCGAGAGGCGAGAGCAACTTCGTAAGCATCTGCTTCGCGGTTGCGTTGCCTCAAGACCAATCCGACCGCGATTCCGATACAGCTTGCGAAAGCGATCAAAAAGGCTGTCCGAACTCGAGTAGAAAGTTTGGGGAACCAGCTCGGAAGCGGAACGCCCAAAATGGGAGCCGCACGATCCCGTTCCTTTTCAAGATCGATCGCCACCATTTCCAGCGTCGACTGAGTAAAGTTAGGGGTAAACGGTGTTTCAGGCAGCTCATCGAGCAAATCCCAGGCCCGACGCATTTCAGCCAAGCGATTCCGGAGTGGCTCCTCATCGACCAGACGTTTTTCAAGCGTCGTTCGCTCTTCTGTCGAGAGCTCCTGATCGAGATAGCTGGTCAGCAACTCATCTTCGATTTCGAGCCGTTCGTTCGCCGCAGTTTTCATTTCAAGCGAACCTCACTCTCGTCAGAGACACCGGAATCTTCCGATTCGCTATCGTTCAAGCTATCCTCTTTGGGAAGAATCCGCTTGGGGATGGCCCCCTCATCTACATATGGCTGGAGTAACGTCTTCAAATTCACACGCGCTCGACTGAGCAACGACTTGACCGCTTTTACAGACAAGCCCATCGTTTCGGAAATGTCTTGATAGGAAAGTCCTTCAAATTTACTCAGCAAAAGGGCAATGCGTTGCCGTTCACCCAGCGCTTGCACAGCCTGCTGAACCATGACCGCTCGTTCGGTATTATCGAGTCGCCGACTGGGCATCGATCCGCTGGCAGCCAGCGCGATGTGCTCGATCCCTACGTTGGTCGTGGACGGGCCCGTGGATTTGCCGATTTGATACTCTTTGCGGCGAGAGCGATCTCGAACTGCATTGCTCGCGACATTGTTGGCGATTCGATAGATCCACGTCGTGAGCTTGGCCGTAGGTTGGTACGATTTGCGGGCTCGAAATACGCGCAAGAAGACCTCCTGTACCAATTCTTCAGCAACTTCTTGTGAATTGACCCAACCAAGCATCAAGCGACCAATTCGACCCTGAAACCGAGAAACCAACATTTCAAAAGCCACCGCATCATCATCCCGAACGCGCAGCATCAACAACACATCGGGATCGACATGCTGGGAAGGTTCGGCGGGATTCGACTCCATCAAGGCGCGGCTCCACGGGCAGGAAAGGCATTTCTCGTACGCGCGAGACCCAATACCTTACTTTTATCTTAACATGATCGTCGGGCCGCGAGGAACTCAACCTAGGTCCGTAAACCCTAAGTTGCCCCAAAAGTTTCCGATCGGTACCAGAAATTAGCTCGGTCCATAACAACGGCTGAATTCCTTGGCTTTTCCATTGTCTCTTGACCGCTGCCCGGAAGAAGCTCAAAGTACTGTCATGCGATGTCCATTTTGCCAACAAGACAACGATAGTGTCCGTGATTCCCGGGTAGTGGAAGACGGAAGAGCCATTCGAAGGCGGCGCGTCTGCAACAATTGCCGACGCCGCTTTACGACGATTGAACGCCCGTCCGGCACCTTCCAGGTGATCAAAAAGTCGGGCGAGCGTGAACCTTTCATGCGTGCAAAGATCGAACGAGCATTGGAGTTGGCCTGTTACAAGCGAAAGATCAGCGCCGATCAACGTGAACAAATGGCAAACGCGATCGAATCCCAACTTCAAGAGGAATTCGATATGGAAGTAGAAAGCCGCTTCATCGGCGAGAAGTGCATGGTCCAGCTTCAAACCGTCGACCAGGTCGCCTACGTCCGGTTCGCTAGCGTTTACCGCGAATTCAAAGACTTCAAAGATTTTGTCGACGAGCTTCAGCCCCTTCTTCGAGACAGACCGATTGCCGGGGGATAGCTCAATTTTTGGCTTCGCTGGACTTCTTTCCACTTTAATAGCCAGTTGGCAACACTTCTCGGGCTTGATTTCCCCCTCGAATTTTGAAACAAGCTAAATCCGGCCACCCTCTTTTAGCCCATTTCAAGACCCTTTTGTTTATGCCGGTTCCGTTACCGAAGATTGCTCAATCTTTCGCGTCTATCACGCTGTTGACCTTCGTCTGCGCTTCAGACATGGGCTGCAATCGAGTTTTAGGGCCCAACGCCACCTCGAGGATTCCTGGTCTCTCGATACCTGGTGTCATCAATCCGCGGGTTCCGCTAGACGGATCGGTCCCGGTAAATAACCCTGTTCCGCTTGCCGAGCAGGACCCGGAATTCTTGTGGTTACAAATCGTCGATACGGTCGATGACTACTTTCGAATCAAATCGGAACAGCGTTTTCGACGCGACTCAGAACAGTGGCTTGAAGGGCGCATAGAAACTTATCCCGAAATTGGTGCGACCAGCTACGAGCCTTGGCGGAAGGACGCTATCTGGGGATTTCAACGTTGGCAGAGCACATTTCAGACCATCCAGCGGACTTGCTACATTCGCGTAACGCCCATGGCGACAGGCTATGCAATGCAAGTCGAAGTCATTAAAGAACTTGAAGATGTCGATCGCTCGGCGTCGTCCGGCGAAGGGTCTTCAGCGGTTCGACATGATGGAAGCGTTGTTCGTTCGGATACCCAGCTTTTAGGTTTGCCGATCAATCTTGGTTGGATACGCCAAGAAAACGATACTGAACTCGAACAACGTATTCTTCGCGAGGTCCTGGGTCGCGTTACCGAAGTAAAACCACCGCGGAAAAAAATTCTGCATCCCAATCGCCCATAAGACCAATCGCCCATAGGAACTGAGTGTGCGAAACGATCGACGCTTCGCTCACCTCCATTGTCAGCGGATTCGTCTCATTTCGACCGCACCAATGTCTTTGGCCGCTTGAAAGCTCCCCGTCATAGCATTGGCTCCAAATTGTGTTTGCATTCGATAACTTCCCATGATCGGACCGAGCTTCTTGTCGGCGCTATAACCACCCCATCCAGTCGGAACGAGATCGACGCGATATGTAAAGGGTAGGACCACAAAAAAGCGTCCCGAGAACCTCGCGGAAAACGTCCCGTCGTTTTGAGGACGAACGTTAGCTCGCATTGGGCCATGGTGGCCTGTCGATTGACTCGTCCACTCACCGCGCCATCGCCCTGCTGGCGATTGTGCCATCGCATCTTGCTCCCCATGGGAAACGATGAAAGCCATCGAGCTGACTATAAAAAATACGAACCTAGCTCGAATTCGAATGCACGCCATCGGTCTTGGATCTCCGTCGAAGTTTAAGGGGCATGGGATCGGCGATTATACCGTTCTATGGTAGTTTCAATGTCCATCATTCGAAACCATTTTCGTAATGATAGTCGAGCAAAAAATGCGACTTTAGTTCGATCCCACTTTCGAGGGGCAAAATGTCTAACCAAGACCCTTTTATCTCTACGCTTCGAGACACATTCTCACTCGACGAATTCCGTGTCGGCCAACGCGATGTTATTGAGCGGCTCATTGCCGGTAAAAACGTTGCGGCCGTCTTTCCAACCGGCGGCGGAAAATCGCTTTGCTATCAACTTCCGGCTCTGTTGCTCGATGGCTTAACGGTAGTCGTTTCACCATTAATGGCATTAATGCGAGAACAGGTGGACACGCTTCTTAGCAAAGGCATTGCCGCAGCTCGACTCGATTCATCCTTAACCTTCGAGGAGCTCGCCGCGACAAACCAAGGAGTCCGTAGTGGAACCACCAAGATTCTCTACATCGCTCCAGAGCGCTTTTTTAATGAACGTTTTCGAGAGCTCATCGCGACGGTCCCCATTCGTCTTTTCGCGGTCGACGAAGCTCACTGCATCAGCCAATGGGGGCACAATTTTCGCCCAGATTACCTTAAACTTGCATCCATTGCCGAGTCGTTGAAGGTCGGCCGTATTTTAGCCCTGACAGCAACCGCAACCCCAGAGGTTCTCGCCGATATTCGAGCTGGCTTTCGGATTGCGAATGAAGATGTGATCCAAACTCCCTTTCATCGCAAAAATCTTTCAATTCGATTCTCTCAGGCCAAGCCGAGCGAGCGATTTGAGCTTCTAGCAGATCGACTTAAAAAACGTCCCAGCGGCGCGACCATTGTCTATGTCACGCTTCAGAAAACTGCCGAAGAAGTGGCTGAGAAAATCGCACAGCTCGGCATCGAAGCGAAAGCCTACCATGCCGGGATGCCCGACGAGGAACGACAATCCGTCCAAGACTGGTTTATGTCGCACAATAGCGCGGTCGTGGTTGCAACGATTGCCTTTGGAATGGGGATCGACAAATCTAACATTCGCTACATTTACCATTGGAACATTTCAAAAGGGCTCGAAAGCTACGCGCAGGAAATCGGACGAGCGGGGCGGGATGGCGAACCGAGTTTGTGTGAAACCTTTGTTGTCCCTGACGATCGAACGACACTCGAAAATTTCGCGTACGGCGATACACCAACGCTCGAGGCCGTATCGTCACTCGTCGAGTTCGTATCGCACCACCCGGCTGAATTCTATCTTTCGTATTATGATATGGCGAATGAATGCGACATTCGCGACCTCGTTATTCGTACGCTGCTTACATACTTGGAGCTAGATGGTTTTCTTCAGTCTACCGGCCCGCGATACGATCGATACGAATTTAAACCACTCGTAAGTTCTGCGCAGATACTCAAAGGCTTGGATGCGGATCGAAAAAAATTTGCTTCGGATGTTTTGTCGCTGACCGTCAAGAAAAAGACTTGGTTTGAGCTTCCGATTTCGATTGTTTGCGAGCGACTTGGATGTGAGCGAAGACGACTGGTGGCCATGTTTGAATACTTCAGTGATCAAGGTTGGATGGAGCTCAAGGTCACGGGCCTTGTGCATGGCTACCGAAAATTACATCCTCTCTCAGATCTGAATAAGATTGCAAAATCGCTCTACGATCGTGTGTCGGGTCTTGAGATGCAAGAAATCCGAAGAATTGATCAGCTATTTCAGCTTGCAAGTAGCAAAACATGCCAAGCTTCCGCCCTTTCGCACCATTTTGGGCAACCCATGTCGGAAGACTGTGGCACTTGTTCGGTCTGTTTAGAGCAGGGTATCGATCGACTCCCCACGCGATCGCAAGCCCGCATGGGATCTTCGGCCTTGACGCAGTTGAACGCGATAAAAAACGATTATCCAGCCGCTCTTTCCGAGCCACGCAATCAGGCAAGATTCTTATGTGGCCTTTCATCGCCGCGTCTCGTTCGTCATCGCCTGACGCGGCATCCACTTTTTGGATGTTGTGACGAAGTCCCGTTTGCCACCGTCTTGGCGGCAGTCGACGGTTAGGGCCGCATTTTCCGTGGCGCAGGAGAAGCCCCTCTCCCGGCCGCTACCGCGTCCGACCTCTCCCGCAAGCGGGAGAGGTTACAAAGTCCAAGTAAATGCAATGGATCTAAGCTGCACGACTTCCCAAGCGGGAATATCAACCAACAGGGATGAAAGCTGGCTTTTTGTGAACTCTTTCAGGCTGCGATTTGTCTTGACAGTTTGCCAGAGTGCTGGGTAAACCAATTCTTCCATGGCCTTCCAAAAACATCGTTGATCTTTCATGTCCATCACAGCCAGGCTGGCTTCACCCGCCGCTCCAATCGCTAGCTTTCGACGATCGGCCGCGCTGCGCCCCAATTTGAGAGCTTCCGTCTACGATGCCGGTGCGTTTGGCTTCATGGTCGGGGCTGGCGAAAACTATATTGCGGCGTTCGCGCTTGCGATTGGTCTGGGGGAAGTCGTTTCAGGAGTAACCTCGAGCGTTCCAATGCTCTGTGGTGGCATACTCCAACTCATTTCTATATATGCGTTACCCCGGTTTGGTTCGTACAAGCGATGGATCGTAACCGGCGTCGCAGTGCAAGCTGCGGTCTTCATCCCGATGATTTTCGCAGCTTTCTCGGGATCGATTCCAGCGTGGGCGTTCTTTTTAATTATCTCATGTTACTGGGGATCGGGGCTTTCCTCAGCGCCAGCTTGGAATGCTTGGATCAGCCACATCGTTCCCAACAAGATTCGGTCAAGGTATTTTGCCAAGCGAACACGGGTTATCCAAATCGCAACCTTGATTGGGTTTCTTGGTGGTGGCTGGTGGCTTTCGTACATGCAAAACGCCAATCAAATTCTGTTGGGGTATGCCGTTCTGTTCTCGTTAGCCTTGTCAGCTCGAATTGCCTCCGCCTATTTCCTGGATGCTCATCAGACTTCCAAGGCCGATGACTTTGCCCCACCGCGTTCGACCAGTCTTTGGCAATCCTGGACCAGCGTGTCGCCCAAAGCGCGATACTTAATCGCTTATCTAGTTTGCATGCAAGGTTTCATCCAATTTTCAGGACCGTACTTTATCCCGTTCATGATGAAGCAGCTTGGATACGGATACGAAGCTTTCGTCTCAGTTCTAGCGTCGGCTTTGATCGCACGCGCTCTCTCGATGACACTCTGGGGCAGAGTCGCAAGAAAATATGGTTCGCAAGGTCTGCTTTGGATCGGCGGGATAGGGCTTTTGCCGCTATCAACACTATGGATTGTGTCCGATAGTTGGCCATGGCTTGTCTTCGTTCAGGCCTTGAGCGGCTTTCTTTGGTCCGCCTACGAACTCGCCTTCTTCTTGATGTTCTTGGACTATATCCCGCAACGTCGTCGAGCAGACATGCTATCCATCTACTACTTAGCCAATTCGATTGCCCACTGCTGCGGCGCCCTAGCCGGTGGCTGGTGGATAGCGTCCCACGGCATCAACGTCGCAGCATATCATGGCGTCTTTACGATTTCCGCGATCGGACGTGTGGCTTGCTTGGTGTTGCTTTGGAAAATCTGGACGAGCACAAAACATCCGTCCCATCCTGACGATGATTTGGAGTTCTCAGGTCCGCTTGAAATAGTAAGCATTCGCGAAACAGCGACCTCGAATCAAACGGACGCGGTTCCCCTCATTAGCCCAATCATCGATCAAAGTCGTGAGGCGGCCTAGTGGAACTTCACGTAAAACACTGATACAGCTTACCGAGCTGGACAGGGCTACTTTGGATTAGCCGAACGGCCTTAGCCGCGGTTCTTGTACTGAAAACCGTGGCTAACGCCAAAACGGCTAATCGATTCGCAAACCTCCCGAATCATTGAAAATTTGATTCAACCTGGCGTTGTCCAACTGGACAGAAGGCCAAAGACCCGGACGATCTATGCTTGTCGCCAAGCCACCGGTATGCAAGTTTCCTAGGCCGCCTTGATTTGACAGCAATCGCTTTCCTAGACGGATCGCACACCAATTTCCCTGTAGCCCCCGTTCGGGTAAATCGACTAAAGTGCTGGAGTTCTGCCGGTTGACTTTGCCCCTTGTTTTCGAGATCGATGGTCCCTTCGTCCTTCAATACTGTTCGGCTATGTCTCGTAGTGACACTAATAAGCTGCGCAATGAGTTCGTTGTTTGGTTTAGAACCGAGCACGCCAACCGAATCGTTTATTGATTCTGCCGAACGAAACGACAGCCCTTTCAAGTTGGTGACGACGACGGGGAGCCTCATCAAACCAAGCCTTCCAATCAAGGATGCGGTTCGCATCTTCATCGAACAGGAAGGAACCAAGGAACTACAGTTGGTTGCAACCAACACGAATCCGTGGCCAGAGCAAATTGAAATTGTCTGGGAAGCTGAAGCCCCTCGAAACCCTGTTTTGATAGTATCCGATGTCTTAACGCGATTTGACCATGACACTTTTGCAGACACGAGTAATCGTATTACAAAAAGCCGATCGCGATGGAGATTTGAGATCGAGGCCAATTCAACAGCCACCTGGCAGTGGAAAGAACGTGCGTCCAACATTCTTCGTTGGGAAACGCGTATCGCTTCGGGAACGTTAGCAAAATTGGAAACTCAATTGACTCACCTCAGTCAATGCATGAGCCAGCTGACAACCTTTCAGCCGTTCGAGAACGTTCCAGCCCATGGAAACTTTGAGACGATTGAGCCAGGACAGCTCGTTCCAATCAATTGGAGCACTTCATTAATTCCCTCCGCGGAATGGAGCATCAATCAAGACTTATATCGTTCGGGCAAGCAATCACTCCAATTTCAGAATCAACGTGCTGGCACAAAGGGTTGGTTGCAAAGTCCGAGTCTGACGATGCCGTCCGACAGACGTATTGCCGGCGCTGCTTGGATATCCATTGATCGGAGCCATCCAACTCCGAACGTCATTGCGACGACCGCACTTCTAAATCCCGAAGGCGAGCGTTCGGAGTGGCAACATGTTTATGCTTCGAGTGAATTGGCTCGCAATGGCGACGCTTGGCAGCGCATTGATTTCCCGATTCTTACCAAACAATCGTTTGGTAACACCGACGTGGCTAATTTTCGTATTCGATTCACACTCGACATTGAAGGGATCTCCAAGGTCTGGATTGATGACTTTTTTGCGGGACGGGTCTTTCTTGACGAAATCGAACGACGCGAACTGCGGAGTGCCCTTTACGTTGCGCGACGGGAGTTGAGCCAAAGCCATCCGCAAGCTGCCTGGGAGTTGACTCAATCAGAGCTCTTTCGATACGTAACGGAAAACGCTCCGAAAATGCCACCTTCGGAAAATGACAGTCCAATGCAGAATGAATCGGTGTATTCGACGTCACGCGTCGAGCCTCGCAAAGCACTTTTCGACAACCCTCGCCGACGAATCCGGTAAAAAGCCGCCAACCCAAATCTGCGCCGGAGGTCTCCGGGTTTCGCCTTCCATCAGATGTCGCAGATTTTGAGATTCAAACGACCAGTTTCTATTGGAGGCTTTCCCACTTTCAGAACGCCCCGATGGGCTTGCCCCATCCGACGTAACGGTGGATGGCTAAACGCGCACAACCCAATTATTTTCCGCGTCGCCCTCCGCCCCACCGCTGAAGGCGTTGGGGCGGAGGGCGACGCAGGCACGGCGCATGGCTGAGTCATTCTAGCCGTCCGCCTTTGGCGCCGACGAGACGAGCTCGTCGGGGGCCGGGGAATACGCACGTAGAAAGTGGGAAAGCCTCCTAGAGGCTTGGGGTTTGTTCGAACTCTTCGCATGTCATGGCGTCGTTAATTTTTCACTAGCTTACGCAAATAACCGGAATACGGCCTTGGTTTCACAATTGCGGAATGACCCCAATGAGGTACTCGATTTTTTAGCTCCCCGGCGAATGGTTATCCTAGGCGTTCGATAGCCGAACGACTTGCTTGCGCTTCGTGTTAAATAATTTTGGACAGTCGAACGAGTCTTGTGGCACGGCCGGGGCGCTTGGATTACATTAGGGCCGTTCTACCCGCAAAGAAGGCGGGCTCCCTACCTCTCTCCAATGTTATCGGGATCGTTCATGTCGAAAAACGAAGCTGCTTCTGCGCCGAACGCGCATCGCTTACTCTGGGCCGGATTTATGGCCATCCTCGCCGCCGGCGTTGGGTTTGCCATTCGCGGAGGGATACTTGGTCAATGGGCGGACAAATACGGATTCACGATGAGTGAACTTGGACTAATTACAGGCGGTGGTCTGGTTGGTTTTGGCGTTATTATCTTGCTTAGTTCCTTGATCGCAGATGCTGTTGGATATGGTCGCTTAATGTGGATTGCATTTGCAACCCATCTAGTTTCTGCCGTTCTTACTCTCGGTGCCGGATGGGCTTTCGAGTCAGGAGGTAAACCAGCTGCATATCAATGTCTGTATTGGGGAATGTTCTTGTTTGCCGTTGGGAACGGTGTTTGTGAAGCGGTCGTCAATCCCTTAGTCGCAAGTCTGTTTCCGAAAAACAAGACTCATTATCTCAATATCCTTCATGCAGGTTGGCCAGGTGGATTGATCATCGGTGGCCTTGCATCCTACTTTATGGGAGGCGATAAGGACGGCAACAATGCTGTTTCTTGGCAGGTTCAAATATCACTTTTTCTAGTCCCAGTCGTTCTTTACGGACTCATGATTTTCGGACAAAAATTTCCTGCCTCCGAAGCCAAATCTTCCGGAATCAGCTTCGACAAGATGTTGGGTTATCTGTTTCACCCACTCATGATTGTCATGCTCTTGATACACGCCTTGGTTGGATACGTTGAACTTGGTACGGACTCTTGGATTGGCACTATTACTGGCGCAATCATGGAGTCAAAACAAAACGGACTACTGTTGTTTGTTTACACGTCGGGGCTCATGTTCGCACTTCGATTTTTTGCTGGTCCGATTGTCGAACGCATCTCTCCATTGGGCTTACTTTCGATAAGCGGGATTCTTGGCTTCGTTGGCTTGCAACTTCTTGGATCGGCCACAACGGTCGCGATGTGCATTGTCGCAGCCACCATTTATGCCTTTGGAAAAACCTTCCTTTGGCCAACCATGTTGGCGGTTGTTTCAGAGCGATTCCCGCAAGGAGGAGCCGTTACGATCGGGGCAATGGGTGCGATAGGGATGTTGTCAGCTGGCTTGCTAGGAGGTCCTGGAATCGGCTTCAAGCAAGACCATTACGCATCCGAGAACTTAGCGATGACCTCGAAAGACACATACGACCGTTACAAAGCCGCCAACGAGAATAGCTTCCTTTGGTTCAAGACGACAGGACTGAATGGAAGCAAGGTCGCGACGCTCGCAGATAGAGGAAAGGAATTGGCTCGGGCTGGCGAAATCCTCGCAAAGGAAAAGAAGGAAGACAAAAATCACGCTGAGTTGGCGGCATGGTGGGACAACGCGAAAGCAACCGCAGAATCCGATGATAAACCAGTCAAGGATGCTGGGTTGTACGGCGGTCGCATGGCCTTGAAAGTTACGTCGTACATTCCTTTGACGATGTTTGGTATGTATCTTCTTTTGCTTGGCTACTTTGCTGCTACGGGCGGCTACAAGCAAGTCCACATCGACGGTTCAGGACGTTCGCACTAAGTAACAAGTTGAACAATTCATGTCACATCCCAAACGCATTCTGTTCCTCGTTGGTGATTTTGTCGAAGACTATGAAGTCATGGTCCCTTGGCAAATGTTGCTAATGTTGGGATATGAATGCGTGGCGGTTTGTCCAGACAAACACGCAGGGGATTTTGTAGCCACCGCGATCCACGATTTTGAAGGACACCAAACCTATAGTGAAAAACCAGGGCATCGTTTTCGACTCAACGGTGATTTCAATGACACCGCGACTTCGTCGTTCGATGCTTTGGTAATTCCTGGGGGGCGTGCACCGGAGTACTTGCGACTCAATGAACGTGTGCTCGAAATTGTGCGTGAATTCATGCACGACAATAAACCTGTTGCCGCTATCTGCCATGGACCACAAATCCTGGCTGCAGCCGGGGTGCTGAACGGGCGATCATGCAGTAGCTACCCGGCGTGTCGCTTTGAAGTCGACCTCGCCGGCGGCCACTATATCGGGCCGTCCGAAGGATTCGATTCGGCGCATGTCGATGGGAATCTAGTCACGGCCCCAGCATGGCCAGCACATCCCGCATGGATGCGTGCCTTTTCTAAGCTGCTTGCGACCTAGAGCATTTTCATTTTTCATATAGCCATTCGGAAAAC
>JANOAI010000509.1:0-10893 GCA_031411055.1 Pirellulaceae bacterium
CTACGTCACGGGTGGGTTCGGTAATCGGGCGACCGTTGGCAATGATCTCTCCCTGGCTGGGCGGATGTGTTCCCAGTATGGCACGAAGCAGCGTACTCTTTCCGCAGCCGCTCGGACCAACGACCGCTACGATTTGCCCGGCGGCAATCTGTAAGTTGACGTTGTATAACACTCGACTGGTGCCATACCAATGATTCACGTCTCGAACTTCAAGGGCCGTTGTGCTCATGCTCCGAACCAAGGACAAACCTTTCTCCGTATGAGGAGCAATACCCACTCCAAGATCAGTCCAGTGAAACCGAGGATTGCTAGATAGATGTAGACCACACTCAAATTGAGGATTCGCGATTCCATGCGGATTCGATAACCCATTCCTTGATCTCCGACAATCATTTCCGCCGCCAAGAGGAAAATCATGGCTGGACCAATTTGCAAACGAATGTTTTCGATCACTCGCGGAAGAATTTGTTTCCAAATGACCTCGTAGAGAACTTCGAAGTCCGATGCACCTAAGGTATAAGCTTTGTTGATCACATCGTCAGAAACATCTTTCTGGACCGCTTGGTAGATCGATTGAGCCATGGTGAAGAAGACCCCCAAAGCCACCATCGCCGTAAACATTCGCTGATCGGTTCCGACCAAGATGAAATAAATCGGCATCATCGCCGTCGGTGGTATCTTCGAAAGGAATGATATGATCGGACTCAAAGGAGCTTCGATCCATCGATAGGCCCCCATGGCAATTCCAATGAGCACGGAAGCAATCACGCCGGTGGTTAGCCCCAAGAACAATCGCCAATAGGTAGCGGTCATGTCAATCCACAACATGGGCGGCTTGGGATTCGAGGCCAGTCCTGTGGGCTCGGTGATACGATGCCAACCGTTCACAAAACCGCGAAGCCCTGGGACGATCGTTTGGGATGGGTTCTTAAGGGTTTGCTGATGAGAAATGTAGCCATAGACGAGTCCCGCGAATGCGAGCCCGCCAATCGTGAGCAACCAAAATAACCAATCCGGAATATAACGACGAATCATGGATGCCTATAACTTGTCCGGCGTCAGGCCTTGCTGCGTCCATTTGAGATAGGAAGACTCAAAATTGACCTTCTGGGAAGCGTCGTTAAAGCCTATCCCTGGCTTAGCGCCGATGATTCCGTGCGATTCGCAAAAAGAGGCCACGGCTGGCATCGTCTCTTCGGTGAACTTCTTGCCTTCGAACAAAGCCAACGCAGCGTCGGGCGTCGAATAAAATCGCGTTTGCGTCACGATCGTCTTCATGTCGTCCAAGCCAAGTTTGCTAAAGTTGGCACCAATGGCGATGAGCGTTTCATCGGCCGTTTTGGAATCCGCCATTCGTTGGTTGATCGCGTAATAAACGTCGAGCACGGCCATCGCGAAATTTTTCCCACCGGGTTTATCCAACGAGTCTTTGGCGACCACAACCATGTCGATAATTTCTTCGGGGATACTCGAAGAATCAAAAAGGACTTTCGAATCGGGCTTAGAACGCAATGTGTTCATCACATACGGATTCCAAACGATAATCGATTTGACCTTGGAGTCGCCCGTCTGTACAGCAGTGGCTGCCGCGCCAGGATCCATCTGCGAAAAGGGGTAGTCGCTTTTCGATAAACCCTTCTGTTCCAAGCAACGCTCAAAACAGTATTGAGAAACCGATTTTTCAAGCCCAAACGTCGTGACCCCTTTCAGCCCTTCTAAATCATTGATTCCCACGCCGATGCAAGCATCTGCACCATTCGAGGTTGAGGTTGGCAGAATCGCCACACTCGCCCGGCTATCGGCTGGTCCGAGGATATCCATGTTGGTAATACAGACCGCGTCGACCGTACCTGTGCCGTACATCGAAATGCAAGGATCATAATCGGCTTGCTTGAGGACAATATCGACGTTCCATTTCTTTTCGTACTCGCCAAGCTTACCGGCCTCCTTGTTGATTAAGCCAAGTTCTCCCGCAACTCCAAAGACACTCCACGACGGATATTCACTCCATGCCAGGGAAAATGTGCCGAGCGGTTTTGCATCGGCAGATTTGGAAGCCGTTGGCTTGCAACCTAGCGATGAAATGGCGATCGATGCGAGACAAGCAAAACAGGCTATTCGATACATCATGATTGAATCAGTTGAGCGTTGGAATCGGAGTGAAACAACCGCTTCAGATCGTTTCACAAGTTAAATAAACCTGGGAACAATCGAGACGATTGTTCCACTCGTTGGACCAATGATTTGAAGCTCGGTTAGGCTTCTGGTACTTTGACGTCAGGCGTTGAAGCGGAACCCGCTTCCTTTTTACCCGCGATACCAATCAATTGATCAAATTCGTCGTCGGTATCGTGAGATTGGGCATATTCCAGGAATTCCGATTCGGCTCGCTTGGCATCGGTTCCTGCAAGTTCTCGGGAAATACGAGCGTTCGCGGCAGCTTTCTGGCGAACTTCGCGAAGTTCCCGTAATTCCTCCGTCGTGCGATCGTTCGAAATGCCGGTCACCATATCGGCGATTTGCTTTTCTTCGGTCGACGAAAGTATATCGGCCACCGCATCATGCTTCTCTTCCTTGACCTTTTCAAGTTCTCGCATCAAAGACGTGATCTGATTCTTATGACCGGTCACGTTGTTAACGAGTGCTTTAAGATCTTCATCGAGCTCATGCGCTCGCTGCGTCTTTTCGGAAAGGGTGCTCGAAAAATCTTTGAAGGCTGACTGGCATTTGACATACTCGGGATCATTTTTGACAGCAGTCGCGTCGCCGTGGTACTTGTCGACGAGCGATTTGGCTTTCGCGGCTGCGCCTGCCTTGAGCTTTTCGAGTTTTGAAATTTCTTCGGTAACGGTGCGAAGCTTTTCCTTTTTGGATTCCTCTTGCGCAATCATCGCGCTGACCGCATCTTTGTATTGATTGAGTCGTTTTCGTTTTTCTTCGATGATACGATCGTAGTTGGCGGAAATGACAGCCGGATTGCTGTTGAGCGTTTCGGTCGCTTTGGTAACACGACCCGTCAACAGGTAGCCGAGGGCTCGGAAATAGCGGCCGATGGCTTTAAACATGATAAGAAACTCCTAGGTCTATTCTTTCAGGGGACGGTCATAGTGAAAATTATTTTCGATATCTTGAATTCGTTCTTCTGCACGTTGAGCCATATTCAACGAGAGATCCAATTCGTCGCGTAATTCGCGAAGGTCTGCACCTTCATCTCGAAGGTTCATTTGGCGAAGTTGAGCGACGGCGGCCGTCATTCGGTCTGCCGTGGCTTTGATTTCGCCAAGCATCGCATCGCGTCGACTAAGAACGGCTTGTCGCTCTTGACTCTTTAGCTTACTTGCAAGTACCGACAGTTTATCCGATTCATCCAATTGTTCGACAGCGGCCCAGAAAAGTTGATCGAATTGGCCGACAACTTGCAATGATCGGGCGCGCATTTCTGGCTCTTTTGCCAATTGAGTAAAATTCCGTCGACTATCGATCAACAGAGTCAGGTAGTCCAACGCCCGCTGATCCGGCTCTTTTCGCAACTTTACCTCAATGGCGGTTATCCGGGCCTCCTGTTCGCGAGCAGCTTTCTCCTGTGCAAACTGATGTGTCCGCTCCGTGATTTGGTCAAGCTGAAAAATGATCCGAGTCGCCATCCAGCCAAAACCGCCCAAAGCTCCAACTAAGCCAATAAGATTGAGACTGGTATTTCCGCCCATGGCCCAGGACAACAGCCAAGCCGAAGCGCCAGCCACGATCGGCAAAACAACCGATGGGGCGAGAAAGAGCTCGTTGAAAACCTTGTTGCGAATGGAGTCCATGAAGTCAAACGGTCGGTGGTTCAGTAGGGAACTTGAACAACTTGAAATGTAACACGCGTTTCACCACTTGGCCCCCCTTCCACCGGCCGAATTCGCTCTTTTGGCATTCCAATGGATAGAAGATACTCGACAACCGTGTCGGCACGCTTGGTGGCCAACGCTCGATTGGCGGCGGCATCCCCCTTATTGGACGCACTTCCACGGACCTTTAAATAAAACTGCGGCCATGATTTGAGCTTTTCTGCTAACTCATCCAGGATACTACGGCTTTGCTCTGTCAAATTCGACGAGCCGCGTGCGAAAAGAAGTTCCGGTGCATTCAACGTTCCAACCGGCACCAGTGTTTCCCAGGTTTTATCGTCGAGGGCAACCAGAGTTACCTCTTCTCGAACTTGTTCATTCTTCAACTCTGGATGAAAGTTTCGAGTTTGCAACCCTGCCAGAGGCCGGTCAAAAAACAGTCGATTGAACTGTCCATCGACGGGATCATCATCCATGGCTCCAGTTGACGAGAGAACGTTCGTGATTCGAGACAGCATATCTTCCACATGGACGACCGACGCCGATCGCAAGCCAAAGTGGGCAAAATTCTCCTGCGTGTTCTTCCATTGAATCCCGTCGACCAATCGAACGGCTTGCTCCTTGGTCAAGGCTTGTTTCGTAATCTTCGCATCATCTAAGACAAGTTGAACCAGGGCTGTCGTATCACGAGATCCATGCAACGTTCGAAAGTAGCACTCGAGAAAAAATTCGACCGTTTCCTGGTTCTTTAAAAGGTAGTCGCGCCCGACAACTAAACAATCGACGATGTAGCCGGTGAAGCGTGACGAATCGAGCATAACATGCAATTGGTCGTTTACCAGAAGCTGGCTCACATACGGTTCCCAGGTTACAAAAACCTCGGGCGAACCTGGTTTTGATTGACGATAGCGATTCATCAGAGCGTCGGCATTGTCGACAAAAATGAATGGGTCTTTGCTTAGACGTCCCAAATCGAAATCATGCATTACCACGCGAGCCAGTGTTTCGCTCGGTGAGTCAGCCAGCAATACGAATTTGGTCTCAGCTGAATTGAGCGCATCGATATCTGGGAATTTTGATTTGTACGCAACCATCGCATCGGCACCTCGTGTTTCGTCGATGATCGCGATGATCGTCGCCGGCAGAGATTGGCGCTTCGAGGATACCTTGACGAGCGCATCCGCCGGAAACAGAGCCATTTGTAACTTTCCGCTTTCCAAGGCTTCGCCACGAGCGGAATAGTTTGCATTGTCATCGACGAGTTTCAGGCGGATCCCACGTTGTGATAACTGTTCCTGTAAAGCAGGACTACGAAAGAAGGCGTAGCCCGAAAACGAGTCCAGCCCGATCGCGAGTTCGTGACTGTATTTGCTGGTGCCTTGTGTTTTGCTAACCGAATCTGCCTCACGTTCCTGCTTTTGTTGGCGTTGCGCAGACTGTTGGCGTGGTTCGATGAGCAACTTCCAAATGCTGACACCCAAACCGAGAACAATCAACCAAACAATAGCAGCGAGAACAATTTTTGCTTTAGTCACGGGATAAACTTAACGGCGGCGACGTTTTGATTTCGATCGAAGGACGACAGTAACTACAAGAACTAGGATCAGTAAGCTCATGCAACAAGGTATCATTGCCATGACGCCGATCAAGCTATCAACGGCCGAGGTACTCGATCCGCCGGGATTGATCGGTTGGTTGGAACCAAGTGGTGTTGCCTCCGCAGGTGGTTCGGTATGGCTTACGAAACCGTGGATTTCGTTGTTTGACGGGCTGGCCAACGCGGTCAGAATTTCCCTCGAAAAGTCGGCGTCATCCGGTAACCCCTGCAGGATCCCGAAGCTATCTTGTCCGTCGACCATCAAATCATTGGAACCGTTGGATTCCGCAAACACTTCTTGCAGGGCTTTTTCAAGGCTGGATGCATCGTCGGCTTTACGGTAGGAGTGTGCCCGATCAGCCAGTGAATGATTGGCCGACATGTCGACGCCGATGACATCGAGCGTCAGGCCGCGAGAAAGAATATCGGGGAGAAAGTTGGCCAACAAATCCGGATCGCTGGCTTCACCATCGGTCACGACGAGTAGCCGAAATTCGCCATAGACCTTCCGCTGCCGTGCTTCAAGCAAAGCGTCGGCGGCCGACTTGATGCTTGCCCCCAGCGGCGTTCCACCATCGGCCCGAATTTGTCGAATTCGATTCACGGCTTGGTTGGCGTCAATCGGCCCAAGAGGAACGAGCCAGCGGTTGCCTCGCTGGTTTTGATTGAGCATCAAAATCCCGAGCTGTGCGTTGGCAGGAAGTTGGGATACAACGCGAGCTAAAGCCTCTTTTGCAACTTCGATCCTTTGTTGCGTCCCTTGATCGGTTCGCATTCTTTGTCGCATCGACCCCGAATCATCAAGCAGGACAACCACGACTTGGTCAACGGCCGCCCGAAGTGGCAAGGCTGCCCCGAGCAATGTCCAAGCGGTCACCATGCCGATGAGACTGAGCGTCAAGATCGTAGGCTGGGCTCGTTGTAACTTCATGATTGGTGTCCTATCATCCGTTTCAGGCTGAAGCATTATACGGCTGATTTGCAAGGTTGGGTTGGCGCGCCAAGGAAACGAGAATTGTCAAATAGGCTACAAGGAGGCACAAACACGCGGAATTTACCGCCGCTTTCGCCGATTTGGTTTCTCTGCCTGCTGGTGCTTATGCCGATTGCTTTTGTCTGCAAAGATTTTACGTTTAAACACGGCTTTCTTGTTTTACCTCGTTTTGGAGGTGCCTTTCGCGAACAATCTCTCGAATCGGTAAAACGTTATGCTCCAGCGAGTGAACCGTCCAAAAGTGGCTATGACGGGCAGTTTTATGCACAAATCGCATTGGATCCCTCGTTGCGAGATCCAGGGCTTTTAGCCGCTTGCGATACCTTAGCATATCGAGCAAAACGGATTGGGTTGCCAGTCCTGGCTTACGTCCTCGGACGAGGAGACTCATGGATAGTCCTGCAGCTTTATTCCATTCTCAATATCTTTTTCTGGCTATGGCTGGGTTGGATGATGGTCCGACAGTTCGGTTGCCAGACCACGGACTCACAGTGGCTATTGATCGGAGTCCTTTGGAGTGCGGGGGTGCTTATTTCAATCTCGCGCGCTTTAACAGATCTCCCCGCTCTGTGTCTGTCTGTCGCTGCTTTGACGTTACTCTCTCCCCGAAACCGTTCACAAGGCGAGCGTTCCGAACGGAATCTTTTACCTGGCGAGAGCAATTGGGGATCGATTGGTAGCGTGCAATCTCATGAACATAAAGATAGGGGGCTCGGCGCCTTATTCTCGGTACAACCCTTCTTGAGCGCGATTGTTTTTTCCTTGGCTGGGCTCACCAAGGAAACGGCCATCCTCTCAGCAGGCAGTCTTTTAAAGTGGAATCCGCGGGCCAATTTAATCGGCAATACGCTGCGAGCTGGGCTGACGCTGATGATCGTCGTTTTTCCAATTGCAGCGTGGTCGTACTACGTGGCCCATACCGTTGGCCGCGACAACGTTGGCATGTTCAATTTCACTTATCCGTTCGTCGGTTTTATTCGCAAGCTTTATTTGGCTTGGTCGGAGGCTTGCAGTGAGTTTCCTCGGATGCCCATTCTTGAAATGCTCGCTCCGATCTCGATGGCGGTTCAGGCAATATGGATGGTGCGAAATACGAATTTGCGTTCGCGTTGGTGGATGCTTGGCGCGGGATCGGTCCTTTTATTGATAGTGATCGGTGATTTTGTATGGGCTTCGCAGTCGGCGTACTCGAGATGTTTACTACCGTTGACAGTTGCCTTTAATGTGACCCTTTTTCAGGAAGCGTATTTACCAGCCAAGCGAAAACGGGTTTGGTGGTGGTTGGGTAATCTCGGGTTGCTGGATCGCGGAGCGATTGGGATCGTGTTCATCGCCGCGATTCGACTAGCGAGCGGTTGGGTTGGAAAGTCTGGCTGGACTGCGACTTCGGCTCGCCCAGGGTCGTAAGCTAATTCTTTGGCGCAACGCGACGAAGCAGACGACAAAACCGGAACAATCGTGACCTTAGGCGATTGCCTCACCTTTGCACAATGCATGTTCGAAGATGAGTCGAAGCGTCGTTGTCTACACGCATGGCGTATTCGGTGTTCGATATTTATGTAGCTGTGCCAAACAAGAATCCATCACGACCAGGTTTTGCCAAAATCGCCATCGTGGCTGGGATCGCCCTCCTGGCGATTGCTGGTTTCGCCGGTCTATTTGCTTGGCTGATGACTGGGGGTACCGAAGATCCAACGCTGCGCTTGAATGCTGGTTTGCGGTTGTTGAAGAAGAACAAACCCCGCGAAGCATTGAGCCTCGTCGTTTCGTTGTCCGATAAGCAGCTCGTGTTGGCTGGCGACCAGGCAAAGCACGGGCTGATCCAGGGAGCCGCCGCCCTTGAAGAATCGGAAAAACTAGAAGCTCCTCGGTTTATCTACAACAAATCCGTGGAAGCGGAAGAACATCTATCGAAAGCCAATAAGTTGGGGTTTCCACGAGGATACGAAGGTTTTGGAAACTTTCTCCTCGGAAAAGTTCTGTATCAATTGTTTCGATGGGAGGAGGCTGGCCCGGCTCTTGATCTCGCGATTGCGGAATGGCCGAGTGGCCGAGTTGAAGCTTTAGAGCGACTGATCGATATCGAATTGGATCGCGATCCAATTGATCACGACGCGGTTGTCAAGCGGCTTGAGCAGTGGGACGGTTTGGCTGGCCTGACGGATGAAGAACGAAATTTGGCTCTGATAAAGGGGATCGAGTTCTATATCGCCGTCAACGACTTTCAGAAAAGCGAAGAAGCCGCGTTGGCCTTTCCAAAGAATTCCATTTACCATACTCGATCCAATTTTCTGCTGGCGCTAGCCCGTTTAAAAGCTCTGGACGCCAAGCCGCCCGTTGATCTCGAAGCATCACTGATCCAGGTTTCGGAAGGATTGGTCGACGTTTTACGCAATCCCAATACCGATTGGGGAACGCGACGACGAGCACAGTATTATTTGGGGACGGTCCAAGCTCGGGTTGGGCGACCGAAAGCAGCCCTAGCCACGCTGAATGTTCTACGCCAACAAGCCCCTGACTCCATTGAGGGTGTCATGGCTTCCATCGAAGAAATGCAGATTCTACTGGATCAACATCAGTATGAAGAGGTTGCAAAAACGGTTCGACAAATCAAAGAACAGTTTGGAAAGCTTGAATGGTATCGGAATTCATGGGTTTCTTTTGAAGAACTTCGCACGCGGACTAACAAACTTGGCCGTGGCTTGTTGGAAAAAGAAGCGTTCGCAGAAGCGATTGCCTTTGCCGAACAGCAACCGCCGTTTTGCAATCGATCCGACTATTTGCACCTGCTTTCACACGCAACGCGAAACTGGGCGGAATCGCTTAAAGGTTATTCGGCAAATCGAGAAATCCTCATGGATATTCGCAACGCTCAACAGAATCGGGCCGAATACGACGATCTGAATCAACAACAACAGGTCCTCTATTCGCGATCAGCCAAAGCCTTCGAGGAACTTGCAATCCTTGAGATTCGAACCCCAAAGCATCACGACTATCTTTGGTCGGCAATCGATTGTTCTCAGGCGGCGGGCGAACTCGTTTACTGCAATAGCTTGATAACCAATGCGATGAATTACGAAAGCCGCGATGATCGCCCGAAAAGTCTGATCAAAATGGCGGAGAATCACTTTGCAATGCAACAATCGGACAAAGCGCTTTCGTTGCTTGATTTTTGCATCGAACAGCATCCAGATCACCCACTCTGTTACAACGCCCGCTTGCACGCATCTCGGATTTTGAATGACAAGGGGGAATTTGAAAAGGCGGTTCAAAAGCTGGATGAGAATCTTTACCTTGGGTCCCTGACGCCGGATAGCGCTATTTGGCGGGAGTCCCTTTTTGAACTCGGCAAGTCAATGTATCGCCGTGGGGAGTTGCTTTACGCCGAAGCCGAACGATTCAAAGAGGAATTCGCGGGTGATTCGCGGGCCAAACGTCTAGAGAAACTCGAACAATCACATTCTCAATTTGTGAAGAGCATTGAGCATTTGGAGCAATGGAGTGAACGCTATTCGACCGATGCTCGTCGGTTTGATACTCTTTACTCCGTTGGGCAAGCTTATCAAATGGCCTCGCAATGGCCACGCGTGGTTGTCGAAGAGAATCTGCTTCCGACCGAAGATTTGATTCGCGCGAAACAGGTGGAACGGCGTAGCCTTCTGGATTCGGCAAGAAAAACGTTCAAAGAAATTCGCGATGGAATGAGCAATGCGGTGGAATGGTCAGCACTCGAACCGTCACAACAGCGACTCCTGCGCAACAGCTATTTTGCCGAAGCCGATTTGATGTTCCAAGCCAAGAATTATGATGGGGCATTAACGGCTTATCGTAATATTGCCAATCGATTGGTAAATGAACCTGAATCGCTTGAGGCACTGGTCCAAATTGCCGAGTGCCTCCGATCCTTGGGACGCAATGAAGAAAGTGCTGGAGTGGTGGCACAAGCTCAGGAAATCTTGCAACAGATTCCAGCCCAACGGGAATCTCTGTTTACGAGTTCCACCCGTTTTTCGCGTGATGGGTGGACCAAGCACCTTGACTGGATGAGCCGCAATAAACTGTAGTCTGTAGTAGGATTGACAGGTTACAATGGTCCTTTATCTCAGCCATTTTGCCCGTCCTAACTACTACGCCACATCAGGTACTTGAACTCATGGTCAACCGGCCCAACGCAGTCCGACGCTCAGTCACAATCCTTCTCTTCGCTTTCTTCATGGGACTTGAATCATCGGATTCTTGTTGGGCCCAGAAACCTCAGCGTATTGTCTTAATCGCAGGCGAAGTGACTAGAATCGATACCGTCGGTCATCATGATTACTCGGGCGGTATAAAGCAGGGCAATCGCACAAGGTTGACGTGATCGGTTGGCCAAGTATTTGCGTTATGGAGTAGAAGACAAGCCCCTGAGTTGGGGTTGTTTGGAAAATCCTCGTCTTCTGCTGGGAGCCAACGCCTTGAAGTCGAAATTCGTT
>JANOAI010000510.1:0-4465 GCA_031411055.1 Pirellulaceae bacterium
CAAGGGCGTTCGCTACCAGGGCGAAGTCATCAAACTCAAGCCTGGTAAGAGTGCGACTTAATAGTCGTTCATTGAAACAAGGATCGAAACTGTGGAACGTCAAAGAATTGTCAATCGCCAACGAGCTAACCGGGCTTTCCGTGTTCGCAAGAGGGTTCGTGGAACGCCTGAGCGACCGCGCCTTTCCGTTCATCGTACGCTCAAGCACTTGAGCGTACAGTTGATCGATGATGCTAGCGGAAAGACCATTGCTTCCGCCAGCACGCTCGATAAAGCACTTCGAACGGCGGTCAACTACGGCGGCAACTGTGAAGCGGCAGCCAAGGTTGGCAAGGCCATCGCCGAAAAGGCGAAGGCAGCTGGGATTACACAAGTGTCATTCGATCGCGGTCACTGTCGCTATCACGGCCGGGTCGCAGCTTTAGCCGATGCGGCGCGTGAAGCTGGTTTAGCATTTTAGGAAAGAAATAGTAACGTGGCTCAAAGAGAAGATAAAAATCAAAGTGATCTGATCGATCGCGTGCTGAACATCAAACGATGCGCTGCCGTGGTGAAGGGTGGTCGCCGTTTCAGCTTTGCTGCTCTCGTCGTTGTCGGTGATGGCAAAGGCAAGGTTGGCTTCGGCTATGGCAAAGCAAACGAAGTACCACCAAGCGTAGCCAAGGCTCAAAAGCAAGCAACTCGCGAAATGGTATCGATTCCCGTTATCAACGGAACGATTCCCCATGCAGTGAAAGGCACTTACGGTGCGGCTCATGTTCTATTGATGCCAGCCAGTGCCGGTACTGGGATTATTGCTGGCCAAGCGGTTCGCTCGGTATGCGAAGCCGCCGGTATCAAAGATATTTTGACGAAGAGCTTCCGATCCAATAATCCAAGCGTCCTTATCAAAGCAATGTTCGATGCTTTGAAAAAGTTGCGAACTGCCGAAGACGTCGAACGATTGCGAGGAGTGAAGCTGTCATGAGAGAGCACGAAGTACACGAGGGAATCGTAGGCCACAAGCCTCGCCGTCGAGTTGGTCGCGGTATCGGTTCCGGCATGGGTAAGACTTCGACACGAGGCCACAACGGTCACAAGTCGCGAAGCGGTTACTCACGTCATCCAATGTTCAACGGTGGTGACTTGCCACTCGTCCGACGTATTCCAAAGCGTGGTTTTCACAACAAGTTCGCCCAGACAGTTTTTGCAGTGAACCTTGGCGTTTTGGACGCGGTTTTCGCCGCTGGTGAAGAGGTCACTCCAACCACCCTTCGAGAAAAGGGTTTGGTTAAGGTCGTCTGTGACGAAATCAAGATCCTCGCGGATGGGGATGTCACGAAGCCGCTTAAGCTGACCGTTACCCGTATCAGTGCCGCGGCCAAGACGAAGGTCGAAGCCGCAGGCGGGTCCGTTACTGTCGTCGCAGCCAAGAAGACACCTAAAGAACGCGTCGCCAGCTTGAAGGCCAAGACTTAGCCGAAAGCGAAAGCTTTCCATTTTGTCTAGCTTGAACGAAACATAAATACAGCTTAAAAAGTTTGTATTACACTGAACGGCCCGGCATGATGCCGGGCTTTTTTGTTGCCATCGACATTGGTAGCAAAATAACGGTATTATGAGGTCCATCGAAATAGCGTTACCGCGGTGCGATACGCTCTCAATTCCCTGATGTTTGGATAGAAAACATGCTTGATAAGTTGCGAATCGTGTTCACGATTCCCGAACTGCGAAACAAAATCGTTCTGACCTTGATCCTCCTTGGGGTCTATCGCATCGGGTATCAAATTCGGCTCCCGGTTTTAAATAGCCGCGCGTTAAACAACGGTGGGACTGTTGAATCGTTTCTCGAGAAAATGACTCTCTTTGCGGCGACGGATCTGCGAACGCTGACGATCTTCGGCTTAGGAATCATGCCGTATATTTCGGCATCGATTATCTTTCAGCTTCTGGGGACCGTTTGGCCTCCGATTGAGAAGCTTCGTAAAGAAGGTCAAGCGGGTATGAAAAAGATCAATGAGTACACGCGTTACCTCACGGTTGTCATCTGCGTGATTCAAAGTTGGTTCTTCTTGAATATGATGGCGAGCGACCCAGCTCAATTGTCGAAAGCCTTTTTGAATACGGCTGGCGAATTAAGCTTTGGTTGGCAGGTAACGCTAGTTACTGTCATGACCGCCGGAACCATGTTTCTTATGTGGCTCGGCGAGCAAATCGACGAATATGGAATCGGCAACGGGATAAGCCTATTGATTATGGCTGGTATCGTGGCTCAGATGCCGAAAGCGTTGTGGGATATCCGCAGCAGCATGCAAGCCTCGCTCAGCGGCATGGCCGCCGGACAAATTGGACCAGACGTTTTGATTGTCCTGGGTTGTTTGTTTGTAGGAGTCGTCTTTGCGGTCGTCTACATCACGCTCGCGCAACGTCGTATTCCGACTCAAAGCGCCAAACACGTTCGGGGTCGTAAAGTATATGGCGGAACCAAACAATACCTGCCGTTGAAGATCAATCAATCGGGCGTCATGCCGATCATCTTCGCCAGTAGTTTGCTCATGATCCCCGGTTTGCTCTTCGGCATGATCGGGAGTTCGTTCGGTGGCGATACCGCATTCTCGGCCAACATGGGCCGAGGTTTTATGGGAATCGCCAATATGTTCACGAGCAATTCAGGCTTTATCTACAACTTGTCGTTCGTGCTCCTCATTTTTTTCTTTTGCTTCTTCTGGACGTCAGTAACGTTTAATCCAAAGGAAATGTCGGAGAATCTCAAGGACCATGGAACGTTTATCCCGGGCTATCGTCCTGGTAAGCGAACGGCCGATTTCTTAGAGAAAGTCATGATCCGGATTACCTATGTCGGAGCGGCTTTTTTAGCGGCGATCGCCATCGCTCCGACCATCGTGACCAGCCAGTTCGGTGTTTCGTATAACGTGGCGGCCTTTTACGGCGGTACGGGATTGTTGATTGCAGTCAGTGTGGCTTTCGATTTGATTCAAAAGATCGATTCACACTTGCTCATGCGAAATTACAAAGGCTTGCTCGAGTCCTAAAATAGGCCATCGCCGATGCGGATTGTATTTATCGGACCGCCAGGTGCTGGAAAGGGGACGCAATGCAAGCGACTTGTAGATTTTCTTGGCATTCCACACTTGTCGACCGGCGAGATGCTCCGTGAGGCCAAAGCCCAGGACACCGCCTTGGCACGGTGGATAGCCTCGTATATCGACGCAGGTAAGCTAGCGCCGGACCATCTGGTCATGCGCATTGTGGCTCAACGATTGAAAGCTCCGGATTGCAAAACGGGTGTCCTCTTTGACGGATTTCCAAGGACCCTTATCCAAGCCCAACTTCTAGACGATCATTTTGCCGATGAAGGAATGAGGCTCGACATTGCGCTCGAACTCCGCGTCGAGGAGGAAGTCCTTATCGAGCGGCTATTAAAGCGAGCTGAGACGTCAGGTCGAGCTGACGACAATCGCGAGACGATTCATGAACGAATGCGTGTTTATCAAACGCAAACCGCGCCGTTGGTGAACTTCTATCAGAAGCAAAGGAAGCTAGCAGTCGTCGATGGGAAACTCGACCCGGACACCGTCTTTGCCCACATCCAAGCCCACCTTCACCGCGGATCCGAAGAATAGCGACATCGATTCAATCAGCCAACGTCGGTCGATCCTTAAAAACCTCGGCGACGCGATGGATAATGAGTGCTTGCGTTCCCGATTGCCAGCGTCCTGGCTGGAGATAATAGATCATCGAGAAGTCGACTTCATAGCCACTCTCGGCTCGCATTTTCTCCGCTGCGACATAAGCAAATACGTCGTCGTTGTAAGCAGCGACCCACGTTTGTTGTGACGGCAATTCCTTTTCGATTTGAAACTGATAGTCAACAACTACCTCGCCACCCAAAAAAACGCAAGATACCAAGTCTCCAAACTGCCATGTGTGGATCGGCATCGGATACGCTTTTGGAAGTCGCCCCATGGCAGTTCGCATCCGCTTCATTTCCACTCCCCAGCGTTGCTCGTTCTGTTTCGTACTATTTTCCATCTGTGTGATAAAGTCTTCGGTGGGTTGCTCGAAAGCCAAATCGGCATAGCCGAACTTCGCGATCGGGAAGTCGTTGACCGATTGAGGCTCCGTTTTATTCATAGCGCGCGTCACACTATCGACCATCTCCAAGGCGTGTTGTTGAGCCTGTTCATATTTTCCCCGTGGATTCGGGTTTTGATCCGCACCGCAACCGATGACCGGTAGAAAAACACTCCCAGGATAAAACTTTTCCAGTTTGTCAGCAGCGAGTCCGGCCCAGTCGCCACTGACTTGATTGAAGTCGCCCCCAAGAGTCGTGCAATGACATGCATAGAGAAAGAAACAACCCAACAGGTCATTATCGTTTGACCGAGCCTGCATGACGCGGACACGGTGATCAACCTGTCCGTCGGCCTGAACACCAAAGCCAGTCCATCGACCGTCCTTCAAG
>JANOAI010000511.1:0-24729 GCA_031411055.1 Pirellulaceae bacterium
CCGCTGGCGACGCACAAGCTCAAAGGTGGACCCGCCGGTTTGTTTAACGGCAAGGTTGTCAATCTCGTCCCCTATACTTTGCGAGGAATGCTTTGGTATCAGGGCGAAGGCAACGCCGGCAGCAACGCTGGGCTCTACCACAAAAAGCTTTCACAACTGGTGACCAGTTGGCGTTCGCTCTGGAACGAAGAAGTACCCTTCGCGTGGGTGCAACTCCCCAACTACACCGCGCCCGGCGAAGGCTGGCCCCGCTTGCGTGAATCGATGCTAAAGACACTCGAACTGCCGAAGACCGGCATGGCCATTACGATCGACCTTGGCGATGCCAAAGATATCCATCCTAAGAACAAGCAGGATGTCGGCAAACGTCTATCCTTCTGGGCGCTCGGAACCGTTTATGGCAAGAACGTTCCTGCTATCAGCGGTCCTCTTCCCAACGGCGTGACCATCAACGGTAACGCCATTACCGCTTCGTTCAAGCATACCAATGGAGGCCTGAAATCCATCAAAGGCGGTCCACTTACCGGCTTCCAGATTGCCGGAGCCGATCAGCAGTGGAAGACGGCCGAAGCGACGATCCATGGCGACACCGTCGTCATTAGCAGCCCAGAGGTCAACCAACCCGTCGCCGTTCGATACGCTTGGAAAGATTGGCCGGAATACAGCCTCGCCAACGGCGCTGGTCTACCCGCTTCGCCATTCCGCACCGATGATTGGCCTGTGCCGAAGAAGTGACGAAAAATGAAATTCATTCTCTCGCCTTTCTTCATTGTACTTCTTTCAACCATCTCGTCGCTCCATGCTATCGAACCGCTACCAGCCTTTCCTGGCGCCGAAGGGCACGGTGCTTTTGCAAAGGGTGGACGTGGCGGTCGAGTAGTGCATGTCACAACACTGAATAAGCGAGGCCCTGGCAGTCTCGACTGGGCGATCAATGAAATAAAGGGGCCACGCACCATCGTCTTCGATGTGAGTGGTGTGATCGACTGCAACAACGAGATCGCCTTCACCATCAAGCCCGGCAATGACCAAGTCACGATCGCTGGAGAGACGTCACCGCAGGGCGTCGCAATCTATAACTATCGGCGATTCGACATCAGCGGTGAGGATGTGATTATGCGTCACGTGCGTTTCCGCGGCACGCGTATTCATACAAAGAATGACCCGGATTGTCTGCTCATTGTCGACGCTCGAAACGTCATCGTGGACCACTGCTCATTCGCCGGATCGTGCGACGAGACCATTGACACATCCCGTTCCGAGAGGGTGACCGTACAATGGACCGGTTTCGACGCCTCGCGGAAGGCCGAAGCTCACGCGGATTTCTTTGACAACAACGGCCAGTGGCACAACTACGGAACTTTGCACGCTCGCTCGAATTTCATCACGATCCATCATTGTCTCTACGCCCATCAAGCCAAACGCTGCCCACTCACCGATGCAGAGTCCGACGTCGAAGCGATCAACAACGTCATCTATAACTACTCGAACACGCAGCAGACATGGGGGGCGGAAGGGCCAGGACTCACGATCGTCAATTGCTTTTTCAAGCTTGGCCCTGACCGCCGAAAGAACGCCGTTCCTGTGAAGCCCGATGCGAAAATCATCCGCGGCTGCATCTCGCGTGAAGCCGACAACCGACCTGGTCCACCGGCTTTAGAACAAGGCCCTAATCCGAAACTAAACCTGACACGCATCGATCCTGCCGAGGAAGCGTACCGCCGCGTGCTGCAACTCGCGGGAGCCTTGCCACACGACACAACGAGCAAGCTCATGGTCGAAAATACACGCAATGGCACCGGTCGACAAGGTTACGTGGATCACATCGCGGAAGACCGAATGAGCTTAGATAAACGCGCGCCCGCGTTGCTCGATTCCGATCAAGATGCACTGCCAGATGATTGGGAACGCTCTCACCAGCTAGATCCGCTCAACGCCACCGATGCTTCAGCGATTACAACGGATGGCTACACCGAATTGGAGCATTTTTGCCATCACCTAGCTGAGCGTCGAATCCAATTGGCACAAAGGAACGATGTCACGATCGAACTTGGAAGGCTTTCCGCGAAATACGAATCGGGGAAGCGCGGTCCTGACATGATATCGACAGGGAACGGCGATCCGGGAGGAGTCTCGTACGGCACTTATCAGCTCGCCTCGGCCTTAGGCAATGCCGATCGATTTGTGCAAAAACACTACCCTCAGGAGTTCAAAGGGCTCAAAGGTGGTACGCCGGAATTCTCACGAGTTTGGAAAGAAACGGTCGCCAAAGATCCTATTGCATTTCATCGCAACGAACATGAGTATATCAAGCAAACGCATTACGATCCGCAATCAGCCTTGATCGCCAAGGAAACCGGAGTCGACATTGAGCTGCGTTCGTCTGCATTTCGCGATGTCGTTTGGTCCTGTGCCGTGCATCACGGCCCGCGATCCAAGATAATCGTCCTAACCTACAAACCGGGAATCACCGATATCGACTGGATCAAGGCAATATATGCCGAGCGTGGTCGCAAAGATGACCACGGTAGGCTTGTCTACTTCCAACGTGTTGGACAACAACTCATTCCTTCTCTCACCAACCGCTTCGAAAACGAATTGAACGACGCACTCAAAATGCTACAGCATCTTCAACAATAGCATAGGATGCTCGAGTCGCTAATTCCTTTTCACTTGTCTTCTTTCTCCGGTTTCCACAATGGCTCGGGCAAGGAGGCGTTCCAAGTGTCGTAGCTGGCACGGAGTTCTTGGTAGCGGGAGGCTTCGGTGGTACTTCGATCAGTAACTTCTTTGATGTCGGTGGCGAGGTTTACCAGACGTGGAGTCTTGCTCACAGGATGCGGTGGGCTGCCTCGGTGCTGCATGATGATTTTGTCATCGCCGCTGCGCATGGCCCAGATCTCACGAGCCTTCATGCGCCAGTAAAGGGCATCGTGGGGTTCACCATTTTGCTCGCCTGTAAGAAAGGGGATGACGTTTACACCGTCAAATGCGACATCCTTTGGCGCCACAATGCCTGAGATAGCGAGCGCGGTGGGCATTAAGTCGAGGCTGCTCACGGCTCGGTCGTAGGTCTTGCCAGCGGGAAGTTTGGCTTTCCATTGCACAAGGAATGGGACGCGGATGCCGCCTTCGAACATGGACCCTTTCTCACCAGAGAGCGGCGTGTTGAGTGAGCCGTTACGATCGAGTGGGCCACCGTTATCGCTAAGAAAAGCGATGAAGGTGTTGTCTTCAATCCCGTCATTGCGCAATTGGTCGAGTATCACGCCCACGGCGTCGTCCATCCCGGATACCATCGCGGCGTAAAGTCGGCGATTCTCATCTTCGATTCCTGCAAAGCGTTCCAAGAGCTTGGCGGTGGCCTGATGTGGTGTGTGCGGCGCATTGAAGGGCAAATACAAAAACCAAGGCGACGCTTTGTTTTTGTGGATGAATGCTGCGGCTTCATTGCCGAGGACGGTCGTAAGATACCTGGAATCGTCGGACTTCTTTCCCGTCGCTCCGATCGCATCGTGATTGCGTTGCAGCAGGTTGTCTGCGCGCCAGTCCATAAGGTAATCGTGGCTGCCGCCGAGAAAACCAAAGAATTCATCAAAGCCGCGAGCGAGAGGATGAAAATGCGACTCGTTGCCGAGGTGCCATTTACCGATGATGCCCGTGTGATAACCGCCGGTCTTCATCAACTGCGGAAAGGTCTTTTCTGTCACGGGCAATCCCTTTTTCCCCGACGGTCCATTCCCTTCCCAATTGATCTCATGCCCGAAACGCGACTGCGAGCGCCCCGTCATAAGGCCTGCTCGACTCGGCGAGCACATGCATGACGAAACATAACCACTTGTGCAGTGCATGCCACTGGTTGCGATGGAATCGATGTTTGGCGTCGGAATGTCCGTGCAGCCTTGAACACCGAGGTCCGCGTAGCCGAGATCGTCGGCGAGGAGGATAAGGACGTTCGGCTGCGACGCGATTGACGTTTGTGCAATGGCGAACGACGCAAGCAGGCAAAGGATCGTAATTTGTTTCATGAGACTAGTGCTTCTTCACACCCTAAAACTCAACATTGCCTCGGTCCCTTCTTCTATTTCTGACGCTATTTGGACTGTTGGATACTCAACCAAATCGGTTTGTTGTTCTCGGCTGTGGCAACGCGGATCTGATCGGGCGATTCCGACGTTCGTCCAACGATACGGAAGGGACCTTGGTACGCTTCCGAGCATTTGAGTTTGAGCGTCACCTCCTTGGACGAATTTCCTGTGTTCTTCGATTCGCTTGGGACACAACTTACAGAACTTGAAAGATCGGCGACATCGACGATGATTGTTTCCTCAAATTTGCTCTCGCGATGCACCTTGACTTTAATTTCGACATCTTTTCCAACCGTGGTTTGAACCCAATCATTTGCGATCGAAAGGGTAAAATCGGGGATGCGTTCTTCGATGATCGCAAGATACTCAAAGGTATCCCCACCTTGCCGATGGAAGTCGCTAATCGAAAGGACACTCTTACCATCCTTGGAAACATCCCAAACGAGTTCTGGGTCGCGATTATTTGCAACGTCATCCGCTTGCTTTAATTGTTTTCCGGTCGCATCCAAAATCGAGACCATTGCGTCGAGCGAAGATCCATACTCCCGCGCAAGCACCCGGACGCGATAGTGCGAACCTTTATTCGTCTTGAATCGAAAATAGTGCGCTTGATTCGGTTCCGAAATGATGCCGCGAATTCTTGACGGCAACTCGATTTGTTTTGCCTGGTCTTGATGCGTACATTCACCTGGCTCCAATCGGCTACAAGTTGCGTCGAGTTCTGTTGGCATCGGGCAAGCAATCGGAGACCCAAAAGTGCCGGCCATGGAATCCAATCGCAATCGGTAAAGCCAGTCGCTACCGCCACCAAAGCCTATCTTACTATCGGGTGTAGCCGGGAAACCCAAAACGCGAACAACGTATCGATCGTCTCGTGATGCCGTAAACTCGATATAGGGATCAAGCCCTACGTGATCGAGATTTTCGGCGAGCACAAAACCGTGAGCGTCAAGGATCTGTAGATTGGTGTCGACAGGCGATTGGAGAAGCTTGGACGCATCAATCGTCGCAACCAAAAGTTGGCCTGCATGGAGCTTTACTTCATATAAATCGACGTCGCCTCGCTTTTCCAAGATACCATGAATCGCAATCGGAAAATTGTCTATCGGCGTTGATTCGCTGATTCGATTGTTGGGTTCCGTCTCATTGCGTTGTGGCGAGAGGCCAATTAGGAAGGGACGAACGGACGTTGATCCACTGTTCGAAAAGAGTCGTACCCAATGGAGCCCTGCTTGGATTTTGGAGCCAATGATCGCTTTCAGCTTTCCCTTTTCCGGTTCGCAAGTCCATCGAATATCATCGGTATCGGACCAAACTTGTACGGGCCACTCTGGGAATTTTCCCGATGCCTCGACTTCAACCGTCGTTCCGGCTTGCCCTCCGGCAGGGAATATCCGAGTCCACTCGAGCTTGTCGGCGCTGAAGCTAGGACTTAAAAAATTCATTTGAACAAGAATTGAGGCAAAAAGTGTTCTCAATACTTGTATCCTCAATGAGCACGGCACAACTACATCAGCTCCGTGATAGGAGTATGGTCACTTACCAAATGCATCGGGCGACCGGCAGGCGTGTAATAGATTTTGCTCGGATCGATTCCAAGTTTCCGATAGATCGTGGAGACATAGTTCTCGGGCGACAAGATGCGTTAAATGGCTGCATGTCCCTGTCGATCCGTCGCGCCGATGAATTGTCCCCCATGGCTTCCGCCGCCAGCGAAGAGTATCGACATCGCATTCGCCCAATGATCACGACCCGCTTTGGACTTCCCTGCGAGCGTGCTCAATTTTGGCGTTCGGCCGAATTCTCCTAGCGCAATGACCATGGTCGTTTCGAGCATCCCGCGCTCGTCAAGATCGCTGATCAAGGCAGCAACTGTTTGGTCCCAGGAGGGTAATCGCTTTTGCAGCGCGTCGAAGATATCCGAATGATGGTCCCAACCTCCGTCGTAGAGCGTGATGAATGGTACGCCAGCTTCGACAAGTCGGCGGGCCAACAGCGCGCGTTGACCAAAACTATTGCGTCCATAGGCTTCGCGAATCTTGTCTGGCTCTTGGTGAATATCGAAGGCCTTTTGTGCCTCTGGCGTCATGACCAGGTCGATCCCTTGTTGGAAGTTCAGATCGTATGACGCAACGGGATCACTGACACGCGGGTCGGTGTAACGAGGCAATCGATCTACCAAACCGCGCAAATCTCGACGGGATTGAAAACGATCTTCTGAAAGTTCACGAGGAAGCTCGACATCGCGCACTTGAAACTTATCGCTATTGGGATCGTTTGAAATAACAAACGGAGCGTATTTGCCACCTAGGAAATTGGGACCACCCGATCGAGATGCCTGCGGCATCGAAAAATAGCTTGGCAGACCATGCGGAGCCGGTCTTTCGAAAGCAGCAACCGATCCAAGGCTGGGATGGAAACTAACGAAGGCACCACAGCCGACTGGGATGCGTGGAGGCGCACCGGTCATCATGTAGTGATTGCCTGCACCGTGGTTTGCTTGGTTATGACACACCGAACGAATGATCGAGTACTTGTCAGCGATCTGAGCCAACTTGGGCAAGTGTTCGCAAATGCGGATTCCCGGAACGTTGGTCTCGATTGGTCGGAAGTCACCGCGGATCTCGGCTGGTGCTTCGGGTTTCATATCAAACGTCTCGAGATGCGAAGGCCCACCATCCATCCAAATCAAAATGCAGTTGGAATAGAATCTTTTCGAATCATCCACTTCCCGGGCGGCAGCGTTCCGAAGTGCCAACAATTCGAAAAAGCTACCACCGGCAAGCCCAGCAAGTCCGAGTTTCAACGTTCCACGACGATCCATAGTTGATTTTCGCTAATCGAGGTATAGAAATTCGGGGGAGTTTAACATCGACCACATTAAATCTTCTACAAGGCGACGGCGATCAACCGAATCGCCTTCGAATTCCTGTTTCAGATCTTCGAACTCTTTTGCCTGTGGCTGGCGATTGAAAATCGTCAAGTAGAGCTCTTCGATGATGGCGTCGGCCGTCTCGTTGGAGGAGACGAGTTTTTGACACCGTCCGCCGTCCGATGCAATTCTTCCTTGAATATGGGGAGCGTTCATAAGGTGGAGTGTCTGCGTCATGCTCGCAGTCGACTCGCGTTCACACGGTGGGTCTTGATTCTCGTCAGGGCGGCCAAACGCGTCGAGAAGTTCAGATTCGGTTCGAAGCGTCCAAAGTTGCATGGCTCGCATCTCCTTCGGCATCCCCTCATAATCTTCGCTCTTTCCGGTAATGTCCGAAATTGCATCGGCAATGATTTCTGCACGCAAACGCTTGCGATAGTGACGAGAAAAATTACGAGCGTCCGAAGCATTGGAATCGTTGGGTTCCGAAGAAAGCGCATACGTCTGACTGGTGAAAAGCGTGTAAAGGAACTTCTTGTTGTCAAACTCGACCGCGCGAAAATGGTCGGCCAAAGCTGAAAGTAAGGGTTGGTTGCTTGCCGGATTCGTGGCTCGCAAATCATCGACCGGATCGACGATCCCAACACCCATCACTTCAGCCCAAAGTCGATTCGCAGCGACTTGCGCAAAAAATGGATTCTCTGAAGAAGTCATCCAGTCGACCAGCACGACGCGTGGGTCTTGCTCCGCTTCGATCTTTCTCTCCTGACCGAAAAGCGTCCTTGGCAAAAGCGATTGACCGGTCAAGGGATGTCGAACCTCGCCTTTTGACTTCACGAATACAATTTCCTCACCTCCAGAAATAGGTGGCGATATACTTGTCCCTTTGTAACCGACTCGGGCAAAATGTGCCGCCATGCCATAAAAATCTGATTGTCCGAAGATTTCGAATGGATGCTGATGGCACTTAGCGCATTCGAGACGCACTCCAAGAAATAACTGACTAATCATCGTCATTATTTCTTCGGGCTGTCGACGATCGCGGAATACCGTGACAGCACCATTTCGCCAAGTGCTACCCTGTGCTGTTACAAGCTGGCGTACGAATTGATCGTACGGAAGATTTCGGCGAAACGCGTCGCGAAGCCATCCGTCCAAGCTGTAGGTTGCTTTGATGCCGACGCGATAGGGGTTGGGCCGAAGAAGATCAGCCCATTTATTTGCCCAGAAGTCCGCGTACTCTGGACGAGCGAGCACGTTCAAAACCCATCGCGAACGTTTTTCTGGTTCCGAATCGTTTGCAAACGCTCGCACTTCCTCGGCTGTCGGTATCCGACCGATTGCATCGAGATATAGCCGTCGCAAAAACTGTGTCTCAGAACAGGGAACGCTTGGAACGATATTTAACGAAGATAGTTTATCGACAACTCTTTCGTCGATGAAATTGTTTCTCGGCAGCGCCGCATATCGATCTGCCGAAATAGCCACGGGTTGCGGAATCGCAGTGCTCCATGTTGCGATCTTTCCCATATAGCGAGCCATAATCGTCGCTTCGCCTGCAAGTTGGCTCGCATTCAATTCACCGTTGGCAGCCACCGCAACAATTGCAGGTTCGTTTGATTGAAACGCGCACATTCGAGTGACGTCGCGGGATGAACCATCGCTGTACGTGGCCGTAACTTTTAACGTTTCGGTCTCATCGGGTGCAAGCGGATGGGCTGCTGGGGAAACCTCAATTCGGTCGAGTCGCGGATCGGCATCCGAAGTTCTACTCGTCCCAGATTGGATCCAATCCAACATCAAGCGATAGTCTTCGTCCGTTTCCGTAAACCGAACGCCGCCTCCATGCGGTACCTTTCCGGTCGCTTTCACCAACAGTAGGCTCTCTGACGGCGAGGCGAACGATAAACGTCGGCCTCGCGATTCGAGAACAATTGCCTTGTAATCCATGTCGGCATCAAAACCAAGCAACGATAGTGCAAAGCCATTTTGCCCGCGAGCCTTGCCATGGCAAGCTCCCGCGTTGCAGCCGCGGGCGGTCAGTATCGGTTGAATATCAAGTTCGAACTTTCGAAGAATCACTTCGCCAGCGAGCCCACGACCCGAATCCGGCGTGCTTGCATCTGCCGCGTGAATTGCATTCGCCAACATCGCAACGAGCAGCCATATTCCTCGCCGAACGAGAGAAGACTCAAGAAAGAATGTTTTTAATCGAGTCATCGAAGCAGAGTGCCATAGGCGGGGAGATGGTTACGGCAAGTCTCCTGAAGCAGACTTCAGGGCAGCAATCAAAATGTGCAGGCGGGTAGCCAATAGCGGCTCTGTCTTAACGATTCCATCATAACGATCACTCTTCCTTGACGCAAATATGCTGAACTCCACAGAACAGTGAGCACAAACTGCTTTCAGCATCCATTGGCGTTTCACCTGTAGCGGGACAGCGCCACTTTGGACTCGAAAATCGTTCGCAACCTCGTTGGAGTACAGCCTTTAGGCGCAGTTTTTTTCTGTACACAAAATTACGGCTAAAGCCTGGACTCCAGCGCAAAATGACGCCGTTCATTTAGGGACCAAAACTGACGGGCCTCGCAGCCGCATCGTTGTCCGCAGAACGGACTCACTCCAAATTCTGCCCAACTTCCCCTACGTATCGCTTACAGGAAGCAATCCAACGCCAGCAAAAAACGCTTCACTTTTTCTCATTCTGTCTCAGAATCGCATCCCGACGCTTCGGGCCAGTGAAGTGCCCCACGAGTTTTCCTCAACCACTTCAAGGACAAGGCATACTTCTAACGTTTAACGTTCGCAACAATTTTCGGATTCAAATAGTTTCGAATGACAGGTGCAATCCGTTCTACAAGAATCGATTCGTCAATCGTTCTTCCCATCGCCACGTAAATGGAATTTGTGGCAATGTATTGGCCTAACGCATCAAAGTGAACAGGATCACGATACAATTCATTCAGACTTGCAATAGGACTCGTGCCCGCCGCAATGTCCTGACGGATAGATTCAATCGTACCAATGATATTCGTGTTCGAGATCCCCCGACCCGGGAACGCATCACGGATGCGTTCTGTCAACGCGTCGATATGCGATTTACTATGAACGAACTGCTCGTTTGGGTCCAACGACTGATGGTACACCGAAGTTGCGGAAAGATTTGGCCAGCCGCTGTGTAAGATAAACTTTGAGTCGGGTTGTAATTTCATCCAGGTCGAAATGATTTCAACATTTTGGTCAAGTGTTGTAAAGTAAAACGGTTGAACAGATACAAACTCGTATGATCGCTCGGAAAATGCAGCGTCCCATCGTACTGCGTTCGGATTTGACTCGCCTCCAGGACAAGTTCCCGATGGGGTATCGAAGATTGTTTGCAGGTTTTGATTACATTGAATCGAGAACTGATATGCACCTTGGTAGTTATAGATCGCGTCCACTGAAAGTGAATTGCCGATAAAATAGACGCCTTTGAAGTCGCTATTGTTAGGTGCAGGGCGATTTAATCGATTGATTATTTGCAAAACGTCGATTGGATCGGTGATGCCGTTGGAATTCACGTCGTAGAAGTACAAACGCACAGAGTTGCTCACCGTCGAATTGGTGACACTCTCATCCGATGATCTTGCCCGGTTCAGTTCATTGATTACGATTAAGACGTCTTGTGGTTCAACCATCCCATTGGAATCGACATCGAATGGAAGTACAAAATTGTGGTGTTGAATCTTAGAGCGGATATTCAGAATTGACTGACCAGTCTTATATTGGTGGATCCATTGTACGTCGCTTTTGTTGCTGCTTTCATAAACCCAATTTGCATTGGCTGATCGTTCGCCTAGAAAATCGCTATTCACTTCCGCAAGATCGAATGCCAAGAGGCGACGGCCCTCCAGACGTTCAAATCCTTTTAGCGAACGTGGCCCATAAAGGCTTCGCCTTGCTAGTGTCCTTCGATTTCTCTGTACCAAAGACCTAGTTGAAAGAGTTAGCAGAAATTGTCTCAGTTTGTCGTAAAAGCAGAAATTGAGATAGAAGAATAACATCGCGACCATACCCCCTTAAGAAATTCAATCGTTGTTTGAAGTCAATGATATGACATCGTTCGCTACGCGATTATGCGTGGCTAGCCACCGTACCCTTTGAAGGGAACCAACAATTCAAGATAACCACACTTCTCACTAACCGCCACCCCAAGGAAGCGATCTACACACCACTGCCTCGTTACCGCAAATTCTTAGGGTACGACGGACTTCCAGTCCGTCGACAAACGTTGGCATCGACGGACTGGAAGTCGGTCGTACAGGTTCAGCTCAACCCTCATTTTAGGTTGTGACGAAGCACGAGGGCGTAGTTTAAAGTGCCCTCGAATCCTGCTAGCTTGTACTGTAGATCATTCAGTTTCTCACTACCTTATAGAAGGAAACGCGATCGTGCGGATAAGATGAGTAGAACCCAGGGAAATCTAATCGGTAGTCTTTCCGATCTTGTCCCTTTTAGCACAAATCCAAAGTTAGGATGGTAGTGTTATCACGTCGTAATGAAACTGAAAAGCCGACCAATGTTCGGTATCGCATCATTGCCGTGACGATGCTGATGGCGTTCATCCTATATCTCGACCGCATCTGCATGGGAGAAATTGTAAAATCGATTTCATTCCGAGAAGAGCTGGGCCTGTCCAAAGTTGAAATCGGGCGAATTCTGAGTGCCTTTTTCTTTGCTTACGCGTTGCTCCAAGTACCTGCAGGTTGGGCGAGCGATCGTTTTGGCGCGAGACCAATGTTGACGATCTACATCGTGCTGTGGTCATTGTTCACGATCATGACGGGATTGATGAATGGGTTCCTTGGATTGCTGGTCGCGCGCTTGCTCTGCGGTATCGCTGAAGCCGGTGCGTATCCGACTTCGATGGCCTTGATTCGGAAATGGATCCCGCTGGCAGGCCGCGCCAGAGCTAGCAGTATGGTCGCGCTCGGAGGTCGGATCGGAGGTACGCTCGCGCCTTTCCTCACTATTTGGATGATCGTGACGCTTGGGAGTTGGCGGACCTCGCTATGGATTGATGGTCTTGTTGGACTAGTAATCGCCGCGGTCTTTTGGATGGTCGTTCGCTCGAGCCCGCAACAGCATCCATCTGTCAATGCAGCCGAACTAGCACTGATCGGCCAGGCTAAATCCGAACCGCCGCTAAGCTTTCTCGAACTGAAAAATGCGTTGTGGAGTTTTTCGCGAAGCACTAGCCTTTGGTGCATTTCCGCCAGCCAACTGTTGTTGAATGTCGGATGGGGATTTCTTGTCACATGGTTGCCGACCTATCTCATCGAAGAAAAGCACGTCGGACAGATCGAAGGGGGGCGAATGGTGACGTATGTTCTAGCGATGGGTATGCTTGGGCAAATCGCTGGGGGTTACTATAGCGATTGGGCGACTCGACGCTTTGGACTACGTTGGGGACGATTGCTGCCGATGACCAGCTCGATGTTCATTTGTGCCGGTGCCTATATTTGTTGCCCGTTTTTGGAGTCTACTTGGTTACTGATCGTTTGCTGTGCAACCGTATCTTTTTGTACCGATCTTGCGAATCCTGCTCTATGGGCGTTCATGGGCGATGTCGGCGGACGAGCGACCGCTGCGGCTGGAGGTTGGGGGAATATGTGGGGTAATCTCGGTGCAAGCGCTGGTGCCTTACTGGTACCGTGGCTCCTTAAAGTCGGTGGTGGCGATGGAAAATTCTTTGTCTTCTTCACGTTGGCTGGGGCCTTTGTGCTTGCCGGACTTGTTGTACTACCGGTTGATGCAACCAAGAAATTAGTCACCGAATCCCAATAGTGTCTTCTAACCTGGAAATGCGGTTGCAACGGGCTTTGCCCAAAATTGCGTCCAGGATTTAGGCTTAACACAAGCTTTTCTACGTGCGATTTGTTTTCGAACCCTATATAACTCGAACGAGCACCCCGCGACATAGTACAACTTGCGATGAGCGCCTGCGGTGTCTCGGGCGTCAGGAAGAGAACCAACAGGGCTTTAACGTCCTGTAAGAACCTTTGCGAGGGATCAGATCCGGTTTCGCTACACTGAGAACTGTGAATTTGGTCTAACCTAACAAATTAAGGTCCGCCAGTGTTCTTTATGATTGTCTCTCAATCGATGAAAAAAAGACCATCCGCGTTGACACCACTGAAATTCCTGAATAGTTAAAGAAAGCAATTTTACCTTGAACACGCCAGCTTGGTCACTCCGGAAAAGCACGTCTACACGCACGATCATAACGGCGTTGATTTGCGGAATGCACTCGGTCATTTCCTTCGCTGCGGAAAAGCCAAACATCCTTGTCATCATTACCGAATTACCGATCAGCAGCATGTTGACATGATGAGTTGTGCGGGCAATCAATATTTGCATACACCGGTACTCGACAAATTGGCAAACGACGGCATTCGATTCACGCGTGCCTATGTGACAAACCCGGTCTGTGTTCCGAGTCGAATCAGTATGGCGACCGGCGTCATGGCGGGCCGATTCGGCGTGCTCAACAACGGCATGCGAGCAACGATGCCGAGCGCCGTCAGCGAGCAATCGTTGGGGCAACTGATGAAGAACGCTGGATATGATACGTTCTACGGCGGCAAGACACACATGTGTCCCGAACTAGATCCGCGTCGAGCTGGCTACGACGAATATTTTAAAGATGAGCGCGAAGCATTGCCTGGAGCATGCATTGACTTTATCGAGCGGGATCGCGACAAGCCGTTCTTTGCCGTCGCTTCATTTATCAATCCGCATGATATTTGCTTCGCATACCAAGCCTACCAGATTCATACTGGAATTCGTGCTAAGGAGAGGGGGAAGGCTACTGAACTTTATGAGCTAGCGGCCGCGATGCCGATTGATCAACTTCCGCCGTTGCCCGAAAGCTTTCAGATCCCGGCTCTCGAACCTCCAGCGATCGAACGCAATCTCAAATTGGACGCCGTCACTCCCTCGGGCACGATACGAAAAGTGTACGATGAACGGGAGTGGCGAATCTATCGTTGGATTTATTGTCGGCTAACGGAGCAGGTCGACGATCTGATCGGACGGATTTTATCGGCTGTTAAACGTAACGGAATAGACAACAAAACGTTGATTGTCTTCACCAGTGACCATGGCGATATGGATTCATGCCATCGACTCGCGTCCAAAGGGGTCTTCTACGAAAACTCGGTACGGGTTGGCTTTCTCATGAAGTACAACGGCCAGATCGTTCCTGGAAAAGTAGAGCCACGTCTAGTCTCCAGTGGCCTCGATCTACTACCAACTCTGTGTGACTACGCTGGCATCAAGGCGCCCGAGCATTGTTTAGGTCGAAGCGTACGTCCGATCGCGGAAGGCAATTCGATCGCGGGCTGGCGCGACTATGTCGTTACGGAAAACCATACTGGTCGAATGCTGCGAAGCGAGAAATTCAAATACTGTGTTTATCATGAGGGCGAGCCACGAGAATCACTGGTCGACCTACAAAACGACCCTGGCGAAATGAAGAATCTCATTACAGACGCTTCGCATCGCGACGTATTAAATCAACATCGTATGTACCTTCAACAATGGATCAAATCGTCGGGAGACGCTGAAGCCAAATCCTTCGCTGTGGAAGGCGATACGATCGAGAAATGAACCGGTTGAAAAGGGGGAGCAAAAAGGTCTCAAAACGAATTGCACTATCGAGATTCCACATGAGCGCTGGCTGGCCCCCGGGAAGTAGTCCCCATTTTTCGGACCACGCGGCGGGCTCTGTTAGATAGAGCCCAGATGCCGTCGCTTACGTCCTCGGCGATAGACTTCCCAGGGTGTCTGGCTGTTCAAAACTTAATGCAATCTTGGTAATTGAAGTACTTAAAGAAACGTTTCAGGGTTCTTTATGATTCGTAACCTGAAGAGTATTCGTTGAGGTAGACTTCCTCATATTTGACGGTTCTCCATAGTCGATCTATGAATGCGTTGCCTGTGGCTCGGCCGACTCCGTCCATGCTGATCGCAATTGCAACGGAATATCCCACGGTATCTGCCACGGCTCGAAGTTGGACCACCGTTTCAATGCTGTTCGAGATGTTTATCGCGCAGCAAATTTCTTTTGTGATCTTCTTTGAATCGGGTCAGTCGTTGGTACGGCTAGGGTTTCGTCGCATGGAACGTCCAAATCTTGAGACTCAACGTCGGTTTTCATCGTAGGCCAAACAAGATTGTCCGGCGATTGGGGTTCATCATGCGTGACTTCTGCCTCATCTTCAATTACAGACTTTCCCAAGTCTTGAACGACGGATTGCATGCTTCGGAACGGATTGGCAGGTTCAATAGTTGGCGTCGATTGTGAAAATTCTTGAAACTGTAAAGGCATAGCTTCCTCGCTCTGAGGTTCTAAATTGTGAGACTCAACGTCCGTTTCAATTAGAGGCCCAATAACATCTTCTGATGATGGGTTTTGATCAATCGAAACTTGCGGCAATTCTTGAATCGCAGCCTTCACGAATATATTTGGAAGCGGTGGCGTTTTCTGGACCGGGCTCGTAATTTCAATTGTTGGCAACGATTTGGAACGTTGACTCACTACAAATTCCAGTTCTTGTTGAGTGCTGGTACCAGAACCATCAAGATCTGTTAGTGGATTGAAATCTGGATTAACTACTGATTTATTTCGTGCCAACACCGATAGGGTTATGTCATTTCCCAGCACGACTCCGTCACCTGAGATATCTCCAGGAAGAACATTGATTCGGTAGCTAAAGATACCACCAGGATTTCCATCGCCGCTTCGTTGTTGCGAACCGTTGTTCACCCATTCACCGTCCAACCTATTGCCGTCTGCATCGGTGACCGTGTCGGAAATTACGACTTGCAATTTGTCAACTCCGAATGGACTTGCAATCTTTAGTGAAGCAATAAAGCGTATACGATCATATTCGACTGAAATCAATCCGGAATAGTTTGGCACTTGAACACCGACAATCGCCACGTCGGAGATATCGAAAGAGGCTCCTACATCTTCATCGAACTGAATAAGAATTTGATCGATGTTGCGCCAGGGCAGGCTGTTCTGCTGTTGCAGCAAGGATTTCATGGAGAATCCCAACCCGCCACCCACATCGACTCGCTGAAGAAAAGAGCTATCCCAAGCTTGCGAGCGGATCTTGACGTCCAGGATGCGAGGAGCCACAGTGTCGGTTGCCTCGAGAAGCAACATCGGCATGGATTGAATGTATTGAGTTGTTTCCACTTCGCAGGGCTCGTAGCGATCTTGAGAGATCGACAATAATCGGCGATCCTCAAGCTGTTCAACTGAAAGTTTTCTTCGCATCTTTGTGCATTTGAACGGACGGTTGCTAAGCAAAGCCAAGCTCCTTGTTTTCCATTTGAGAACGTTTTTTACCGACCTGTTCTAGGCTTTGTTTCTAAACACGTAGTCGCGTCTCTCCGAGGCGCGAATCATCTGCGTCACGGAGAGACGCAGCTACGTGAAAGCTCGTTTAGAAACAAAGCCGAGTACAACGATTCGGAGCACGATTTCCAGTTCGATCGAAATGCAAATGAGCCAACGCATTCAAACCCTAAACATAATCCATTGGGATAGCAAGTTGAATACTTGTTTTCAACGCTTGCGGATCGAGATAACGAGTCGACGCGAAAGTTGTAGTTTTCTGCCGATTCTGGGTAAATGGACACTTCCGACTAAACACCATCGCTTCAAGCCAACCTTCGGCGCCACACCACGCTGTCTGCGCAAGTATCGAGTAGCACTTCTATTGGTCGTTCCGTTGAGATAAGCCCGACGGAAGCAATGCACAAATTCGAATTTTTTCATAGGGATTATTGGCGTTCGGTACAAAACTTCGAAAAACTGCTCAGATTATCCTTGACATCGCATACTTCACCGTTAGTTTCTTGGTTTACTGAGGGTTTGCGCGTTCAAAGATTTGCTCCAAACGATCGATCGATTGGATCCGTCGCACGTCTATCTAGTTGAGAAACCACATGAGTATACGACTTGGGATTTGGGCCATTGCGGGATTGATGTTGATTGCTACCGAGTTGCGGGCAGACATTTTGCGAGTTGAATCAGTATCCATTTCGCCGGGATCTGGCATCTTCAGCGTGGGTGTTTTTCTTCAAGCTAACACAACCGTCATGTTGGGTGGCTACGATATCCCGTTGAACTTTGGGGCGCCAGGACCTTCAGCCTTACCCAGTGGTTTTACCTTTGTAGGAGTAAATAACTCGATTTTTATAAGCGGTAGTACGTTGGCGCTTGATAATCCTGATCCAACGAATTTGGGAGACATTGTTGTGCATGACGCGACCACCTCTTTTCCGCCAAGCTTTCCATCGATACCGGGCGGGACCGAGGCGCGATTGTTCGATCTGCGTTTTAACGCTGGTTCGGTAGCACCCCCCGCAAGTTTTAGTATCAACCCAATAGTCGTTGGACATATTTTCTTCAATTTGAACGACAGCACCGCGCAGCCGATTCCGGTTACGGGAGTCATCGATGGTTCGGTGACTGTCGTTCCTGAGCCAGGCGGTTTGATGGCGGTCGGGTTGTTCTCATGCCTTGCCTTTGCAAGGAAACGTCATCGGGTGTAGATGCATACCCCGATGTTTTCTCCGTTGTGATTGTTGTCAAGCGAATCAAATCTAACTTACGCTTTGAGCCCTATTGGTAGCGTCCGTCGAATCTCCTTTCTGAGGCAGAGCATGAAATTTTCAAGGTCGACTAGAATTCGTTCCAGGGCATTCAAGCAGTTGAGTCGCAGAAGGCTTGTCCGCTTCGAGCAACTTGAAGATCGTCGGCTATTGGCTGTGTCGGATCTGTTGGAGGGAGTTGATTCGCTTGCATCTTTCGATGGAACGATGTACACGGATGACGCTGCGGAATCGGTTGCGGCAGCTGAAGAAGTGGGTGCTCCGGTACTTGAGGTTTCGACGCCTGGAGTCTGGGTGGCGCAGGGGCCTTCCCCAACGATCAACGCCCAAGTTGGGATCCCGCCCAACAACGACGTGAACGGAGCGATTCAATCGCTCGCGCCTCACCCAACAGATGCCAATATCCTATACATCGGTTCCGTCAACGGCGGGGTATGGAAGACTACCAACGCTACGGCCACCAACCCGACTTGGGTTCAATTGACCGACGACCTGCCGTCGCTTTCAATCGGCGATATCCAGTTCGACCTTACCGATCCGACCTTCCAGACGTTGATTGCGGGCACGGGTCGAGTAAGTAACTTCGCACAACGCGGCGACGACGAAATTGGAGTTTACCGCACGACAAACGGTGGCACGACTTGGACCCTTTTCAATCCAGCAGTACTTCAGGGCCAGAAGATTCTCGGCGTTGCGGCGCGTGGAAGCACGCTCATGGCTGCTTCGCGATTCGGCGGCGTATACCGTAGTATCAACAGTGGCGCGACCTGGACGAATATTTCGGGTACCAATGGATTGTCTGCGGGAGGTACTTTCGGAATGGTGGCTGACGCAGCAAATCCAAACCGCTTTTACGTGGCAGTGTCTGGCACGGGTGTCTTTCGAACCGATGATCTCGGTGCCACATGGACAAACGTTGCGGCCGGCCTAACGGGCGCGTCCACGTCGGCCTACATTCGACTTGCTGTTCACAATAGTCTAGGGAACAACGTGGTATATGCGGCGGTTGCCGGTAGCGGTGCAGGGGTCGTCACCCCCGTCTTTCGTTCCACAAACCAAGGTGCAACTTGGACCGCAATGGATAGTTTCCTTGTCCACAATGGCGGCCAACAATTTCCAGATACGTCGCTCGCCGCTGATCCGATCAATCCGAATATTGTTTATTTAGCCGGTGACCGCATTGCTGCTAGCCCATTCACGGGGCTGATCGCCCGCGGCGATGCTTCGCTTGCACTTGGAACCCAGTGGACCACAATTGTACAAGCAAACGCAGGAAACACGTCACCCCATGCCGACACTCGCGATATGGAGTTCATGGCCAATGGTGTTTTAATTGAGTCGGACGACGGCGGCATGTATCGAAGATCGAATCCAACGTCCAGCGCGGGTGTGTGGAGCAGTATTGCCGGTAACCTGCAAGTTTTCGAGATTCACGACATCGCTTGGAATGCCATCTCCAACACGATCGTCGCGGGTACTCAGGACAACGGAACACATCAACAGCCGACCGCAGGTGCCACGACGTGGAATTTCTTCAACGGTGGCGATGGAGGCGATGTGGCAGTCGACAGCGTTTCGCTGGCGGGCAGCAGCCAAGCCATTCGTTACTTCAGTAGCCAGAACCTGGGAGGCTTCCGTCGACAGGTTGTCAATGCAAGCAACACGGTGATAAGCACTACGACCTTGGCCGCGATTGCGGATCCTCTGTTCGTAACTCCAATCGAGATCAACACCATATCGCCTACGCGGTTGCTGATCGGAGGTTCGGCAACACTCTATGAATCGATAGACCAAGGGACCACCAACGCATCGATCGGTGGTCCTGGAGCCAATCGCAACGCGATGGTTTACGGTGGTAGCCTCGGCGGACTTCCAAACGCTGACTTGATCTACGTTGGCTTCAGCAACCAAGTCTGGAAGCGAACAGCGCCCGGCGCACTATCGGTTACGACCGCATTGCCGGCCGGAGCGGGTACCATTACCGACGTGGCTATCGATCCGAACAACTATAACTCGGTCTTTGCCGTGGACGACAACCAGGTATTCTTCTCGAGCAACGGCGGAACAAGCTGGACCGACATCACGGGAAATATCGGTACGATGAGCACCTTTGATTTTCGTACGGTCGAGTTTGTTCCTGGCCCAGCGCCGTACATTGCAATCGGCACGCGTTCAGGTGCCTTCGTCTCGCGCACAACAACTTTAGGCACTTGGCTCGAACTCGGTTCTGGATTGCCTAACGTGCTTGTCTTCGACCTCGAATATGACGCTTCCGATGACGTTCTAATCGCCGGAACGCTCGGTCGAGCTGTATGGAAGATATCCAATGCCAGTACGATTCTGACCGGCGACACGACTCCACCGACCATCTTGGATGTCAAAGTCGGTTCGCCTACGTGGAACGCTTCCTTCGTAAACGTGGTGGACTCCCTCGGAACCGGCTATCCCATTCCCGACGGACCAGGGCAACAATCCGTTGCGCTTCCCTGGAATAACATTAACCGTATTCATGTCTTATTCAGCGAAGATGTCGGAGCAACGTTCACTCAAGCCAATATTTCCCTGTCAGGCGTCAATATCGCAAATTACGCTTCACTCATTCCGATTGGAGGAGTGACTTTTAATAGCACGACCCGGGTTGGAACGATTGCTTTGAACCAGGCGATTCAAGCCGACAAATTGCGGCTGACGATTCTGAGCAGCGTGACCGACGCGGCTGGAAACCAACTGGATGGAGAATGGGTTGACGACATCACGATTGGTGCATCAGGGAATGGTACGGCAGGAGGGAACTTCGTATATCGCTTCAACATATTGCCCGGAGATATATCGGGTGAAGGTGTCGTGCTCGGCAACGACATAACCGCAGTTGTCACCGCGCGATCTACTGTTGCAGGTGGTCCTGGATACAATCCGAGAGCCGATATTGATGCATCCGGAGTTGTTCTCGGGAACGATGTTACAGCCGTTACGATCAAACGCGGCACGTCCTTGCCGGCAGGCAGTCCGCCGGAAGTATCGCCTCTTCGCGAACCATCGGCAAATGGCACTCCCGTCGTAGTAGCCTCCCGAACTGGTTCTTTACTCGACCTTCCGAACCTTTACCCTTCGCAAAGTGAATCAGTGGCAACAGCGCCGGTAATCGCGACCAAGGGCAAGCACGATCGAATTAAAGCGACGCGAACAGCCACCAAACATGCCTCAACAACAAGCACGACGGTGGATAGCGCTGAAACTGCCGCGACTCGATCGAAGTTAGGTGGAGGGCTTTCGGTCATGTCCGACCAGGCGGCGAGTGTGGACGTCGTTTTGGCTGGAATCGACTTCGGGACGGAAAAGGGCGTCAGGATCGAATGGCATCGCCGGTTGAAAACGAACGCCTTAGGGCTCAGGCGGCAGTCATAAGCTGGGCTTGATAGGTCGCTCGCGAGACGGTCATCCATTTAAGGATTGTTGGACATCGGATGTTCGCTTTCGATGCGATTCGGCCGTTCCGGACCTCGTATTCGCGTTCTACCTCCAAGAAGATTTTTTTGCGGGACCTATAGGCTAGAGCGTTTTCAAGAACGACGTAGGCTTGGAAAACGGTGGCAGGTACGAATGCCGCTGACCTTCCGCGCGTAGGTCAGTCTCTCCGAGACTGACACCGCGACTTTGTCAAGGATTTCACGAGCTTCGGAGAGACTTGTCTACGTGAATCGCCCGTTTCACGACTGGCTATATGAAAAATGAAAATGCTCTAAAATTACTTTTCGAGATATACACAAACCCAACCTAGTAAAACAATCTCTCACTCTTAAAGCAATTGCTAAGCATTTATGAAATACCATATCATCCTCTTTTTATGCGTATCAGTATCATTCGCTCATGCCGATGAAACTGAACTCTTCAGCGGCAAAGATCTCAGCGCATGGAAGGAACCGTTGGGCGCGTGGTCCATAGTTGGCTCAGTAATGCTGGACAGAACCAACCCGAAGTCTTTCACTACAAAGCCTGGACTAGGTGTGACGCTTAGCAGTGCCGCGGGCAAGAGCACAGATATCATCAGCAAGACCGAGCACGGCGATGCGGAGATTCATGTCGAGTTCACAGTGCCGAAGAGCTCCAACAGCGGCGTTTATCTTCAGGGCCGCTACGAAGTGCAGGTCTTCGACAGCTTTGGCAAGGCCGAGATCGCCGATCATGACTGCGGCGCGATTTACCAGCGATGGGATCCTTCGCGAGGCAAGGGCAAAGAAGGCTACGAAGGCCATGCACCCAGAGTGAACGCCAACAAACCCCCCGGTGAGTGGCAGAGTTTTGACATCACCTTCCGCGCGCCGCGCTTCGATGCGTCAGGCAAGAAAATTGAGAATGCGAAGTTTATCAAAGTCATGCATAATGGCCAGGTGATCCACGAGAACGTAGAGATGACCGGCCCGACTCGCGGCAGCAAATTCCTGGACGAAGCTGCCATGGGACCGATTGTGATTCAAGGTGATCACGGACCGGTTGCCTATCGAAGCTTGAAGATCGTGCCGTTGAAGAGCGGTTCTTGAGGTGAACTTCGTTTGTTAAATTGCCGGGAGTAAGCTCATCGTCGCAGTACCTTCTCCTAGCCAGCGAAACTCGCTTAGTGCCGGGCGTCTACCCGCCAAGCCAATACGAAATCCTGCCAAAAAGTAGATCCAATGAAACCATTCTTTATTCTCGCTGTGATGCTTTTTGCGCACAGCGGTTTCGCAAAAACCGCCGAGCAGCCGAACATTATCATCTTCCTCGCCGATGACCTGGGTTATGGCGACCTCGGCTGTTACGGGCAGACGAAATACAAGACACCTCACCTTGACCGAATGGCGACGGAGGGGGCAAAGCTCACGCAATTCAACTCTCCGATGGCTTATTGTGCGCCGACCCGCGCGGCGCTGCTAACGGGGCGCTATCCGTTCCGCTGCGGCATGAATCAAAATCCCGCGCCCGATGGCGGCCCAGACGCGGACGGGTTGCATCTACCGGAGAGCGAGATCACACTGGCACAGCTGCTACAGCAGGCAGGTTACGCGACCGGCATGATCGGCAAATGGCACCTCGGGCACGCGAAGCCCGAATGGCTGCCGACGCATCGCGGTTTCGATGAATACTACGGCATTCCCTACTCGAACGACATGCGTCCTGTGCAGGTACTCGAAGGAGACCGTCGCGTAGAGTATCCGGTCGTGCAGGCGACACTCACGCAACGTTACACGGAGCGAGCGATCGACTTCATCGAGCGAAAGAAAGCGGGGCCATTTTTCCTCTACATTCCTCACGCAATGCCCCACAAGCCGCTCGCCGCTTCGGATGCGTTCTACAAGAAGAGCGGCGCAGGACTCTATGGCGATGCGGTGGCGGAACTCGACTGGGGGGTTGGCGAGGTCCTTTCAAAGCTAAAGTCGCTCGGAATTGCTAAAGATACGATCGTAATGTTCACGAGTGATAATGGCGCAACCTTTGGTGGAAGCACAGGCGGGTTGCGAGGTATGAAGAGCAGTTCCTACGAAGGCGGCTATCGTGTCCCGTGCATCGCGTGGTGGCCAGGAAAAATTCCAGCGGGCCATCTCAGTGCTGAGCCCGCAGTGATGATGGACTTGTTTGCTACGTCGCTGAAAGTCGCCAACGTCGTACCACGCATGGAGTTGGTGATTGACGGGCGTGACATCCTTCCGCTGTTCACAAGTACTGCGAAAAGCCCGCACGAAGTTATCTTTGGCCAACAGGCGTCCAAACTTGCGACTGTGCGTGATGCGCGTTGGAAGCTGCATGTGCTCAAGCCAGGCATCGGACTTGTCGCCAGCTACAAGCCAGGGGACCACAAAACCGATCCACGTGCTCCCGACGGCGTCACGATCCTCGCCCCTTACGAGCAGGCGACGCCGGACCAGATTCCCGGCCTCATGACCGGCGTTGCTCCCGGACCAATGCAGCTTTTTGATTTGCAAAATGATCCCGGCGAGCAACACGACGTGGCCGCCCAACATGCCGACATCGTCGAGCGGCTCAAGAATGCCTTCGACGAAATCGATGCACAGCCGCGCGAACATGCCGTTCAGTCTGCCACAAGGTTAAAACAGACACCCAGCAAGTGATCTCGCATCTCGTCTCACCCTTCACCCAATCCGCAATCGATAACCACAAACGGTGGTTCGGGCGTGTTTTGAGATCCATCATCTTTCAAAATGCGGGCGAAGAAGGGGACGATGGGGGATTGAGCGATTTCGGCCGCACGGCCATTGCCGAAATGAATCGGTTGGGAATCATTGTCGACGTTGCCCACTCTGGCTGGCGCACCAGTCTCGAGGCAGCCAAGGCTTCGAAGAAACCGATGGTTGCAAGCCATACCGCCTGTGCTACGTTGCACAAGCACTATCTTGGAAAGCCAGATGAAATCATCAAAGCCATTTGCGATTCAGGCGGTCTGCTTGGAATTGGCTGTATTCCCAAATTCCTGGGTGGCAAAGGGGACATCAATGCCATGCTTCACCATATCGACTACGCATTGAAAACGTTTGCGAAGATCATGACGCGATTGGAACAAATGTGGCGTATGTTTCTCGCAACGAATCGACGGAACGCAATAAAATCTCAGCCCGTCCTCGCAATGGCTCAGAAACAACTCGTTGGGAAAGCTTGTGGTCACCATTTGACTTTCACGAATCGACAACCGCCGTCGAAAGCTTGTCATGGACCAATTAGCCTCTCTTTACCGTGGGCATGGTCCAACGAAGTCAATTCGACGCAGTGATTCGCAAAGTACTTGGCGAGAACATGATCCGCGTTTTTCGCAGTAGTTCGATTCCGTAAGTCGAACACGTCGCGCCCTCCAATAGTTTCCCGCTGTCGACAAGAAACTCACTTGGTCGTTCATGCGTCTAAGGGTTTAAACCACCGGCAGCGATGTTTCGCCCTCAGGCTTAGCACGATTCGGGAACATGACCTGTTGCATGTAATCAGTGTTAGCTCGCTAGGGAAGCCAAGCCGGCTTGGGCAACTTGACCATCTTGTGCGCTTGTCCCGTCGGAAAGGCCGATGCCGCCGATGACTGCACCATCGGCGATGTTCGGCAACCCGCCGTCGAGTGGC
>JANOAI010000512.1:0-10393 GCA_031411055.1 Pirellulaceae bacterium
TCTCCCACGAAGACGCGGGTGAGGTAACTCGTAAGCTGTATGTTCTCTTAATGGGGGGGCACAGCCATCGGTTCTCCGAAGTAGGGGCGGTTTTTCTTAAAAAAACCTGGCAAAACACCTCCTTTTTCGACTTTAGAAAAAATCTCGAAATTTTTTGCACGAGGCCAGTCGCAACCTATAGTTCGGAGTCACAAGGGCGTTATCCCCACCACGCAAGAGTGACAAAAACCGCAAAGCTATCTCTTGAATCCACGTAAACATCGACCTGGAAACGAGAGCCTCACGATGCGATGCCGGGATGTTACGGCGATCGATTTGTGTTGTTAGCGATGTGTATCACTGAGCAGAACGCTGTTGTGATGCTCAGTTGTTCAAATCCCCATGTAAACAGATTAGAGTCCCCCAAATGTTAAAAATTTCTCTTCGCCTTTTGGCGATCGCTATCGTTGTTTCGTTTGCTCAAGTTTCAGCTTTTGCACAGACGACTGGCACGCAAACCTTTACGGTAAACGTTCCAACGGCTGTCAGCATTGTTGCTCCATCAGCGGCAACGATTACTCACGATCAAACCGATAACAACAATGCCTTTCCTTCTCAGACTTGGGTTGTTAAAGGCAACGCCGTTAACGGCGTCAACGTAAAGTTCGCGACGGCCACTCCATTCACTCATGCAACGATCCCAAGCATGAAGCGTGACACAAAGCTCGATTTGGCTGTTGGCACAACGGCAGGTCCTGCTGCTTGGACCGTCACGACCGCTAGCGACATCTCGAATCACCTGAGTGGTGACAACGTCGCCGAAGTGATCGCAACGAGCAACGGTGTTGGTCGAGCCAACATGAATTTGACCGTCAGCTTTGTCACCGGTGCATTCGGTGAGTTCGCGGCTGGTGCATACAGCACCACCGTAACTGGAACTGTTGCTGCCAACTAATAAGTGGTTTGCAAGCGTTTGAAGTTTTCGGACGTTAGCCAGATTCTAGAACCCCCTTCGTGGAGACGTCCACGGAGGGGGTTTTTGCTTTCTATAGTCGCTGAATGATAGCAAAGCTTTCTCGGGTTGCCGTAATTTTTTCCAACTGCTATTCCCTTTAAACCGCTCTCGTTTTTTCACGCGCCTTTCCCCTCAAGCCAACAATCGATTGAATAGTTCGAACTACGATTCCTTGACTTTATTCCGTCGATCAAGCTTGCTCGCGATATTGGTGCTGGGCTTGTTGGGATGTCGTATTCACGATCGTATTGAGCGAAAGTCGGTTTCCGATCTTTATCAAGAAGCCGTCGATTCCGCGGCACGGCGACCAGACGTTGTTCAACCCTGTTTTCCTTCGAAGGTCGCGATGCCGGTGCCGACTGGCGAGATCCCACTTTCAGGCGAACTGATGCAGCCGATGGTCCCGGTTGAACCAAACCCTGCCCTGCTGCGACCGGAAATGCTACCGATCGAACCAGCCTCGTTTCAACAACCGTTGGCTACCAAAGGCGTGTCGGAGATCTTCGAACAGACCGATATACGCGAAGCGGTCCAAATTCTTGCAGGTTTAGCGGGAGTCACTGTCATTGTCGATGAAACCGTAGGTGGCGTCACAAGTGCTCAAATCGAAAACGAGACCTTCGAAAATGCCTTGAAGAAGATCTTAATGCCGCTAGGACTCGTTTACGCAAAGGTTGAAGACAAATATGTGATCGCCCCGCCGGAGCCAGATTCGCCTCTTTTCTCCTACGTTTCGCAGCGAAGTCAATATTCACCGCGATTCCACCCGGTGACTCAACTGGTGGCGTTGTTGCCTCCTCGATTCAAACCTTATTTGCATCCTTCGGTCGAGCGAAACATTGTCATTGTCGACGCCCCGCAGCAGATTCGCGAAGACATTCTCGTAAGGTTCCGTGAACTGGATCAACCCGTTCCTCAAGTGGAGCTGGAAGCCATTGTCTGTGTTACCTCTCCCGATTGTGGCTTTCGCTTTGGGCTCGATTGGGGGCACGTTGTTGGCGTGAACGGGAGCGACTCCCTCAAACTTGGCATGTCGGGTTTATCTTTCTCTGGAGCTGCCAGCCCGAATGGGATTGATAACACCTTTGCCGATTTTGCTGTTACTTCCGCCATGCTGAAACTTTTGGTCAAAGAAGGCTACATTACGATACGAGCGGCCCCCCGGGTGACTACGAAAGACGGCGAAAAAGCTTCGATTTCTCTCAATCGAGAAGCCTTTTTCAGTTTGCAACCCTCGAGTAGTAGCGTATTGTTCCGCCAGGATGTTCAGAAAGTCGAGTCTGGAATCAGCCTAGAGATCACTCCACGTGTTCACGGTGATATGGTTGCTGTTGATATCAGCAAAGCCGAGGTCAGTGAGGATATTCGAGGTAGCGAAACCGGTTCTGATACATCCTCGAATTCATTTCCGATCATCAATCGTCGAGTCGTCAAAACGAACGTTAACGTTCGCGACGGTCATACCATTGTGATCGGCGGACTGGTCCAAAGTCAGTCAGTCGATCGAGTTACGAAGGTCCCTGGCTTCAGTCGAATACCGATTATTGGAAACATATTCAAGACTGTCGACAAACAAAAGCAGGATGCAGAAGTAGCGATTTTCATTTCCCCACGTATCGTCCCCGCCGAGCCGTATTGCAATCGTTAAGTATCCGAAACCATGACTCAGTACACAATTATTGTCTGCCCAGGCCAATTTCCATTCAAAACGCCATCCGCTCGTAAACCGTTGTTGGGTCGAATCGGGCAATTCGCTTTGGCTCTTGTGGTGGTTCTTGGAAGCGTCGCTGCACAAGAATCGTCAGCACAAGAATCGAAATCCAAAACCGCGCGTCCTGTTGCCGCGAACAGCAATACGACCCAGTCCAATCGCGAGATTTCTGTGACCGAGACATTCTCGCCCACGTTTTCGATTGAGCCACTGTCCCATCGACTTTCAGGACGCGAAAACGAAGTCCTCCCCTTTGCATTTAAAATTGAACCTCGCAACAAAGACGCTGATCTTGAGGTTGCCGCAATCGGGCTCCGACAAGAATTAACCGGTCAGATTTATTACGAGGAAAGTTCCATACAAGCAGACTTAATACAGCTATTGACTCCGCCCAAGTTTACAGCCCGAGCCAATGTGGCTACCACCATTGAAGGTGTGGTGAAAATACCGAAGGGGACGGGTAAATTCCATTCCCTCGGGATCTTGGTGAAAGATGTTGGAAAGGGGCCTGAGCTCCCGACTCGAACCAATCCTGATGGAACACCTGCCACCTCAGCCGGGGTTCGATTCATTACTCAATACTTGTTACGACTCGACCTTGTTTCCGAAAGTGCTCGTGGAGATAGCGGCAACAAGCTCGCCGTCGAAAGCGTCAAGATGGTTTCGTTCGAAGGTCGTCCGCGTCTTCAAGCGATTGTAACCAACCCTTCTGGTTCGCCGTTTGAATTCGAAGCCCGAGCCCGAATTCGAAAGTCGGCCAGCGACCGTTCGTCGAAGCCGTTGCGACTGGTGACCCCTTCGCGTGCATCGGTGCAGGATGAAACGCGTTACAACAGTCGTATCCTCTCAGAAAGCCGAATTCGCATGGAAGAGCTTTTGCCAGAAGCCATCGCCGGCGGCCGATACTACGTTGATCTCGAATTGTCCGTCGATGGCCAAGTCGTTCATCGCAAGACAGAATCGATCGAAGTGAATGCCGCTGACTTTCCTGCTCAAGAAGTCCTTATCGCTCAAGTTGGCGGCAGCTTGCAAGTATCGCCAGCACAGCTAGAACTCTCGCAACTGCGCGGTGGAACGCGCCGAGCCACGGTTCAACTTACCAACAGCGGCCAGGATACGAAAACGATTCACTTAAAGGCGATGACTTCGGATGGCTTGGAGAATAGCCTAGTGCTCATGCAACCAACCGAAGTGCAACTCGCTCCCAATAGCAATCGAAAAGTCTCGCTTACCCTTCGAAGCCAGCCGACCGGAGACAAGCCCGCTGATTATGGCTTCATTCAAGTAGAATCCAAGTCAGATAAACAAGACTTCACCGCTTCGCATAGTTTGCCGCTGGCAATCCTCTTGAAGAAACTTGAACCAACCAAGATCACCCTATCACCCATCGTATGGGATCCAGTTGGCGAGTATCCAGGGTTCTATACGACTGTCCAAAACTTGGGAACGACGCACTTGCCACTCCAAGCTCGCTTAACGATCTTCGATAGCAAGGGAAGGCCAACCGTGATTCCATCGGGCTTCGGAAAATGGTTGATGCCCGGCAAGAGCAGCAAGCTTGAGTTTCGACTTGAAGGAAACTTGCCCCCGGACGAATACGTCTTACGTTGCGAGTTGCAACAAGACGGCGAGCCTATCCGCATGGAGCAGAATTTTAAGGTCACCGACCTCGAGAACGCCGTGAGCGCGAAGAAATAGATCTTTGACTTGGCTTTCTTCGGCGACGCCATTGCATGTATCCAAGTAACCCGAAGGTCATGGCGATGGCCGTGGTGGGCTCAGGAACCGCCACCGGAAAAAACTCTTTCGACGACACATAGCCTTCGGTAGGATTGGCTTTCGGACGAAAGAGAAGGAAACTGCGATCTTCCCACGCAAGCAGATTCGAGAGCAACGCCGAGTTTGCAATTTGAGCGTCATCGGCAGGCGATGAGGCGTGGTCGGTTACGATTCTTCCATTGATAGATCCAGGAAGGGGCGAGAAATTGCTCGGGCCGTTTGTGACGCCGACCAAAGAATCCAGATTGCCGAAGCGGTTATTGAATGCTCCCGCCCCCTCATAGCCAAAAGCGATGTCATCTTTCAAAAAAGAATACCCGCGAAACACGGTGTCTGCCTCGAACAAAACTGCCTGAAATGAAGTTCGAGGCACCGGAGAAACTTGCGAGTTGAGATGCATTAATACATTCTCCCAGCCGACTGCGAGATACTGACCCGGTTCTGAGTAGTTGGCGATGCGACTGTTGAATCCCTCCAAGAGAATGACATCGTCCCAAAGCGGAGCAATCCGCGGAACAACGGGGGATAGGGGCGATGAAGGAAAAAACGATCCGTCGCCACTAAAATTTAAATTGCCGTTTTCTGCCACGTCTATCGTGCCCGTCGGATTGCCAATGGAGTTGACCGGCACGCCATAGAATCGTCCGCCGAATGATGTTCCAAGATTGATGGTGTGGGTCGTATCATCGTCAATAAATCCCGCTCCTCCATTCGGCAGGCTTAGCAAAGTCGTTCCGCCCCCTTTTTCGAATATCAGCTCGGCTATCGCGACGTCACACGATACGATGGCCAAGCACAGGCTACCTATCCATAGGTGCCGTCGTCCATATCTCGCTCTCATTTCACATCCCTGCAACTGCATTTAACTCTTGAGTCCATCAACGAAGTGACGATGATTGTAGTTGTTTTCCTGTTGACAAGAAATGCTGATCAGGCTGCGTTTTCTAAACGGCGTTAGCTTGCTAATTAGTATAACGCGCCGATACCAAAACCACTCGCTTGTCCTACCAGTTGTCGATAAGGCTACGCCTTGCAGCAGAATTTTGGACAGTCGAACGACTACTTGGATATTGAAAGACGTTCTAACGGATGCGGCGAATATAGTGCCGTCCTCGAAGATTTGCCGCGTGTCGCTCGTAACCAAAGTACCGCATCACTCGATCGGTAAGTTTCTTATTTGTCGCATGACAAACAATCGCTCGCAGATTTCGTTTTCGAGCAATAGCGTCAAGCGATGATAGACCCAATTGTAAAGACGATGGTTTCGTATCAGGACCTGCTTGAGCATAGGCTAGAACTAAAAAGCCGGGACAACTTCTTGGTTGATTGAAGTATAACTTTACGCAACGGGAGGGTAGTCGCCGCCAACGATTGTCGAGCCACTGATCCCAAAGGCTTGGCCAACTCGGAAACCATCTTCGCCGGATAATCAGCTTGCCGTCCGACCGAACGATTACGACGCCATAACGTCCGACGAATTGTGATGCTAATTCGTCCAGCGATGGACTACTCATGATCGCTGCAATAACGTTTGCTTTACCAGTCGCCAAATCCAAAGCATGGCGCCCATGAGGAGCAAGGCTGCAAAAAGAATTTGAAAAAGGAATGGCCCGACGACATAGAGTAGATCTTGAAAATACTGATTCCAAATTCGATCCCATCCCAAGATCGTGACCAAAACCCCAGCGCAAAGATAGGGGCCGAAAGGAGTCTGATTGTCGCCGGTGATACAGTAGCGAATCAAGACGAATACGATGGCAAGCATCGGTGACACAAAGAATGCGATCACCGCTGGTTGCCATCCCAAAAAGGCACCCACCATCGCCATCAACGTCACATCACCGAATCCAAGAGCTTCCATCCCAATCGCCAGACCAGCAATCCATCGTACGATCCATACGGTGAAACCGCCAATCGCCATCCCGATCAGACTCGATAGGAGCGATTGTTGAACCAGGGGACTCGACTGTGTTAAAGCCGCTGACAGAACGGCCATACCAACGCCCCAGATGAATAGAATGAGCTTCCAGGAAGGATTGCGAAACAGTGTCGCCCAGAAATAAATCCAGGCTTTCGACAATCCGCGTCTCATGATCCATCGGCGATCGGCTAACCCAACACACCACAATGTAAAACAACTGACTCCAATCACCCAGGCAATCAGACCCTGATAAGTAAGGAAGTTTCGCGGGGCATCGTGAGTCAAAGCGGCTGGCCAAGCGGTTTCTAACGGATGCGTTAGATCGATCGGCAGGTGCCATTGTTGGCTAAGTGTCGAACCCAATAATCCCAAAATCGTTCCAGGAACCGTAATCCAATCGGGAATTGTCTTTTCATCGAAATCGATAAACGTCGCAATGCACATAAGCAAAATCAAAATCGCATGCGATACAAACTGTAGATGTAGCCAACCTTGAATGGCCACCCCAGCGGGCAACGCCAGTCTCGGCAGCAGTCCGCCCGTCGTCTCGAACCAGTAAAGCCAACCCACAAAAATCGGAAAGAGAAGTTCGATCAGCATTGGCCGAATCCAGAACCCCGCCCCGTGAATGTTTGACTCATTTCGAAGTGTTAGCCAACCTGCGATCGGAAGGTGACGCGAATTGATCGACGACGTCGAACGAATCAGTTCATCGATTTGATTCGACGATCGAGCTAAAGGTTGATACCTTGTTCGTCTCCAAGGGCTAATGGGACGTGGAAAATAAGCTGCGTTATAAATCGCCCAATTAATGAGTGGTCCAAAGCCGAAACCGATTAGTCCGACAACCAAAATTCTCAGTTCGATCGAAGCCGCCATCCATAGCGCAAACATCTATACAGCTTTCTTTTCTTGAGTAAGGCGTTGATGTTCGAGGACCTTCTCGGAGATTTCAACTGCAATGGAATCAATGTCCCTCCCATCGGTCTCCACAATCCAGGTTGCAACGTCTCGATAGAGCGGTTCTCGTACTACAAGTAGCTTTACAATTTCATCGTGACCGACGAGCGAGGTCAATGCGGGACGTCGATCGGCGGTCGTCGAATCGCCGTTAATTCTTGCGTTCAGCAGTTCCGGGGAAGCTTGCAACCAAATCGTTACTCCATGCTGTCGAATGGTTTGGCGATTCTCGGGGCGGAGGATCGCTCCACCCCCCAGCGAAATAATGTGCGGAGTTTTGGAGCTCACGATTTGAAGAATGGCTTTGCTTTCAAGATCTCGAAAACCACTCTCCCCGACCTCCGAAAAGATCTCCCGAATCGTTTTTCCAGCCGCATCTTCGACCATCGCATCGCTATCAATAACGGGAAGCCCAAGCCGGTCTGCAAGCTCGCGACCGACGCTGGTTTTTCCGCTTCCGCGATAGCCAACTAAAAAAACATGTTGTTCCATCCCGAAAGTATAACATGGCGGGTATTATAGAGACCACTCGATGTCCTCAATTCAATATCGCTGGAAAGTCCATTTAGAAATGCACTATTCGTTCGAAGGCAAAAACGCCTTGGTCACTGGCTCGTCAAAGGGAATTGGCCGCGCCGTCGCATTGGAACTCGCTCGCGGAGGAGCCAATGTGACGATCAATTGCAGTTCGAGCCGCACTGAAGCCGACGAAGTTGTCCGCGAAATCGAAAAACTTGGTCGACGAGCCATTGTGGTGGCTTGCGATGTTTCCGACCAACATGGGGTCGAAGCCATGGTTCAGCAGACCGTCGATGCCTTTGGGAGCCTCGATGTCTTCGTATCCAACGCTGCATACAGCGATCGAAAGCTGATGATCGATGCCGATATGGAAGGCTTTCGAAAAACCGTCGATATCTCGATGTGGGGAGCCTTTTACGGACTCCGAGCCTCTTCGCAACAAATGGTCAAACAAGGGACTGGGGGTGCGATCACCATTGTCAGTTCCCCGCACGCCTTGGTCCCATTCCCAACAGCCATGGCCTACAACATGTCGAAAGCCGCCATCGATCATATGGCTCGCACCGCTGCGATCGAACTGGTGAAGTACGGCATTCGCGTGAATATTTTCCATCCTGGCTGGATTGATACCCCAGGTGAAAGAAAGTTCTTCACGGAGGACCAGCTTCGCGAAGGTGCGAAAGCGTTACCACTTGGTCGACTGGGTAGCTCCGAAGAGATGGCTCATGGGATTTGCTTTACCTTGAGCAACGAAGCGTCGTACATGACGGGAAGTACCATGACGATGGACGGCGGTGTCCAATTGCCCTGGTGGTCAAAACGAACTGAGGGCGGTCAATAGTCGAGTTCGTGCTTCGTCACCGCTAATTATTAGGGTACGACGGACTTCATTTCGGGTACGACGGACTTCTAGTCCGTCGACAAACGTTGGCAACGACGGGCTAGAAGTCCGTCGTACAGATTCAGCGCAACCTGAGTCTAAGGTGTGAAAAATCGCTAGCTTCGCTTGCAGAGAACGTAAATGGATGGTGCTGCGAACCAACTCGTTACAGGATTGGTAACCAACGGTAGGACGCCAGCCGCGCGGGAAGCGGCGTACTTGAACCGGAGATATTGTTCCGTTAGCCAAAGCCGACTTTCAAAATGCTTCGCGAGCATTTCATCCAGCTCATTGCGACTAAAGCCAGCATGTGCTCCGAGTTCGTTTCGAAACTTTCCGGTAAAACGATCTTTCCAGTCACGGATGTTATCGGAGAGCTTGTTGGCAAAGGTGGCTTCCCATTCAGACTGCTTGTGAGCCCCAATCGAACTAATCAAGCGATGTCGATTCGGGGTTCCAATGAATAACCAGCCATTTGGCTTGAGAACGCGTGCCAACTCAACCAGACTCTTGGCTGGAGCGTCGACATGCTCAATCACATGGTGGTAAAAGACGGCGTCGAATTGCTGATCGTCAAAGGGAAGTTCGCAAACGCTCGCGACTTGGAAAATGACTTGCGACTGCTCGTGATACGAGGGTTCGACAAAGTCTTCCACGTCGACTGCTTCCACGTGACAGCCAAGCTTTTCAGCGATCGCTATCGCTTCGTGCCCGGCCCCACATCCAGCGACCAAAACGTCGGTTGAGGCCTCGATTTTTAAACCTTGCGCAACAATTTGTTCACAAAAGAACGCCGCGCCCGCGTGGCTCGCTATCGATGATTCGTTGCGTTCCGTTTTTGGAAGTTCTAGCGTAGCTGCAGACATGGAATGCTCAACGGAAGAAGAGGATTGTCAATAATGAAGCGCATGGGCCTATCGCTCTGAATAAGCGGCTCGCCTTTGGAAACCCTACGTCAAATCGGTCCACGAGAAGCGTTTTCGGCACAGAGTAGTGCTGAAATCATTGGTAAAATCGTGCCGGTTGCACCGATTGTTCTGAAAAACCCCGCCAAAGACCCGGCTCGTGAGTTCAGAACGGCTGCTTCGTCATAGCTGATTTTTGAAGCATTACCGTCTCCAGTCCGTCGACAAACGCTGGCACCGACGGACTGAAAGTCCGTCGTACCGGTTCAACTCACCCCTAATTTTAAGGTGGCACCAAGCACGAGGTGCCGCAACTCGGAATTGCTAGACCACCAAGGCGAGTTCTTGCGTAGGTTATCGTTTTCCCACCCTGCTTTCCTTTGCGTGCACAATTCTTGTTCTTCGTGAGAACTCAACGGCCTTGGAGGCTTTCCCACTTTCCGCTAAAGCATTCCCTGGCCCCCGACGAGCTCGTCTCGTCGAAGCCAAAGGCGGACGGCTAGAAATTTCCGCTAACGCATTCCCTCGCCCCCGACGAGCTCGTCTCGTCGAAGCCTACGGCGGACGGCTAGAAATTTCCGCTAACGCATTCCCTGGCCCCCGACGAGCTCGTCTCGTCGAAGCCAACGGCGGACGGCTAGAAAACCTCCTCCACTCGCAGTGCCCACCTCGCCCTCCGACCCAACGCCGAAGGCGTGGGGTCGGAGGGCGAGGCGGAGAATCG
>JANOAI010000513.1:0-3659 GCA_031411055.1 Pirellulaceae bacterium
TGACGAAACCCCAGTCCAATGAGCCGATAAATAAACAATAAGAGCCAATCACAGTTCACTACTTTGTACACCACATACAAGCCGAAGCGAAGGAACGCATTATGAATGGCAGATCGAGCCACATTGACGGAGTGTGTAAAAGTCGCGTAGTCGTGATGCAAGATATTCTTGAGCTCTCGATAGACGGCGGCATCGTTGCCCATGACTTGTGTAATACCCTTGCTCAGAAACAGACTATTCTGAACGATCTTATCCGTGTTTCCGTCGCGAAAGGCCTGCCGTAAAACATCACGCGAGACTTCGCTCAATACCGTGACGCGGGACTGTATCGGGAGATCTTCGTCGGCTACGATCCGCTCCCAATGAGTGCGCAGGTATTCCTGATAGGCTTGATGGCTCGATGCATCGATATAGGGTACAACAGCCCCCTTCCTGAAGATGTCTCTGAGTTTCTTGGAATCCAGTTCTTCATCCCGTGAGCTGTAAAGAATCGGCTCCGCCCCGTCGCTACCAAGAATGTAGATATCGAGCCCAAGTCTCGACCCCGGTACGAGAGTCGAAAAACTGATCGGAATCAGATTCAATCGTCCAGCAGCTACTTTTTCGTTTCTTGCAATTGCCGCCATGTCGTAACTCGTTCTTACCGTTCCGGATGCATACTCAAAGGCTTGAGATTACGCATAAAAAAAGTAACCGATGAAAGTTAACGATGCCGAGCGAACGAGAAAAAATATTAATATTTTTTCAATCAAACTCCGTAAAATCCCCAAAACCGGACTCCGATGGAAGGGATTGCGTGCGGCGAGCCGCAAGTCAATGCTTAGCGTTCTAAATAGCCGTGCGCGATTGTGAAGCCTGAAAAATCTATCGATTTCGTCGAAATTCATGGTAACCTCTCCCATTGGGAGAGGTCGGACGCGGTAGCGGCCGGGAGAGGGTGATCACACAACCGAGGATTTGCTGGTTTTCATCCCTATCGAGACAATCGCGCACGGTTATTTAGACACTACCCAATGTTTGCTTCCTCGGTCGCAGGGTTTCTATTCCCCGCATAATCGAGGTTCTGCTCGCAACATTTTTTCATTACCTTAACTTTTTGGATTTCCTTGCCCAATGACAGTAAATCAATTGGCGAATTGTTCGGCAGAAACAACGTACCTCCTATTTATACATGGCTACCCATTGGATAGCACGATGTGGGAAAACCAACTTCAATCGTTGCCTCCGGAAGTCCGTCCCCTGGCCATCGACCTCGCCGGATTTGGTAGGAATTCTTCCAACGACGGGGCAAACTTTCAGCCAGGCCAAACCGCATGTTCGATGGCCAGCTACGCGGAGGAATGCGCTCAGTTTTTAAATCATCATAAAATTTTCGATCCAGTGGTGATTTGTGGGCTATCGATGGGTGGCTATGTTGCTTTGGAGTTTTGGAAACGGTATCCCAATCGAGTGAAAGCAATGATCCTTTGCGACACGCGCGCTGCGGCCGATACGGTCGAAGGTGTTGCACTTCGGAAGTCGATTGCGGATCGAGCGCTACGAGAAGGGACCGAGGTTGTCGTCAAGCCGATGCTCGACAAACTGCTGTGTGAAACGTCTCGAGTTCACAAACCGCTAGTCGTCCAACGGCTCTTCGAAACGATGATGAAAGTCCCATCCACGACAATTCATGCGGCTCAGAATGCGATGGCGGATCGAGCCGATTTCACGGCTCGATTGTCCGAAATCAGAGTTCCGTCCCTACTGATTGTGGGCGAGAAAGATGCGATCTCGACGCCCGAGGAAATGAGAAGCATGGCCGACAAAATTCCGCATTCGCAACTTGTCGTGATCCCTGACGCCGGGCATTTACCACCCATCGAGAATGCGATCGTATTCAACGCCGAAATTGTTCGATTTCTGTCGAAAGTCATCTAAACGAAATGGGTTCCATTGTCATAGAATACGTCGGTATCGATTGCTGCGCCTTCGCCCCGCGCCACCTGCGTACTGTTCTATCCGTTTGTGAAGACTGCGATTATCGAAATGCTCCATCGAAAACAATTCATTCTCAGAAATCTCATGCCTCAGGTGCGAGTGATACTCACGGGCATAGGAATATTGTTTACAAATTTCGTTAGAGGAGAGGATATAGCTGGCATCGACGCGGCAAGAAAAGTTGTCGACCTGTCGACTTTTCCAGCTTTCGGAGGCGAGCCTAAGTTTGAATATCGAAACGTTGCAAACCAAAGCTATGTCGCCCTCGGCTATATCAGCGAGATCGCTCGCCAAGTAGTAGATCAGCTTAAGTCCGATGGTTGGAGCCAGGTCGAAGGTGGTATACTATCAGATGCGTTCACATCGCTTGATTTTAAGAAGAATGGCTTTGCCCTCTCGCTGAACGTCAGTCCGGATCAACGAGTCAATTACGCCATCATCAAGCTCAAGAACCATGGGAACGTTTCCTTCCGCGATCTCCCGTTTGCGAAAGATATGGCATTGCAGCACGCCACGTCGAATCTTGCCGTCTTTCACGCAACCGGATCAACCGAAGAAGCCAAAGTTTCGATTCGGTCCAAACTTATCGAAGGTGGGTGGGAAGAATTCGGTCGGTTCAACGAATACGACTGTTATCGCAAGTCTGCGGTTCGACTCATGGTTTCTGTCCGTTCAGCCGCGGCGCTCAAGGGAAAAACGGTCATACAGGTAACATCAGAACAACTCTGGTTTGATCTTCCAGTTCCTTTTCCCGTTTCCTCACTTCAATGCGAGGATTCTGCCGGAAAATTCGAGTTCACGAGTGAAAAAACGACCGCAGAACTCGTCGATTTCTACGAAAAAGAACTCAAAGATCGCGGATGGATAAAGGAAGACAACAAGAATGGTTCCGTCGACGGTTGGAGTCGGATTCAATTCCGAAACCAAACGGGCTCGCAATTTGGATTGGCCATTGCCCAGGATGGAACAAAATCAAATGTGGCTGGTCATGTCCGATCGGCGGAGCAAGCGGCGATTGCAGAAGCGAATGCAAGTTCAAGTGCAGCAGTCGAAATGCAAACCATCAAGGCTGTCGATGTGATCGTCGTACTTCCCAAGCACCTTAAAATTGAATCGCAATCGGCCAAGAAGGTCGAGACAAGCTTGGGCGCTCGCGGCGCTCCAAAAGCCTCCCAAGCAATTCAAGAATTACTTGAAGCCAGCGGCTGGAAAGTCTCGTCCACCTCGATGGATAAGGATGCCGGGAAGACAATACTTTCGAAGGACAAGGCAAGATTGATCATTGAGTTTTCAGACCCGGGACTAGCGCGAGCGAAACTCACAATTTCGCTCGAATCCGACAGCAAGTTAGACGTCGAGATTCAAAAGTAGCTATGGCACAGCGCTTGCGGGCAGTTGATTGAATAACGCGCAAGCAATCGGTCAAACTCTGCCACTCGCCTGCGCTTTTTGAAGTTGGCCATTTCCTTAGGGCCGAAGGCCCGGAACAACCTATGCCGGTGGCAAAGCCACCGGAACGCAGTTATTTCAGAGTCTCTAGCCCCAAAGGGCAACGCCGTAGCGGATTTTTTAGCTGGCAAGTTGTAGCTCATTGTAAAGCTTCCGTTGAGCGGCAGTTGCCCGCTTTAGGATGGGTGAATTTGTTGTCGGGATATCTTTTGTCGGAGGACGGAAACGGGCCA
>JANOAI010000514.1:0-9934 GCA_031411055.1 Pirellulaceae bacterium
CAGGCTTTAGCCGCTCTTCGTCGGCATTCATTTTAGGAGCGCCTAAAGGCTGTACTCCAACAAGGGCTTACAGCTCGGGAGGGTCCCAGTCCTTTCCGTAGTCGTAGAGCGGATATGCCTTCCAGATTCGCTCGGCCTTCTCGCGGCCCATCGCTTCGAGATACGATTCCGCATTACAGTAGGGCCAGTCGATCCATTTCTCAACGTAACCGTGATAAACGGCGTTGCGCAAAACGTAATTGATCGAAGCATAAAAATGCCCTTCGGATTTCATCGCCGTCTCGGCCGCGTTGCACCAGACTTGTCGCCCGCGTAGTCCGTCTTGGCCGTTCCAATAAAAGGAATTCCGACCGTGAAGTTTTCCTAACGCCTTCAATAGACGTTTCACGTCGACGGCATCGACAAGGCCATGATAATGATTCGGCAAGATCGTCCAAGCAAAGATCTGTTGGCATTCGTGGTTTAGCACGTCAACGAAATCAAGTTCAAATTGGCTTATGCGATCCGGGCGAGAACCGATGATTGGCTTGTGTTCGTAGCAGGCAGCGGAGATGAGATAGTAGGTCGTCGTGTCGCTTGTAACGTGGAAGAGACTATGTACCGGGCGGCCATGTTGAAGTCGATCTTGAAGGACTTCCGAACGTTGTTGAGTCGTCAGCTTTCGCCAGACGTACATTTTCGATGGATCTTGCGGCATGTCCTGTTCCCCTTCCTCGCGTTTGTTGGAGTCCAGCCTTTAGGCGTTCTTCGAACTAACTTTTCTGATTTTAGACTTTTGGAAATGGTGAGTGAAGTGGGGCCGTGCGGAAGAGCGGCTGAAGCCTGGACTCCAGCGCGGAACTTGAAATGGGAAATTCGACGCCGTTGGATGCGCCCAACATGCCGCTATCATCAAATTGCTCAAAAGTGGTGTGCCCTAAACAATGCTATAATGCTGTTTGTCTCCAAGTACCGCTTACAAGCGAAATAGCGTTTTTCGAATCCATTGCACAGCGACGGCACTATGAATAGGAAAAGAATCTCTTTCATCGCATTGCCGCTCATGACGGCGGTGGTTCTCTTTTCGATGGTTGGAATCGGTCGCGCGGAAGAAGGCTCGCAACATTATCCGGCATGGTCGTGGGATCGGATTCCGGTGATGCTGCATTTCGGTAGCCATCGTCAAATGACGGACGAGCAGATTCAGCTTGCCGCCGGACTCTCCAACTTTATTTGCTTGGAGAAGGCGCATGGTTGGCATACGGATCGTAAGAATCCCGAGCGTATTATCGCCGCCGATGCCAAGCGACTGAAGACGGCCAATCCGAATGCCAAGGTTCTTTTCTATTGGAATACGCTCATCGCCTGGCCGTTTACCTCGTACAACAAAAACTTTGCGGAAACACACCCCCAAGACTGGACACTGAGGGATCTCAAGACCGGCGAACCGTTGCTCAAGTCAACGTTGGGAGAGACACCTGTTTTTCAGTACAACTTGCTGAATGCCAAAACGCGAGAATGGTGGGTGAAAACGGTGGCTGGCACGCTGCGCGAATTTGATTTTGACGGTGTCTATATGGACGCTATATCGCAAGCCCAACGCCGGAGTTTGCTCGTCGACGGATGGGGTGTAGACAAGTCCGAGGCTTTGACACTGGCCACTATCGACATGATGAAGAAGCTTCGAACCGAAATGGGCTCCAAACGATTATTGATCTACAACGGCCTCCGATCTCAAGACGGTGATATCGACGACAACGCTCAGGGAGGAGTCCGTTACGCGCCTTATGGTGACGGGTCCATGATCGAACATTTCGATCAATTCAATAGTGCGGATAAGGAAGACATCGTAAAGTATTGGAGCATGGCCAAGAGCTGCGCCGAGCAGGGCAAGATCGTGATCTACAAAGCATGGCCGGGACACGATGCGAACTTTCAGAACGAGGAGTTCCTAAGTCAGGGACAAACGAAACTCGAATCGGTTGCTCGACAGAATATTGTCTTCCCGCTCGCATGTTTTTTGATCGGCATTCAGAAACATGCCTACTTTTGTTACGGCTGGGGATACAACATCGATGACGGACAGCTCATTCCTTACGCAGAGTATCGTCGTCGACTCGGAGCCCCCAAGGGATCGGCTAGCCGTGAAGGCAACAGTTGGATTTTTACTCGCGAGTTCGAACATTGTTCGGTTCGCGTCGATCTGGAGCAACGAACGGCAAGAATTAGCTGGGACTCGGGCGACGTTCAGACGGCGGGTCAAGAGTCTACGACGAAGCACAGCGAATTGGGTAGCAAGCCGGTAGATGATACTCGTCAGCTCAACAGCGACTGGAACAAGATAAGCGAACAAATAGTTGCGATGGAGCAGCTAACCAAAGCACCGATGACGTACCAGGCGGAAGGCTTTGCATCGGAAGATAAGAACATTCGAGCGATCTACTATGAAGGGCTTCCCTGGAAGGGAAAGTCGACTCGCGTTTTTGCTTGGCTGGGTGTCCCTCAGCAATCATCGCTCAAGAATTCGGAAGGCAAAATCCCGGGAATCGTACTGGTCCACGGAGGTGGCGGGACGGCTTTTCAGGATTGGGTGAAGAAGTGGAACGGCCATGGCTTCGCCGCCGTCAGCATTGCCGTTGAAGGTCAAACCGACGAGGAGCTACCGAAAGGGTCTGCAAACCGTGAGGGGGGATGGAAATCACATACTTGGGCAGGACCGGCGAGAAACGGCATCTACGGCGACAGCGATCAGCCGCTGCCGGATCAATGGATGTATCACGCGGTGGCGGATACGATCTTGGCGAATTCGTTGCTTCGTAGCTTGCCCGAGGTCGATCAAAATAAAGTCGGGTTGATGGGGGTTTCATGGGGCGGTGTTATCACCAGCACCGTGATTGGAATCGATAGTCGTTTTGCCTTCGCCATCCCGACTTACGGTTGTGGTCATTTGGCCGACGTACCGAATCAATATGGGAGAGCCCTCAACGACAACGAACTCTATCGACACGTTTGGGACCCGATACATCGACTTGGTCGAGCCAAGATGCCGGTGCTTTGGTTCTCGTGGCCCGGCGATCTGCATTTCCCGCTCGATTGTCAAGCGGAGTCCTATCGAGCAACGGCGGGACCACGCATGATTTCGCTGGTACCCGGCATGCGACACGGCCATGGCCCGGCTTGGACTCGCAACGAATCGTACGCTTTTGCCGAATCGGTCGTGACGTCGGGCAAGCCGTGGTGTAGTCAGTCCAGCGCGAGTGCTTCCGACGGCAAGGCCAACGTTACATGGACGATCGTCGGAAAACAACAAATCGATCAAGCTCGACTCGTTACCACCACGGAAGATGGAGCAACCGGCAGCCGAAAATGGGTCGAAACGCCGGCTACGCTCCAACGCAACGGACCGGTGTGGACGGCTACAGCAAAACTCCCGTCAGTGGCGACGGCTTGGTTTATGAATGCTCAGTGCGGGGATTTGATCGTCAGCTCCGAATATCAAGAGACCAAAGTCAAATCCTCAGGTGTTTCAGGCGCGTCACCCGTCGAGCCATCATCGCCTCAGAAAGCAAAACTCTTCGCTCGCCTTGATGTCGATTCCAACGGTACAATCTCTGCGAAAGAATACATCGCGCATTACGGCTCGGTATTTGATCAGCTTGACAAGGATCGGAGCGGCAAGCTCGACAACCGCGAATTTGCGAATGCCGCGGCGATACGAGCCGGTGATGGAGACTCCGACGGTAAGCTTACAAAGAACGAGTACCGCTCGTTCTTTGAGAAACAATTTTCGAATTTGGATAGCGACAAGAACGGTGTTTTAACCAAAGAAGAATGGAAGTAGAGCGATCGGCTCTGGAGAACTTATGAACAATCGTCGTCAATTTCTAGCTACCGCGATCGCTGCTCCGATCGCAACCTCGGCCGTCAACCTTGGTTCAGCGGCGGCCCCCGACCGTCCGCCGAGTAAGAAAATTCAGTTGGCAATCGCTACCTATTCGTATTGGCATTTTCGGACCGAGAAAGTTCCAATCGAAGTCGTGATGGATAAGGCAGCGGAACTGGGAGTTGCTGCGGTCGACATTCTTCACCGTCAGATGGACCTCGAAGAACTGGCCCCGCTCGACGCATCAGGCAGAGCGTATTTGCGCAAACTCAGACGTCATGCGTTCCGCAATGGTTTAGGTATCTGCTGTTTATCGACGCACCAAAGTTTTGTTCAACCCAAACCGGAAATGTTGGCTCAGAATGTTGAACACACCAAAAAGTGTATTGAAATTGCGTACGAATTGGGATGTCCGTCCATTCGCATCAATACCGGTCGATGGGGGACATCGAAAGACTTTGACGAGCTGATGAAGAACCGAGGCATCGAACCGATCCTTCCGGGGCACACGGAGGAAGAAGGTTTCAAGTGGTGTATCGACGGCATCGAACGGTGTCTGGCCAAAGCGGAGGAATGCGGCGTGGTTCTTGCACTCGAGAATCATTGGGGACTCGCTCGTACTCCGGAAGGACTGTTGCGTATCTTGAACAGCATCTCTTCCCCTTGGCTCGGCGGGCTGATGGATACCGGCAACTTTCTCGAGGACCCGTACACGAAACTCGAAGCTATCGCTCCCAAAACAGTCTACGTGCAGGCCAAAACCTACCATGGCGGTGGCGAATGGTATTCGCTCGATCTCGACTACGACCGAATCGCCCGCATGTTGGCGAAGGTCGGCTACACCGGTTTCGTGGCTTTGGAAATGGAAGGCAAAGAAGACCCCAACACAGCCGTTCCCAAGAGCATCGAATCGCTTCGCAAGGCATTTCAAGTCACTTGAGAGTCGATTTCGAAATCAAAGCCGTTGAAACTTTCGAATCCGGCGATCAACGGGCTCGACTTCGGCGACAACGGAGCATTCCGCCGATGCCAATCAGCGTGATCAGCAAGCTGTTCGGCTCGGGAATCGCCGACGCCGTGTAAGTTAAGTACACATCCTGACCTACCAACGCCGTTCCAAACGAGGCCCCGCTTCGCATGGAGCTGAACAACGCTCCCGTGGAGTCGGCCCAATTGGCGTTTGCAATTCTTAGATTCGCAAAGCCCGACGTCGTCCCGGCAACATCGAAAAGCAACCAGCCGTCGATGCCTGTTCGGCTCGTGTTCCAAAAATTATCACTCCAACGAACACCCGCTGGATTGTCGAAATCCAAATTCAAACCGGTCGGGACCTTGATGATCAAATCCCCACCGAGAACGATCGAATCAAAGACCGCGTTCGGATTCGCCGAATTGGTTGAGGTGTTATCGTTTAACTCCCACGTGATCCCGTTGTTGCCGGTTGAGAACGTTAAATTCCTATCGAAAGTGAGGATGCCGGCACTATTTCCGGGAGCCAATCGCCCGCCGGTTGCAATCGTCGTGCTGGCTTGAATCGAGCCCAAGCCACCCAAGTTTGCGTTTTGGACCGTGACCGCCGCATTGCTTGAGATACGTCCGTTGACCAAGAGCGTTCCACCACTGATCGACGTCGTACCGGTGTAGGTGTTGTTCCCGGAGAGCATCCAAGTGCCCGCGCCGGTTTTTAACACGTTGGTTGCCATGGTCCCACTGAGACCGTCGGCGATGACCCCCTGAATCTCGTTGGCTCCTGTGTTCGTACCGCTAAGCGTGAGGGTGCGAGCCGGAGCCAAAGATCCTACCAAATCAGTGGTGTTGAAATTTGGGGCCGTGAAAACCAGCGGCCCGGAACCGTTACTGTTGATCCTGGCTCCTCCCGTATCACCGACGGCCGGAGTCAATCCGTTGTTCCCAATAGTCAACGTGCGTCCGGTCGTGCTGCTGGTTCCGGTGTTGTTTAGATTACCGCTCGCAGCAACATTACCTATACGGAAGTTCGTGCCGAGACCAAGGTTGCTGGAACCCACGTCGGCAATCGTCGACACGTTGACGATTCCGTTGTCGATGATCGTGGCTCCAGTGTAAGTGTTGTTTACCGATAACGTCCAAGTGCCGGCGTCGGACTTGTAGATCGAGAGCACTCCGACAGCCGGATTGGCGAGCACACTTTGAAAGTCGTTTGCTCCCGTGTTGCTTCCGCCTAGCTGAAGGGTTTTGTCGGTATTGGCCACGATAAACGGGCCGTTGAAGACCAAGGGAACCGATCCGTTGTTGTTGATATGGCCGCCACCGGTCGTACCTGCCAGTTGAATCGTACGGTTGATAGGCCCTGACGGCGCGGTAGAACCGGTAAAGTTAAGAATCGCTCGCGTGGCGGCATTTCCGATGTTGATCTGGTTCCCGGCCCCGATCGAACTGTTGCTTCCACTCACATCCAGAAAACTTGCCGTGAGCGTTCCAGAGGTTATGGATACGGGGCCATTGAACGAGTTTGCCCCGTTCGAGAGCGTGAGTGTCGCTCCTCCACCTTTCGTAATTCCGAACCCCGACCCGTTCTGACTGATTAGCCCGGAGATCGTCAGGCTGTGACCTCCGTTGGAGGTAATCGTTCGCGTGTTGCTGAGAATCAGATCCAAGCCGATCGTGTCGGAAAGCGTTCCGCTTGCAATCGCGGACGTTGATATATTCCCCCCCCCAGGACAATCGGATTGCCGTTCAGTGTAAAGGATCCCGCACCAACGGTTGTCTGATTCGTGAATGCGATTGCCGAGGCCGGAGTAGTACCATTCGCGAGCGTCAGCCCCAGGATATCGTTGTTGGTAACCAAGTTGTTATTACCATTAAAAATGATCGCATCATTGTTCACAGGCGCAATACCGGCCCAGTTGGTACCTATGCTCCAATTCGCATTCCCCCCTGCACCGCTCCAGGTAATTTGGGCGGAAAAACCTTGTCCGGTACTGAACATGGCCAAAGATAGAGCGACCGCAAACCGATGGCGAAGGAATTTTCCGAACACGATGATGCCTCTCTCCGCAATCGCAGATCGAGTTGTGAGTTCTCTAAAAAGTTTGGAAATAATGAATACCGTAAGAGCATAATTGGAAAGCATAGTCCGATCAAGCGAACACTTGTCGGGTCTAGCTGTTGTTAACGGATCAAAAATCAATGCCCAGACGCCCAATCAACTCTCATTCGACGAAAGCACTGACCCAAAGTAGATTTGACCAACTCGCACCGACTTGACACGCCAGGTTGAGTTTGAAACCTCCACAAACACGAAAAGACTGCGTTGTCCGAACCTATCACCGAGAAAAATGATCGTACTCTGTGCAGTCTCGAAAGAACGAAGACAGGTTCTTCTTGTAATCGACGGATATATTGGGTGCTTTTGCCTACAACAGGCAGCGCACAGAAAGTGCGACTTTTTGGATAAATCGGCTTCGCAATGAAGTTCCAGCCAATACCATAGAGTTCAAGAGTGTTCAATTACCTCATTTCTCACGAAGTGACACCAATGCAGTCCCACTTCTATTTCTTCATCGTCTCGCTGATCGTACTGGCGAACATATGGCATGCCGACAGTACTTCGGCAAAGCAACCGGATGTGCTTGTCGTCATCGCCGACCAATGGAGCCCGCGTTATGTTAGTTGGGATAATCGCGAGGTCCGCACGCCGCATCTCGATCGAATTGCTCAAGAGGGGATGATTTTTGACGCGTGTTATACGCCGTCACCTGTTTGTATGCCGGCGCGAGTCTCCTTGATCACGGGGCTCTATCCGCATAACGGTGGACATGCATTGTGGGGAAATGCGCAGGGATACTGTCCGCCCGCGGACGAAGCTCCCATGTTTCGCGATATTCGCGGCGCGGGCTTGACGACCGCGCAAATCGGAAAGACGCATTGGACCTCGGGTCGAACTTGGCAAGAGAAGTATTCGACACTTGAAGCGTTTTACTCGGCACTCGGTTTGGACCAAGTTGCCGATATCCCTGGCCCACCCGATTCAGAACAAGGTTCGAATCCATACATACGTCACCTGCGTAGCCGCGGATTACTCAAGAGGGTCGCAGATGACCTGCGTGGTCGCTACTTGACGAATCAATATGAAGCTCGCGCGAGCGTCGTGTCCCTCGATGACTACCACGATGCTTTTACAACCGGTTTGGCTTTGAACGTCATTCGTTCCCAACCCAAGGACTCGCCTCTATGCCTGGTGTTGAGTTTGCATTCGCCTCATCCCCCTTTCGATGCTCCTGTTGACTTTGCGACGATGTTTGATCCTTCGACGCTCACGCTTCCCCCGAATGTACCTGAGCAATACGAACGTGAAGGTCGTCAATTCGACCATCCACAAACTCGGAAAATGCTCGCGAATTATTTGGGTAAGATGGCTTTAGTGGACGAATGCGTCGGTCGAATCATCGATGCCATGAAAGCTCGTGGAACCTGGGATAATACCCTTTTCCTTTTCACCTCCGATCACGGAGAAATGATGGGTGCGCATGGGTCGCTTAGCAAAGGCAGGTTCTATGAAGAGTCGGTAAGAGTACCACTCGTTGCCCGCTGGCCTGGACACATCCAAGCTGGTCGAAGTCCGGCTTTGGTGCAGATGATGGATGTGTATCCCACCATCGTCGAAGCAGTCGGTGGCAATCTTTCGCCAGGACGTTTCGCGCAGTCGCTCATGCCAGTCGCTTCGGGTGCCAAGTTGAGCTTGCGTACGGTCGCGGTCAGCGAAATTGGCGACGCGCCACCGCTTCGCATCATGGCCCGCGATCCTCGATACAAGTATTGGGCCGACGAGAGTCGCGAGTTTCTCTTCGATCTCGAAAAAGACCCGTTCGAAATGAACGACCTTTCTAAAGACAACGAGCACCAAGTGATTCTCGGAGAGATGAGAGGCAAGTTGCTCTTGCATCTTCGCTCAACGCAAGCAAACTTCGCCGTAGGCTCTAAACCGAAGGTCCAACGCCTCCGCGAAGCCCAGTCCAAGGAGGCGAAACCATGATTTCGATGCGTCATCTTTTGGTTGTTTGCTTTTCAGCGATCATTTTTCCCCATTCGTTAGTTGCCGCTAAACCGCTTAATGCGCTCTTCATCGCCGTCGATGATCTTCGCCCAGAGCTTGGTTGCTACGGAGCTGCGTATATGAAGTCGCCGCACATCGACCGACTTGCATCGCGTGGGATGCTGTTTGAGAGAGCCTATTGCCAGGTTGCCGTTTGCAATCCCTCGCGCAGCAGCTTGTTGAACGGGGCCAGGCCCGACACGACCGGCGTGTTCGACAACTAGCACTTTATGCGGCCAAATATGCCTGACGTCGTTTCGCTGCCGCAACATTTCAAGAATCACGGATACACGACAATATCGCTCGGAAAGATATTCCATCACAGTGAACGCGAACCCGGCGATGATCCTGATTCGTGGAGCCAACCACCGTGGTATCACGGCGAGCCCTACAAGCACTGGTTTAGCCAAGCATCGCTCGACTACGTTAAACGGCTCAAAGCCCTGCCGAAAGACGAGCAACCCAAGCAATTGCGAGCCGCACCTTCCGTTCACCTGTCCTCAGAAGTATTGGGATCTCTATCCAGCCGAGACCATTCAACTTGCTTCGAACGCCTAGAGATTCATTTTGAGCCAACTCCATCAGTCGGTCGCGAAGCGTAAGTTTGGCATTAAGGGTTAGGACTTTTTGAACCAAGCAGCTAGTCACTAGCTTGGCCGCTATCAGACCATCAATGTGATGGTGCCCACATTTCGCACCATGTCTCTGACCGTACAAACCACATGTATAGCGAAAGGAACCGTTATCCGGAGTTCACCCGGTCGCTACTGCGTCCGACCTCTTCCGGAAGCGGGAGAGGTGACAAATACCAAGTAAATTCTTTGGCTCTAAGCTACAAGACCTTCAAGCAGGAGGGTAAAGGTTGGAATGGTAAAAGATGTGTAGAAACTAATACCGCGTGCTGAAGAGGTTGCGATGAATATTGACGAAATCGTTAGCACTAAGCATGCAATTAAAAATAGGGTAGCAGCCGCGTGCCGTCTGCAGACAAAACCGAA
>JANOAI010000515.1:0-37171 GCA_031411055.1 Pirellulaceae bacterium
AAATACGAAATACACCGGACAGCTTGCGCTGTTCCGCTACAAAAGTAGGTGGCATTGGGCTAGCGCCTCAGGCTCACAGTTTGGATGCGAGTTCGGCGACTATTGCTGGCACAGAGGAAAGTTGTCCGATGTCGAAAAAGCGATTTACCAGGGCCATAGCGTTCTTGATGATTGGCGGGTGCTCCATTGGCTGCCAAGGTGGCTCCGGCGGATTGGCACGCTGGGGAAGCGGACCCTTTGGGCAAGGGAGCGTGGATCGACAAAAAGCCCGAGCCGTAACTTTTGATCCTTACCCTCTCAACGACATTGGCCCGCCGATCGTAGGCGGACGTCCCCGCGAATTTGCCAATCCCATGGCTGAGGCTCAGCGCAATGAGCTGACCGCCGTACCCCCGCAGCCGTGGCAAAATTACGGTCGATAGGCTAACGGCGTCGGTTTCGCTACAATCTGGTAGCCATGATCGTAATCGTCGATCTTTTTTCGCAAGTTTCCTTCTGTCTGGTCGGCTGTAGCTGGTCCCGAGGGTTGTCCATGTTCAGTTTGAAGCGGTTCGCGCTGTCGTTCAGCTTGTTCTTAGGAATTATGTCAGGAGTCGTAGTGCAAGCTGAGGATAAGCTCCCCCAAAAACTTCATTCGATCGAAGGGATCGAAGAGTATCGTCTGGAAAACGGCCTCCAAGTCTTGCTGTTTCCCGATGCGAGCAAACCGATCGTTACCGTGAATATGACCGTTTTCGTCGGTTCTCGTCACGAAGGGTACGGTGAAGCCGGCATGGCTCACCTGCTGGAGCATATGCTTTTCAAAGGTACAGCCAATCATCCGAAGATTCCGGACGTCCTCAAAACGCGCGGGGCTAAGTTCAACGGCACAACTTGGTACGACCGCACCAACTATTACGAAACGCTTCGCTCCGAAGGGGATAACCTCGAGTTTGCGATTCGCTTGGAAGCCGACCGTTTAGTGAACAGCTTCATCAAGGGAGAGGATCTTGCGACCGAAATGTCGGTTGTTCGCAGCGAATTCGAAAGCGGCGAAAATGATTCTCAAGGCGTTCTTCAGCAGAGAATGACTTCGGCCGCTTTTCAGTGGCACAATTATGGCAAAGACACCATTGGCAATCGAAGTGATATTGAGCGGGTGCCGGTGAACGCGCTTCGAGCTTTCTACAAAAAATATTATCGGCCTGATAACGTCATGCTGACGGTGGCTGGAAAATTTGATCGAAAGCAGGCTCTTGAGCTGGTTGTAAAATACTTTGGGGTTCTCGAATCTCCGAAAACACCTGTCACTCGAACTTATACTGTTGAGCCAGCTCAGGATGGCGAACGAACGACGGTTGTCCGCCGCGTTGGAGACTCGCAGTGGGTTGGTGCAGCGTATCACGTTCCAGCCGGCAGTGATCCCAGCTTTCCGGCCGCCCAAATTTTATCCTTCGTCATAGCGGATGAACCGGGTGGGCGGTTATACGAGAGTCTCAAAGAAACCAAAATCGCCTCTTCCGTCTTTGGAAGTAGCTACGCACTTCACGATCCAGGCCTGATGATCTTCATGGCGGAAGTTCCGAAAGACGGCGTTCTTGAAGATGCACGGATCGCACTCTTAAAGACACTGGAAGAGCTGTCCGACAAACCAATTACAGATGAAGAGGTTGAACGGGCGAAGACGTCGATCCTGAAGTCTCGCGAACTTCGTGCGGCCAATCCTTCTGAACTCTCGATTCAACTATCCGAGTGGGCAGCCCAAGGTGACTGGCGGCTTTACTTTTTGTACCGCGATCGCGTCGAAAAAGTCACGGCCGCCGATGTGCAAGCCGTGGCGCAGAAGTATTTGGTTCGCAACAATCGAACGGTTGGCTTGTTTATCCCAGCCGAGAAAGCCGAGCGGATCGAAGTCCCTGAACGAACGGATTTGAAAGAACTGCTGGCAAACTACAAAGGTCGCGAACCCATTCAAGAAGGCGAGGAGTTCGATCCGACGCCGAAGAACGTGGAAGCAAGAACTGTGCGCGGCGAACTAAGTACCGGGATCCCCTACAGCTTCCTCAATAAGAGAACTCGTGGTGCATCGGTAAATATGATGATCACGCTTCGCTTTGGTGACGAGAAAAGTCTCTTCGGCAAAGCGACGGCGGCCGAGTTTCTCGGGGCCATGATGAAACGCGGGACAGCTAAATTCAGTTTTCAGGAGATCAAAGACAAACTCGACAAGTTAGTCGCATCGGTCTCGTTCGGCAGTCGTCCGCAAATGCTGGAAATTAGCATTCAAACCAAACGTGAAAACCTAGTCGAGGTCTTAGGCATTGTTGAGTCGATGTTGCGAGAACCAACGTTCCCCGAGAAAGAGTTTGAAGTCCTGAAGGCGGAGCAAATAGTCAGTATTGAGAGCCAGCTCTCCGATCCGCAAGCCCTCGCACCCACCTACGTTCAAAAAGCCTTAAACCCATATAAACGCGGCGATTTACGCTATCAGCCGTCAATCGAAGAAGAATTAGAGGACTTCCGAAAAGTCAAAGTAGAAGACATCGCCATGCTTTACAAGAAACTGCTCGGCGGAACGAGCGGTGAGGTAAGTGTTGTAGGTGATTTTGACGAAAAATTGATTGTCGAAAAGCTCAACAACATGCTCGCCAATTGGAAGCCAGCGACCGCCTATCATCGGGCTGGGACTGTAGCAAGCACGAAAGTGAAACGGCATGTGGAGACGATTGAAACGCCCGACAAGGCCAATTCGGTTTTCTATGCGAGTCAACAGTACGCATTGCGAGATGAAGATTCGAAGTACCCGGCGTTAGCGATTGGAAACTATGTTTTTGGTGGCGGTGGCCTTTCGTCAAGACTTGCCAATCGGGTGCGCCAGGAAGAGGGGCTTTCCTATGGCATCGGCTCAGGCTTTTCAGCCCATCCGATTGACGAGCGCGCAAGCCTAACGATTTACGCCATTGCGAATCCGGCAAATCGCGAGAAGGTAATGGCGGCAATCGACGAAGAAATGAAGCAGCTCATTGCGAAAGGGATCACGGAGGCGGAATTGAAGTCGGCGAAAGAAGGTTTTCTTGCGTCGATACAAAATGCTCGAAGTAACGATGCCGGACTGTGCAGTGCATTGATCCAAAATCTCTTTGCTGGCCGAACGATGGAATACACGCAGAACTTTGAGGCGAAGATCAAAAAACTTACTTTGGAAGACGTCAACGAAGCCATTAGCGAATACTTCGATCCGGATGGATTGACGATCGCCACGGCTGGCGATTTCAAAAATGCAAAGCCGACCAATTAGGAATATCGCCCTTCGCACCTTACGACAATGTCGCACGCAACATTGCACGGAGTGTCGCCCTTCACTCCGTGAAGGTAATGGGCGTCATTGGAAATCGCGGCGGTTCGTAGGTTGCTTCGTTTCACTGAGTGAACGGCAACAATGTTTCACGAAGTGAACGGCAACAATCAACTTCCATTTCCATTCATTCAACGTTAAAGTCCATTCTCCATGTCGGTCCGCACTCGCTTTGCTCCAAGCCCCACTGGTTATTTGCATATTGGGGGGGTGCGAACGGCTCTCTTCAATTATCTGCTTGCCAAACAGGCGGGTGGCCAATTCATTCTGCGGATCGATGACACCGATGCTCAGCGGAACGTCCAAGAAGCGTTGCAACCCATTCTTGATGGCTTTCGCTGGTTGGGATTGAATTGGGACGAAGGGCCCGAAGTCGATGGCCCGCACGCTCCCTATTTTCAATCGAAGCGACTGGCGAACTATCAAGCCGCCGCGGCGAAGCTATTAGCCTCAGGTCATGCTTATCGCGACTACGCTAGAACGGAAGAGATGCTGGCTCTGCGCGAAGCGGCCGAGAAAGCCAAACAACCGTTCGTCTACGACCGCCAATGGATGGCTGAATCCGACGAACAAGCCAAAGCTTTTGAAGCGGAAGGTCGTCAAGCAGTCGTGCGTTTGAAAATGCCTCGTGAAGGCAAGTGCGCCTTTCATGATTTGGTACGTGGTGACGTCGAGTTCGAATGGGCTGGCGAACCAGACCATGTGATTCAGCGAGCTGATGGGACCTGTTTGTATCACTTAGCCAGCGTTGTCGATGACGCGGAATTTAGAATTACTCACGTCGTTCGCGCGGTCGAGCACCTTCCGAATACACCTCGACAGATTTTTATTGCTAAGAGCCTTGGTTATGAATTGCCAATCTATGCGCACTTGCCGTATGTCGCTGAGCCAGGCGGCACGAGCAAATTGAGCAAGCGTAAGCTTGATCAATACTTAAAGCAAAAGGACTTTGCCGCGCTCAATGAACATGGTGCGACGATCGCCAAGCGGATGAATCTTCAGACGTCGAAAGAGTCCTTCAACCCAGTCGTCACCGATTTCTATCAAGCGATGGGCTTTTTGCCCGAGGCTGTTCTCAACTACTTGCTATTGCTGGGGTGGTCGCTGGATGATTCGACGGAACACTTCTCTCTCGAAGAAGCGACTCGAGTTTTCTCGCTCGAACGCGTCAACAAGTCGCCCGCCTCGTTCGATCCGCAGAAATTGGTAGCTTTTCAAACACGATGGATGAATGGGCTCGATCTGAAAAAGAAGACGGCTCTCGTTCTTCCCTACTTGCAGAAAGCGGGATGGGTGAGCACTCCTCCGTCATGCGATATCGCCGACCAGATTCAACGCGTTTTGAAAGCGGCTGGTGATCGCATTAAAGTGGCCGGCGATATCTTGCAGTTTGATGAACTCTTTGTGGCCGATGACCAGCTCGTTCTCGATCCCGTTGTTTTTGATAAGAAGCTCAAACAAGATGCCGCCGCGGTTGGTTTGTTGCGAGAGTTTCGAGAGGTACTCCATCAAAGCGATGATTTCACAGCCCCCATGCTCGAAGAGAAGCTGAAGGCTTTCCTGGAGGCCCGCAATTTAAAATTTGGGGCGATCGCTGCGGCTTTGAGGCTAGCGTTATCTGGGAAAGCGAACGGGCTTGGATTGTTTGACTATTGCGAGCTCCTTGGCAAAGAGTCGACACTTCGACGTATTGACAGTGCCGTTGCGTTGGTCGAAAAAATTTAGTCTGCTACACCGCTCCGTGGTTGTGGTTACACTCGCTGAAGAAAATCACGACGACGGCGTCGCGTCAAACGGGGTATGTTAAAAAACTCAAACTTATCTAGATATTTTACCAAAACAAGGTTTTCCATCGGATGCTAACTGCCATCATCATTGTCTTCGTCATTGGATATTTGGCGATCGCTTTCGAACATCCACTGCATATCAACAAAGCCGCATCGGCGTTGTTGATAGGTGTGCTGTGTTGGACCCTCTATGTGCTCGACGTGGACAAACTTACTCCCACTGAAATGGTGCCGGGTTGGTTTTCTGCCAAAGTGGGGTCCGAACATCCCGAGCATCTCAATCGTGAGTATCTTGTCGACGGTCAGTTGACGCATGCCATTGCCGAGATCGCTCAAATTCTCTTCTTTTTGATGGGAGCCATGACGATTGTCGAACTGGTCGATGCGCACGAAGGTTTCTCAATTATTACGAATCGCATCCGGGCGAAGAAAACGGTCACGCTCCTTTGGATTGTTTCGTGGTTGACTTTTTTTCTGTCTTCCGTGCTCGACAATCTTACGACGACGATCGTGATGGTGTCGTTATTGAGAAAATTGATTCATGACACGCAACTCCGGAAGGTGTTCGTCGGAATCGCGATTATCGCTGCAAACGCAGGTGGAGCTTGGACCGTAATCGGCGATGTGACTACGACCATGCTTTGGATCAAGCATAAGATCGGAACGGTGGAGGTCATGCAACAGCTCTTTTTGTGTAGTGCAGCCAGCTTGCTCGTGCCACTCCTAGGTATTTCGAGATACATGAAAGGGGATCTGCCACCACCGCTCGAATCGAAACACCATCATCAAGAAAAGAACATTTCGCCTTGGCATCAAGTGCTTTTTCTGGTGCTTGGGATTGGTGGCCTATTAAGCGTTCCTGTTTTTAAGATGTTCACGCATCTTCCGCCATTCATGGGAATGATGCTCGCGCTCAGTGTGCTGTGGGTTGTTTCGGAATTCGTCAGTCATTCGATGGACGAACAAACGCGCACGAGCACTGGGGTGATGGCGGCGCTGAAACGGATCGATATGTCGAGTGTTCTCTTTTTTCTCGGGATCTTGTTAGCAGTAGGCGCTTTGTCAGCCACGGGCTTCCTCGGTGGTTTAGCAAAGTGGCTTGATGAGACGATCAAATCCCATGCGATCGTTGCAATCATTATCGGCTTAGTCTCAGCCGTCGTCGACAACGTGCCGCTTGTCGCGGCCGGTATTGAAATGTACGAGATGCCCGAGAATAACTTCTTCTGGATGATGTTGGCCTACTGTGCCGGAACCGGTGGAAGTTGTTTAATCATCGGCTCAGCTGCCGGTGTGGCGGCCATGGGCTTGGAAAAAATCGACTTCTTGTGGTATCTCCGGAAGATCACGCCGTGGGCATTGCTTGGCTACGCTGCTGGAGTCATCGTCTATCTTGTTCAAGTTTATTTTCTCGGGTCGTGATGCATTCGAACTTGGATAAGCCATGCCCTGGAGTATGAGGCTCCACGGCAGCTAACTTTGGAGTTCTCGGATGCTCTGGATCGTTCTAGCTGTCCTTGGCCGAATCGCGGGGAGCGTGTTGGCCAGTGTTTGGCATAAGAGACTTTATCAGGCTGGAGAATCGTCGTATCGAATTGTTGCCGTTTCGATGTCGATCGTCGCGGTAGTCGTTTGGTCCTTCGATTGTTCGTTTTTTTCCAAAGCTGTTTCGCTTGGTCCGTTATTCTGGTGGTTTCTTTTCGTCTCAGCGTTGCTCGATACGATTGGAAATGTTCTTTTGGTTCGATCGATAGGGGCGGGTGATCTTTCGGTCGTTGGGCCGCTCAATAGTTATAAGCCGGTTTTCGCGACGATCCTCGGAATGCTTTTCTTCCACGACCGTCCCAGCGTTGCTGGGGGGATTGGGATTCTTGCCATCATGATTGGCAGTTGGTGCCTGATCGACGTCGGACAGCGAGGCGCAAGCGATCAGAATAAGCCGAATCAGATGGCCGTCTGGATTCGACTCGGTTCGATTGCGATGACATCAACCGCTTCTCTCTTTTTGAAAACTGCAATTTCGTTATCGAATAGTTGGATGGCTTTTCAAGGCTGGGCGGTCATGTCCGCGGTTTTTGCTTGGTGCTTGGTTAGGCTATTAGCAACCCCCAAGCATTTATCGCCGCACTCCTCTCAAGTTTTGTATCACGTTGAAAGGGGAGCCATACGTCGAGTTCGTTTCGCCGACTTCCTCGCCCTTGGTTTGTGGCTGATTTTGATGCAGGGGCTCACAATCTGGCTCTTTTCGAAAATGTCGGTTGGATATGCATTGGCTTTGTTTCAGCTATCCACCCTGATTCAGGTCGTTTTGGGGGCGAAGCTTTTTGGAGAACAGAACATTGGCACACGATTTTTCGCTGCTTGCGTGATGACTTTGGGTGCGATAGTGGTCTTGCTCAATGCTTGATCGCAGCTTGCTGGTCAGGATGGCCAAGAATTGTCATAATGATGGGCTTTCCGTCGAACCCTCTCTAACGAATGAATAAAGTTATGTCGGCTGAAGCAAAGATCCAAGAATTAGGCCTTGTACTTCCCCCTGCCCCAAAACCGGTCGGACTGTACAAGCCGATGCTTATTGTTGGAAATTTGGCCTATCTTTCGGGGCATGGACCCTTGAACAACGATGGGACGCTTCATATCGGACGTGTAGGTGACGATTTGACGGTTGAACAAGGAAAAGCTGCGGCCCGGCAAACCGGTTTAGCACTTCTTGCGACTTTGCAAGCTAATCTTGGATCTTTGGATCGAGTTGTGCGATTGGTGAAGCTTCTTGGTTTAGTGCGATGTGCAGATGCTTTTGATCAACAACCGGCGGTCATTAATGGTTGTAGTCAACTATTCGTTGATATTTGGGGGGCAGATCTTGGTATTGGTGTGCGAAGCGCGCTCGGAACTAATTCCTTGCCTACTGGAATGGCTGTCGAAATCGAGGCTATCTTCGAAATTGAATAGTAGCTAAACTCTCCGGGTTTTGATGCGCAGGGAAATTGTGACACTGCGGTTATTCGCATCCTCAAAATCTTTACCTATTTGCAGGATCGGCCGGAGTCGTAAATGGTTACACTACGCGTCCACGCGTTGCGAACTTCCTGTTGGTAAGTATCATTGCTTCGCTACCCATCGACCTAGGAAGAAGATAGCTTGGCAACATCGTACGAGTTGGCATCGGATGCTTCTGAGGCTGCCGCAAAGGCTGCACTCCCGAAGGGCACTCGGCTTACGCCACCTAATCAGGCAACAAAGACTCGGATTAATTGGTCCTATACTGGAACCTTTCTTTCGTTGCATTTGCTTACGTTGCTTGTTTTCGTCCCATGGTTTTTCAGTTGGGTCGGGTTTATAGCCTTTTTCCTTGGCGTGATCCTATTTGGTCAGTTTGCAATCCCAATCGGCTATCATCGCCTGCTGACCCATCACAGCTTTAAGACCCCAAAGTGGTTCGAACGGACTTTGGCGACGCTGGCAATGTGTGCCGGACAAGAAACGCCAGCCCGTTGGGTTGCGTGGCATCGAGTCCATCATTTGCATTCGGATCATCATGAAGATCCCCACACACCGTTGGTCAGTTTTTTCTGGTCGCACATGAATTGGTTGGTTTACGAGCACAATGGTGGTCGCAAAACGTTCGCACTTTACGAAAAGTATGCTCGCGACATTCTTCGCGATCCTTACTACATGTGGATGGAAAAAATTCGGTACGCCTCTCCGATCTTTTTTATTGGTCATGCCATTCTTTATGCAGCGGTTGCCGCCGTGGCGATGGTTTCCATGTACGGGTGGGGGGATGAAGCGCTTCGCATGACGGCCAGCATATTCTTATGGGGTGTAATCGCGCGAACAGTTTGGGTGTGGCATATCACCTGGGCGGTGAACTCGCTTACCCATCTTTTCGGTTATCGCAATTTTGATACCCCGGACGGCAGTCGGAACAACTGGTTTGTGACACTGCTAACATCGGGCGAAGGCTGGCACAATAATCATCATGCCGATCAGGCCAGCGCTACCGTTCAGATCCGCTGGTGGGAGATCGATATCAACTATTATGTCATCAAGCTCCTGGGAAAAATTGGCTTGGCGACCAATATTGTTCCGCCCCGGCACATTCGCGAAGCGAACCGAAAACGTCAAATGCAGAAGCAGGCGGCGGCATAGTCTTTATTTTTGAGCCTGTTTCGATATCTTAGAGCACTTCATCCCGTCCCTTTTTAGTGGAGAATTGCTCGATGGCGCGTCCCGTTACTATGTTTACCGGCCAGTGGGCCGACCTTCCGATCACCAAGTTGGCTCAAATGGTGAAGGATTTCGGTTATGACGGGATCGAATTGGCTTGCTGGGGCGACCACTTTGAGGTTGACAAAGCGAATAGCGATGACGGCTATTGTAAGAACAAGCATGATTTGCTTGATTCGATCGGTCTCCAATGTCATGCGATCAGCGCCCATCTCGTTGGTCAGGCAGTCTGCGACAACATTGATGCGCGTCACAAAGCCATCCTTCCCGGATACGTGTGGAGCGACGGCAAACCTGATGGGGTCAACAAACGTGCTATTGAAGAGATGAAGAATACCGCTCGGGCGGCGAAGAAGTTCGGCGTAGGCGTTGTCAATGGCTTTACCGGTTCCAGCATTTGGCATTTGAACTATTCGTTTCCGCCGGTTCCTCAATCGATGATCGACGACGGTTTCAAACAATTCGCCGATCGCTGGAATCCGATTCTCGATGTGTTTGGTGAATGTGGAGTGAAGTTTGCACTCGAAGTTCATCCAACCGAGATCGCCTTTGATATCTACACGGCGCAAATGGCTCTCGAAGCGATCGGACACCGCGAAGAGTTTGGATTCAACTTCGATCCAAGTCATCTCCTGTGGCAGGGCGTGGACCCTGTTGAATTCATTCGTGCTTTCCCCGATCGCATCTATCACGCCCATATTAAAGATGCAACCACCAAACTCAACGGCCGTTCCGGCATCCTCGCCAGCCACTTAAACTTTGGCGATCCGCGTCGAGGATGGGATTTCCGTTCGCCTGGTCGTGGCACGGTTAACTTTGAAGAAATCATTCGTGCTTTGAATGAAGTCAGTTACCAGGGTCCGCTCAGCGTCGAGTGGGAAGACAGTGGGATGGATCGGGAGTTTGGTGCTCGCGAAGCGGCTGCGTTTGTCAAGCGAATGGATTTTGCTTCAAGCGGACGAGCCTTCGATTCGGCTTTTGAAAAGGCTTAGTTGATGATCACGATCCAGTTCAACGGCGACGCTAAAAGCGTTCCTACCGGAATGACCATTGAGCAACTCTTACTCGAGTCTGGGGTTCCCGTGAAGTTCTGCGCTGTCGAGTTGAATCTGGAAATTGTCGCGAAAGACGCCTACGCGAATCGTCTTCTTCAAGACGGCGATGCGATTGAAGTTGTCACGTTAGTTGGTGGAGGTTGAACTATTTCCTCTTCTGACGATACTGCAACTGGAACACAATCGCCCATCCAAGACCATCGTTTGCAAATCGGTAAGCATTCGCTCGGCAGTCGACTTATCGTAGGTACCGGCAAGTACGCGACGCTCGATTTGATGCGAGATTCGCTTGAAGCCTCAAGGTCTGAATGCGTGACGGTTGCGGTTCGTCGTGAACGGCTTTACGATCCAAGCGGCAAGAATCTGCTCGACTTTATCGACCTCAACAAATTCATACTCCTTCCGAACACGGCTGGTTGTTACAACGCGATTGATGCCGTGCGCGTTGCTCGGCTCGGCCGTGAGATCCTGCGATCGTTGAATAATCCCGGATCCGATTGGGTCAAGCTTGAAGTTCTTGGTGATAGCAAGACGCTGCTTCCCGACCCCTTGGCTACGCTCGAAGCTTGCAAGCGACTCGTCGATGAAGATTTTCAAGTGCTTTGCTACACCAGCGACGATCCGATCATGGCCGTTCGGCTCAAGGAAGCGGGCGCGACCAGTGTCATGCCAGCAGGTTCTCCCATTGGCTCAGGCCAAGGCATTCTCAATCCAAACAATTTGAAGATCATCCTCGAGTATCTCAAGGGTGATGATCCGACCTATCCGGTTATCGTCGACGCCGGTGTTGGAACAGCTAGTGACGTATCGATGGCTTTTGAACTTGGAGCTGACGGAGTTTTGCTCAACACAGCGATTGCTCATGCTCGCGATCCCGTGGGGATGGCCAAAGCCATGTACCACGCAACGGAGGCTGGACGTTTAGCGCATCTCTCAGGTCGAATTCCGAAAAGACTCTACGCACAAGCCAGCAGCCCCGAGGAAGGCGTTATTACCTCGCGACCGTGGGGGTAGTCTTTACAAACCACCGATTCCTTTGCTGATAGCTTGTTGCAGTGGACGAAGAACGTTCTCGACGACATGTGTATCGAGCAATTCGAAGCCGATTCCAGCGAGACGTTGGAGTTCGTCGGTAAAGTTCTCATCGGGACCAAGTGAATCAAAGCGGCGTATTGTTAGATAGACACTCAGTTGCTCTTCACCGTAGTCACCTGTTCGGAGGTGAAAACCGGTCGTTCTTGATTCGAAATTGAGTCGAACTTGAGTGCCGCAAGCTTCATCCAGCGTGAATTGAATGGATGGCTCATAGCCGAGCAACTGCATGCTCCCACGGGGACATAGTCCTTCGAGGGCTGATGGCATTCCAAGCGTATCAGCCAATAGTTGGTTGTGGTTCCCTCGATAGGTGTAGTCGAAACCAAACATCAAGCTCAGTGATTCACAGTCCAATTTGCTTACCGACAAGGCATGTGGAATCAGGTCGAGGACATGGTGATGTTGATCCAGGGCTTCTTCGATCGTCGGTGGATTTACCGTCCCCGAGCAAACGCGTTTAGGTTCGATAGCAATCCATCGAAAGCCACCGGCTTCCTTATCCTCTTCCAAAACGATTTCGTTTCGCTCACGGGTGTATAGCTGTCGCATGGTTGGATAGCGACGCTGAGCGATCTCGAAAAAATGGAGGAGCGTCTCGCGTTGTTGTGGCAACTCCAGTTCTGTTTGAAGGTGGAGATTGCAATAAAAATCATCGCTGAGCGATTCATAGCGGTGCATGTGATTCAAATCCCGATTAGATCAAGGCCGAAATTTACAGAACTAAAACTGAGTCGAAAAAGCGGGCTATTTCGAAGCCCAATAATCGATTACTTGAACCTTGTCCAAGTGTGGTTTTAGAATGTCAACGAATCCCATGTGGTCAGTATGTTTAAGATAAATGTCGCGATCTGCCTCTGATTTGAAAGTCAGTAGAAAGCAATGCGTAAAACCGTCGGCTAAACCTTCCGGGCTGTTGTCGGTTCCGTACCCGAAGTCCGCGACCGCAGAAATTTTTGTTGGAAGAGCTCGAAATGCATCGACGACAGTTTGGACGTCTGCTTTGGAACTCGAATCTTTGAATTTAAACTGTACGACGTGTCGAAGGTGCTTGGTTTCCGTATTGTTTGCGAAAGTCGCACTGTTTGGACTCAATAGAACGGTCAATAATCCAAGGCCCAATACGGGAATGAAAATCCATAGGCTCAGCATTCCCCAACGTTCAAGCGAACAACAGCTTTCTCGGTCTTGGAACATGGTCATGGACTCCTTCTTAGGGAAAGTAAAAGGACACTTGGGGAGATCCCAAGGGTTCAATACAGCATTATAGACAGACAAGCCCCAATTGAGCAGCGGAAAGCAATTTCCGGCAAGGTCCTGAAGCCACTGATTCGGATTCCCTCAGTCGGCGAAGGGAAGGAATGGGCGAGAGTGCGTTTTCGAAGTTAAAAACGACGGTCGTGACCCTTCGCGTTACCGACGTCCTGAATGCAAAAAGGGGCGATCGAGAGGATGCGGGCGGGGGCCAAAACAACCAAGGAAAATTGAACGAATCAGAGGACTAGGCAATCCAATCGCGGATGATACGGCCATGAACGTCGGTGAGGCGGAAATCACGACCCGCGTATCGATAGGTAAATTTTTCATGGTCAAAGCCAAGTAGGTGCAGCATGGTGGCGTGTAAATCATGGACATGGACGCGGTTCTCGACTGCCTTGAAACCGAACTCGTCTGTTGCCCCATAGGTTTGCCCCCCTTTCACTCCGCCGCCGGCCAGCCACATCGTGAAGCCATAGTGATTGTGATCGCGCCCCGTCATGGTACCTTGATTGGAATCCTTCTTTGGCATCTCTACCGTCGGCGTTCTCCCAAACTCGCCACCCCAAATGACTAAGGTCTCTTCGAGCAGCCCACTCTGTTTTAAATCGGTCAGCAGGGCCGCAATCCCTTGGTCGCACTCACCGGCAAGACGCTCGTGGTTCTTCTCAAGATGATCATGACTGTCCCAAGGTTGGCCTTCACCGTGCCAGACTTGAACGACGCGAACACCGCGTTCAACAAGTCGACGGGCGATGAGCAATTGCCGAGCCTGAACGCCGGGTCCATACATGTCCAAAACGTGTTTGGGTTCTTTTGAAACGTCGAAGACATCCATCGCTTCGCTTTGCATTCGATACGCCAATTCGAATGATTGGATACGCGCTTCGACCAAGCGATCTTCTTGGCGTTGATTGGCATGTTCTGCATTGAAGGCTTGCACAAGGTCAAGTTGCTTTCGTTGTGCTTGATTTGTTAACTGGCGATTCTTGATGTTCTGAATCAGCTTTTCGGGAGCTTGATGTTCTGTATCGATATACGTCCCTTGATATACTCCCGGTAAAAAACCGGCTTGCCAGTTCTGCGATTCCTGAATCGGGTAACCACCCGGACACATTGCAATAAAAGCTGGTAGGTTTTGATTCTCGGTCCCCAAGCCATACGTTAACCAGGAGCCGTAACTGGGGCGTACCAATCTTGGCTCGCCCGTGTTCATCAACAACAGCGATGGTTCATGATTCGGCACATCGGCGTACATCGAACGAATGACACAAAGATCATCGGCATGGGCTGACGCGGTCTTGGCGAACAACTCGCTTGCTTCCAATCCGCATTCCCCATGTCGACTGAATTTGAACGGCGAAGGATAAAGCGTCCCGGTTGGACGCTCCGTCTTTGGCGCGCCACCGGGCATTTCCTTACCGGCATATTGTTCGATGGCGGGCTTGGGATCCCAGGTATCGACGTGGGATGGTCCGCCGTTCGCAAAGATATGAATGATGTGTTTTGCCTTGGCTGGAAAATGAGAAGCCTTAGGCAGCAACGGGTTCGGGCTGATCGTGTCGGCATATCCCGCTGATTGCATCAGCTGGGGCATTGCCAAGCCAGCGAATCCCATTCCGGATTGTGCGAGAATTTGGCGGCGATTCCAATGTGTGTTCATAGCTTCAATCTACAAAGCAAAATTCGTTCGTCATGAGCAAGCCTTGCGCTAGCTGGAACCAAGCAGTCGACGGAGTTGGCTGCCGACCGGAGAAATGATCCTTCGAACTGGAAGCATCTGCCTCATCCTGGAAGCGAATTTCGGCGATCCAATCGAAGCTATCATGGTTGTTGGTTTCGATACAATCCACCGCTAAGTCGAGCGTATCACCTTCGGCGATTTCGATCCATTCTTGTTTCGTCGACAGTTTCTTCGTGTGAGCAGTCCATGATTTGATCGTGGTCGAAGCATTCAGCACCAATGTCGCGCGAACGCCATCGCCCTCCTTGGCTTTGTGCTCAAGAGTGCCTTGAAAACTCACTTTCCCGGATCGCGGTGCCGTCCAACGTCGGATCGGAGTGAAGCCATCTTGGTTACCGGTATGTCCACCCTTTTCGGTCAGACCGCAGTACCCGAATTTTTTATTTGGATACTCCGAGGCGCCACGCCATTGTTTGCCGTCACAATAGGGGAGTAACGCAAAGTTGGTGATCGCACCCGACTCTTGATTCAAGGTTCCGTAACCGTAGCTCCACCGATTCTGGGGAGCATCCACCAGCTTCGTCTCTGTCGTTCGCAGAAAGGTAGTTAAACGTTTGAGCTCATTCGGTGTCGCACTTCGTCCCATGATTTGGCGAAAGAGCTTCTGAAGTGGTTGGAAAAGCGATGTTTCGCTATCGATCGAACTGGGTTGAAAGGGCTCGGCAACTGCATTGACAATCTCTCGCATCATCTCGCTATTCAGCAGAACAAGTCCTTGCTGGGGAACGGTGGTCTGCGAGCGTTGTGGAACGTGTGCATCGGGCGAAGCAAAGTCGAACGAACGGAACAATTGTGGCAAGTTTTGTCGATCGATATACGAGTAAACAGATCGACGCTTCGAAAACGGCGCTTCGTCGATGATCTCGCTCTTGCCGCCAATAGTCTCATCCATGACCCCAGCAACCTTCAGCATGGAATCGCGATACGACTCGAAATCCATTCGTTTGCGATTGGCTCGCCATAATTGACGATTCTCGGGATCGATTTCGAGTCCCTGTTTATTTGCAATGCTTGACTGCTTGTAGACCGACGAGTTTACGATTTCACGGAGGAGTTGCTTGGTGCTCCAGTTGTTTTTAATAAAACGCGATGCAAGTAACTCGAGAACAGCTTGCTGCGTTGGCGGCTCGCTGCGAAGGCCAAAGTCACTGGGCGTATCGATAAAAGGCTGACCGAAAATCCAACCCCAAAGGCGATTCACGTAGACACGGGCAGTGAGCGGATTCTCGGGAGAAGCGATTGCGTCGGCCAATTCGAGTCGTCCGCTGCCGGTCTTCATCGCAATCGGCTTTTCTTGGCCGAGAAATTCAAAGAATTGAGGCTCGACTTTGGGGCCGCGATTGCCAGGGTTGCCTCGCAAGAGAACAAATACAGGGCCCCGTTTCTCGCGGTCGATCATCCGCATAGGCGATGGCTCGTCCCCCGGTTCGGTGCTGTTATCGAGAACGCCAAAGAGCGAGTAATAGTCGGCAGTGGAAACGGGATCGAACTTGTGATCGTGACATCGAGCGCAAGCGGCAGTGACACCGAGCATGCCTCGCGAGATGACGTCGATGCGATCGTCGATGACATCATATTTGTTATTGAGGAAACGCCGACCAAGGGTCAAGAAACCCATCGCATCGAGATGGCCTTCTTTGTTCTCAGGATCAAGACGGTCGGCCACCAATTGGTAACGCACAAAGTCCTGGTAGGACAAATCTTGATTGAACGATCGAATCAACCAATCGCGGTAACGATAGGCATGAGGATACTCTCGCGATTCCTTGAAGACGTAGCCCTTGTTGTCTGCATAACGTGCAACATCCATCCAATGTCGAGCCATGCGTTCGCCAAAATGTTGCGAAGCCAGAAGTTCTTCAACCAGTTGCGAATACCAGTTGGGATCCTTCGCTGCTTGCAACCGTTGGTAGTCTTGGTGCGAAGGTGGCAATCCAGTGAGATCGTAATACAATCGCTTCACGAGTGTGCGGCGATCGGCTTCAGGCGAAAGTTTGAGCCCGGCTTCGCTTAATTTTTTCGCGACGAGTTTGTCAATGGACTCTGATTCTGCGAGGTTCGAGTCGATCGGTTGGTACGCCCAGTGTTTGGTCGATTTTTCAAACTTCACCGGCATCGAGTCAAAATTGGAATTGGACTTCGTCGGTTCCAGGCGAGGGTCGGGGGCTCCCATGTCGATCCATTGTTTTAGGATCGAAACTTCCGAATCGGGCATCTTGCCATTGGGGGGCATTTGTAAGTCAGGCAGTTTGTAATCGATCGCCTGAAGGAGGAGGCTCTTTTCCGGAAGTTCTCGATTCACGACGCCGCCACGTGTTCCACCTTTGTCCATGGCCGAGCGGCTATCCAGCAGGAGCTCGCCGTTCGCTTCATCGGCGCTATGACATTCGTAACAGCGTTGAACCAGGATCGGGCGAACCTTGTTTTCGAAAAATTCGATCGCTTCAGCAGGATCCTTGTCGGTTGCGAAACAAGGAAAATGAAGGGACGACGTGAGCGCCCAGGCCAGCAGCGTATACCAGCAGGCCGAGCCGCATCGGGCTTGGAGGGTCCAAACTACAGAGAGGGTGAGTTCCGGTGCAATGATCTGTGCTTCTTGGTTATTTTGGATTGGCGGGCAATCTGCTTGGGACGGCGGATTGGGAGCACGGAAGTGGTTGGACGAAAACCGCTTGTTTTGGGCTTCGGCGATCCGGCATCACCAAGGTTCGGATCGGAGGACTTCTACAGGCGGGGGGCCCGACGCTATAAATGGAGGGCGTCGGACCGCTCCTTAGTCTACCTGAATCGAGTAGATTTCCCAAGACTTTGGAAGATCCGCAATTTGCAACACGAAAGTTTTGCGAAACTGAACAGAAGCAACTAGACTGGAGTCGTCTTCTTAGGCTAATCCACTGATATTTGCTGGTATGGTTTTTGCGGTATGCAAAACCGGTTTCTGTCAATTTGTTGACAGCGGGACGTATCAGCATTTTGGCGACGGTCGTTTCGATAGCCAATTTTGCCCTAATGGACACGGTTTTCGGCCTGAAACCATATAAAAATAAGCATTCCCGAGTGGAGTCACGATCAAGATGAATCTTAACGTTGCATTTCTGCCTCATCGGCTTCTCACCCTATGTCTAGTGGCGACCTCTATCACCTTAGGATGGCTGGGTTCGTCCGCCTCGGCACAAAAATCGCTTGGCTCGGTGAACTCGAGCGGACTGGCTTTGGCGACTCCGACCGGCGGACTCCAAATGCCCGCCAATCCTCAGGGTGGCGGTAGCCCGCTGGCCGACTTTCAACAGTTGACGCAACTGATTCAGACCATTGTTCCTAGCAATTGGGATATCGATGGTGGTGAAGACACGATTCAGCAATCGCCAAGTGGTGTTTGGATCGATACCGATGGGAAGCTTCATCGTAATGAACGAAGCAAAAGGGCACTCCCGATCCCTGGACAAGACGCGACTGCTCCGGCGGTCCTGGACTTGCCTCTTGGTACACTTCAAGCCAATGAAGGCTTGCGATGGATATCCTTGTCCGAAGTCGAAGCCAAGCTACAGCAAGCGATTGATCGCAAAGAATATGCTTCGACCACCATGCAAATTTTGGGTGGATTAACCCGCATTGATTTTGTCGCGTACGACAAAGCAAAGAAGAGTTGGTTTTTGGGTGGACCTGCCGGAGATTTAGTGCTTGACCGAAAGGGTCAGCTCATCGGGCGTGAAACCGGGTTGCCACCGATCTTGCTTGAAGATTTGCTCTCCGTGGCTCCGATGATTCTCAACGGAAAAGGGGCGATGGGTTGCTCTATCGATCCTGTACCAGAACGCTTGAAAGCCGTCAGCGATCTGGTGGTGTCACCCATCGCAAAACGATCCTTGACACAGCAGGCTGCAAAATGGTCGGCAAAACTTGCCGAGACGCTCGGTGATCAGAAAGCAACCGTGTTTGGATTGCCGGAGGATTCGCCAACAGCGATCGCGTTGCTTATTGCTGATGAGCACATGAAGCGAATTGGGCTTGGTTTGGAAGTTGGTCCGGGAACTTTAATGTCCTATTGGGAGGAGTCTGAAAAGCGAGGTTCGGTTCCAAGTTCCGCTTTGATTCGTTGGTGGTTTGCATTGCGAGACGATATTCAAATTGGGACCGATTCCAACAACCTAGTTTTCTCTTTGGCTTCGCCGACGGTTCAAGTTTTGAGCCAAGACCAATGGATGGACGCTACTGGACAGCGGTTTGATTCGAACAAACGCGATCCTGCTGCCGACGCTTTCGCGAAAGGCTTCAGCGATCACTTTGATAAGCTTCAACAGATGTATCCGGTGATCTATGGTCGCATGCGGCATATTTGCGATCTGAGTGTCGCATTACGAATTGTTCGGGAAGAATCGATGGCCCAGCATTTGGATCCCTTTCCCTTATTGGCCGACAAATCGATTCAGCCCCATGCAGCCGCACCCGTAAAGTGGATTCCGTCGATCGCAGCGTGGCGACAAACTTCCAGTGGTCGTGTGGCTGCAATTGTAAGTGGCGGCGTTTCGATCGACGCTAAGAAAGCCGATCTCCATCGAACCGGCAATGCCAACGCTCCAAACGTCACGAACGCATTTTCACTGGAATAATGAGTTCCAACCGAATATCGGCCAAAGGGAAAATTCTTAACCGAAACTTAACTTGAGCCCAAGAACGGCCGTCTCGTTTAGGTCCGATCGATTCTTCGAGTATGATGCGTTGGATTAGGAATGGTCCAGCTTCCAATTATTCGGAGACTTACGGTGTTGCGACGATCGGTTTGCTTTGGTTATTTATTGGTGTCCCTTTTCAGTTGTGCAAAGGCTGACCCCTTTCAAATTCTTGCTTGGAACGTCGAAAGCAATCGTCCCAACGAAGAGCCGGTGAGCGATACGCCAACGATTGCTGCTCAATTGGTTGAGCTCATGAAGGATGCCAAGACGAAAGCATCTTTGGTTGCTCTGAGCGAAGTGGAACCCAAAAGTATTGGGGCGTACCAGCAAGCGATTGCGAATGGACTATCGACGACCGTCGACTACATTACTTCAGCCAGCGGTGGATTTGGGGATAGCGATAGTCTCCTCTTAGTCGTCGATCGGTCACGCTTTGAAGTTATCGACGCGATTGAAATTCATCGCTACGCTGGTATTGTCGCGAACTTCAATGTTACGGAACCAGACAAGCCCGAGACCGGCGCGTTGCGTGCGCGATCTCCGCTGGCGGTACGGCTTAAGGATTTGACCAACCATAAAGAGTTTTGGGTCATCGTCAACCATCTAGCGCGAGGCGAAGTGAAACTGCGAACCGAACAAGCGAAAATGCTTCGCCAATGGGCCGCCGATCGGAAAGAGCCTGTCATCACCGTCGGCGACTTCAATTTTGATTTTGAATTCAAATCGCAGAAGGGTAATGATGGATTCAAAGCGATGATGGAAGGCGACGTTTGGCAATGGCTGAAACCCGATCCACTCATCGATTCCAACTGGTCTGATGATCGCCGAGTTACCGACCGACGAGTAGACCGCTATCCTGATTCGATTCTCGATTTTGTTTTCGTAGCCAATGAGGCCAAGAAATGGAAAGGTAAGTCGAGCGTTGTCGTTCGCGAAGGCGACTTTCCTGATAACGAGAAGACGAGCGACCATCGTCCTATCATTTCGACTTTTTCGCCGTAAGTCCGGTCACGATTGAGAGTGCCCAACGTGGGCGTCACTGAGCAAACTCGGGAGCGCGCCGGGCAAAGAATCTTCGATCCTTTCCGGATCGGAAGGTCGTACGGCTCGAGCACCGTAGGTGGCGCTGCGCTTACCTACGGCTATTGTCCGTAACCGCTTCGCGGTAAGAAACGCAGAATGATTTATTGAAGAACGATCTCGCACGAATCGATTTCTTGTCAATGAGTCTTCAGCGGGGAAAGCATGACTGGAATGATCGCGAACGCGAAACGTCGCATCACGGCTTCTGCGATGTGATGATTTCTTGATCGAAGTAATTGATCGCCATGCCAGCATCGACGATCAAAGTTTGGGAAGTAATACCCGACGATCGGGGGCTTAGCAAGAAGACGGCCGTGCTGGCGACTTCTTGTGTTTCAAGGCCGCGCCCGCGTGGAATGGCTTTCTCGGCAAAGAGATAGGCATCCACGTAACCAGGAATTCCTGCTGAGGCGCTGGTCTTGAGCAATCCAGCCCCAACTGCATTGAACCGAACTTCGGAAAATCGGCTGAAGGATTTGCTGAGGAAGGCTAATGAAGAATCCAGAGCTGCTTTGACCGGAGCCATGAAGCCATAGCTTTCGCTCGCCATTTTCGTTGTCGAAATACTAATGGTAACCATCGATCCTTTTGCATCCAAGAACGTTTTAAAAGCGTTAGCGATGGCGATAAACGAGAAACAGGAAATATCGATGGCTTGCAGAAACTGGCGGCGCGTCGTCTCATGGAATGGTTTGATTCCATCGCTGTAATCAGCAAACGCAATAGAATGAACAATTCCGTGGACCGTGCCGATTTGCTCTTTGATTTGACTAGCGACAGCGTCGATCTCATCTTGGCGTTCGACATCGCAAACGAATATCGGATAGCCAGCGAGGAGTTTCTGTAGTTCTTCGCGTCGTTTTTCGCTGCGAACTACGTAGACGGGTTTGGCGCCGCATTCGACGATCGCTTTGCCAACGGCAAACGCGACACTCTTCTTATTGGCGACGCCAAAGATGACGATATGTTTGCCTGCGAGTTGTAAAAAGTCCATTGAAAGGCCTGAAAGAAAAAATGGTCGGTGTAACGCTAAAAAACTGTGCGCGATTATGAAATATGCAAGAGGAAACGATTTGGTCAAATTTCATTGTTACCTCGCCACAAGTTTCGTTGTTGCATCTGCTATTGGGCATTGGTCTCTACCCATCTTCACCCTCCCGCTTGCCGCATTGGTCTCTACATAACTTCACCCTCCCGCTTGCGGGAGGGTCGAGCGCAGCGAGGGGAGGGCAACGGTTACTAACGCTACGCGCACCCTCCCCGAAGCCTCGTCCCTCGGCTTCGACCCTCCCGCAAGCGGGAGGGTGAAGGTTGAATTGTTGAAAGATGTATAGCGACCAATGTGCACGCGAGAGAGGTAACAAAAGCGATGGGATATCATGTTCTAACCAAGGTCTCACTATCTCGCGCCTATTTAGGTTCGCCAGAGGCAACCAGCCCATGACCAGCCTACGCCAAAGCCGACCATGAGGGCTCGCATGTTCGATTGGAGTTCGCCCGAGGCTCGGAGGTCGTGGATAAGTATTGGCAAGGTGGACGAGACGGTGTTGCCACAATGGCGGAGTCGAATGGGTAGTTTTGCATCGCCAACGTCGAGAGCGATCTGGAGTTGCTGCAACATTTTATTTGTCGCTTGGTGCATTAGAAAAAAATCGGTTTCTTCCACTGAGAGATTGGCACTGGCAAGCATCTCGCGAACAAGCTGAGGAACAGCCGTGACGGTGAAGTTAATTAAGCTTGGCCCATCCATATAGAGTCGACTCTTCCAACGCTTTTTATGCCGAGGTCGGATGGCATCGGCCGCGACTCGGGAGCCGCCATCGCCGACAAGCAGCGTGTCCGCGCCGCTCCCGTCGGTACCGAAACGAAAACCGGTCAACGATGGCTCCGGCTTGGCCTCAATCAATGTCGCGGCCGCTGCATCGCTAAAAATAGTCCTGAGCGATCGGTCTTCGGAATGAATATACTTCGAATAAGTTTCGGCGGTGAGCAACAGAATTCGCTTGGCTTGCCCGCTGCAGATTAAGCCTTCGGCCAATGAAATTCCATAAACGAACCCGGAGCATCCGAGATTGAAATCCAGCGCGCCCGCCGTGGTCGGAATTCCTAGACGATCTTGCACCAAGCAAGCAGACGTTGGCAACGGATAGTCAGGCGTCTGCGTACACAGCAGAACGTAGTCGATCGATTTGGGGTCAATCGAATGCTCGGCAAAGAGCTTTCGCGAAGCGTGAACGGCGAGGTCGGATGCGGTTTCGTTTTCAGCGGCAATAAAACGCTGATCGATTCCGGTCTTATCGGCAATCTCCGGAAAGTTCCAGTTCGGAAACAGTATCTGAAGATCGTCGTTCGTTTCGCAGCGTTCGGGATAGTGAATGGCGATAGGGCCAAGGTGTGCATGGAGCAAGTGTGATAACCTTCCAGTTGGTTAGCGGATCAGATCTTGCTCGAAGCCCAGAGCTTCAGCTTGACCGATTCCAGCAAATTCACGGCATGGAGTATTTCGGCTTTTTGTCGTTCAGGCTCTTGCGGTATTTCACGCTCGATGGTGAGTGGACCACGATAACCGATATTCTTCAGAATCGTCAAATACTCTTCAATGCCAACGCTCCCTTTTCCCAACGGCATCTCACAGCCCCAGGTTTTGCCTGGGGAATCGCTCCAGGTTGCATCTTTGCAATGAACGCTCCGTACGAATGCTCCGACCTTCTGCAACGCTTCGATTGGTTCGCCTGTACCATAGAGAATCATGTTAGCTGGATCGAAATTGATAAACAAATTCGAACGCTGAACATCGTTGAGGAAAGCAAGCAAACCGTCGGCCGTTTCTTGCCCCGTTTCCAGATGGACGTTTTGACCATTCTGAGTTGCATGATCACATAGCTGACGCATCACTTGGAGTGTTTCGCCGTATAACTTGGAGCTGCGGTCGTGGGGAACAAAGCCTAAGTGAAGTCCAATCACATCGCATCCCAGAAGTCTTGCGAAGTCAGAAATTTCTTTCATTTCTTGCAATCGAGCCGCTCGTGTTTCGGCCGGTACCAAACCGACCGTTCTTTCGACCGTCGGAATGTCGGCGTAGCTTTCGCCCTCAAATCCCCCAAAGACACATGTCAGCCGAATGCCTAGCTCATCTAGCTTTTTCACGAAAGCCTCGGCAGCTTGGGGAGTCCGCCCTTCTCGGTGCGGCGTATGAAGCTGAATCGTTGGAATCTTCAGCTCGGCGGCAACTTCTAAACGGACACCTAAACCAGCATCAATGCTCGTGAAGACACCAATGGGCCAAATCTGAGAAGCGTTCATGAATAGCTTGGTCTCGATCAAGCAGGAGAGGGACAAAAATCGAACAGGCAGAATTGTAGCCGATTTCGGAGGTAAGCGAGGTTTAGCTACCCGAGGGAACAAAAATTCCGGCCGCCATCAGTAACCGCACGCAAAGAAAAGCAATCCCACCCGAGATAGGAATGGTAAGCAGCCAAGCCCAAAGCATTCGTTCGACAACAGTCCATCGCAAGGCGCCAAAGCTTTTGGCGGCCCCCACTCCCATGATCGAGGCAGAGATATTGTGGGTCGTCGAAACGGGGATGCCGAAATGGGAAGCTAATCCAATCACCGTTGCCGAAGTCGTTTCAGCGGCAAAACCGTGTACGGGTTGAAGCTTGACCATCTTGTGGCCAAGTGTTTTGATGATTCGCCATCCGCCCGCCGCCGTACCCGCCGCCATCACGAGCGCACAGACAATTTTGATCCAGGTCGGGATTACAAGCTCTTTCCCTTTTTCTACTTCAAGCTGTAAGAACGAAAGCCAGTCGGGCAAACCGTCCAGGCTGCCACTCGTCGTTCCCGCGACCAACGCCAGGGCAATGATTCCCATCGTCTTCTGAGCATCGTTGGTTCCATGCATAAACCCCATTCCGGCGGCGCTAATGATCTGAGCTCGACCGAATGTATTTTGTACCCAACGCGGTTTCCAACTTCGCAGCAAGAAATACAGCGATCCCATGATCAGCATCCCAAGGACAAAACCTGCAATCGGGGAACCGAACATCGGGACAACGACTTTCCAAAGGACTCCCTTGCCCAAGTACCAGTGTTCTTTGCTCGGCTCGGACCAGATGACCACGTTCCATCGATGAGCTGCAGCGACTGAGGCGCCGACAAGCCCACCGATCAACGCGTGACTTGAGCTACTCGGTAATCCCCAGTACCACGTGACAAGATTCCAAACGATGGCCCCGATGAGGGCACACAAAATGACTTCTTGCGTAACAACGCTTTTATCGACTAGTCCGGAGGCGATCGTTTTGGCAACCGCCGTTCCGCACAGGGCTCCAATCAAGTTCGTAACGGCGGCCAGCACAACCGCTTGGCGTGGCGAGAGCACCTTCGTTGAAACGACGGTCGCAATCGAGTTGGCTGTATCATGAAAGCCATTGATATACTCAAATGCCAGGGCTACAAAAACGACGATTAAGATGAGTGTCATGACAACGTTACCGATTAGGAATTTTTCATGACAATATGCGTCACGGCATTGGCTGCATCTCGGCATCGGTCAATGACCTTCTCGAGCAAGTCATGCAGGTCGCGAACCATCATCGCTTGAATCGGTTCGTACTTGCCACCGTAAACTCCACCAAGCAATTCGAGGACGACATCATCCGCTTCGGATTCGATCTCCTGCATTTTGTCGTTCAGATTCTTCATCGTATCGAGCGATGGCATCTTGCGAAGCTCATGAACCATAGCGACCATCGTCGTCATCGCGCGCTCAACCAGGACAGTTTGTTTGGTAAAATCGACTCCTTCTAGCCGTTGGGGGGCGATGTTAAACCGTTCGGCAAACTTCTCGGTCGTCTTGCACGTCTTGTAAATGGCGTAGGCCAGCATCTCGATATCTTCGCGTTCAAGACCGGTGACGAAAGTATTCACCAACTCGTGTCGAATCTCTTCCGTGATCAGTTTGTCATTCCCGCGTGCTTTGGCGAAGTCCGTCAACGCGTGATTAGCTCCTCGATTTCGTAGGAGGTTGATCAAAAGCTGCGAGATTCCCAACGCCTCGTTGGCGCTCGCTTCGAGGAGATCAAAAAACTTGTTGTCGCGACTAAAAAAGCTTTGGATGGAGAACATAACATTTATCTTGCGGAGGTGACCTTGTTGAACCCGAGCATCTTAACCAAATCCTCACAAACCGTCTGCTAGCACAAGCTCCGAAGAATGCAAAATCGCCCAGGTCGAGAACCCGCGTGGTCGCAAATCCAAAACAATGGGCAAACTCGCTTTTGTTCAGAAAAGAGGTGAGGAAGCCCAAGAAATCTCGAACTTCTCGTTCATGAAAATGGGTCGTTCAACTACTCCGTCAACGTTCCTTTGCTGGAGGGAACACCGGTTTGGCGGGGGTCGATTTCGATGGCTTGACGGAAAGAACGAGCGACCGATTTGAAGACGGCTTCGGCGATATGATGACTGTTCCGTCCATAGTTCAAATGGATGTGAAGATTGCAAAGGGCGTTCGATGCAAAGGCTTGCCAGAAATCTTCGACCAATTCGGAATCGAAATCGCCCATCTTCTGAGCTGGGATCGGCGCGTTAAAAACGAGGTAACTGCGACCGCTTAAGTCAATGGCCGTTGTGACCAGTGTCTCTTCCATCGGCAAGACCATGTGGCCATACCGACGGATGCCGATTTTCTCACCGAGTGCTTGTCGGACGGCCTGGCCAAGGCAAATGGCGACGTCTTCCGTAGTGTGGTGCGCGTCGACCTCGATATCGCCCTGTGCTTGGACCGAGAGGTTGACCAAAGAGTGACGTACAAACAAAGTCAGCATGTGATCCAAGAAGCCAACGCCGGTCTGGATATCACCTTGTCCCGATCCATCGAGATCAAGCGTTAGTCGAATGCGTGTTTCAGCCGTGTTGCGGAGGATATCGCTGCGGCGATTTTGTGACATTGGAACAGTCCGGGTAAAGTAAGGGTAAAAAGGATTGAAAGTCGTCCGATTTAGGGATCAAGGAAATCAAGGCTGGCTTCATTCTCCCACTGGGAGAGTCGCGAGTCTTGCGAGCGGAGAGGGAAGAAACCTCCCCTCGCTGCGCTCGACCCTCCTTGGAAAGGAGGGTAAAAAAATCGGACGACATCCACGGAGTGAACGGCGACCATCCGTGGCGAACATTGTAATCCGTGGCGAACATTGTAATCGGTGGCGATCATTGTAAAGGAATGGCGTGGCTTTCGAAGATGGCTTATCCCGGACACTGGGAGAGGCGTCCAAGTTCGTCGAGAGTTTGCTGGGCCTTGCCCGAATCGATGGCCTCGGCGCAGCGGGCGACAGCACTTGGTAAATCTCGTTCGAGCCCAACTAACCAGACGCCAGCGGCGGCGTTGGCGAGAACCATGTCTCGCGGAGCTCCGGGTTGGCCAGCGAGAATCGTTCGAATCATCTCGGCACTTTCGCGAGGCGTTTCGACTCTGAGATCTTCGAGCTGGATCGGCCCCAACCCGAAATCCTGGTAGCTCCATTCGAATTGGGAAACCGTCCCTTCTTGGACATGAAAAATTTGGGTTGGAGCGCTGAGCGTGATTTCGTCCATCCCATCGAGGCCACGGACTACGAGAGCCGATTTCACTCTAAGCTGGGCCAAGCTCGCGGCGATTTTTTCTTGGAGATCGGCTCGGCCAGCGCCAAGCAGTTGGTATTCGGCGCCAGCTGGATTGCAAAGGGGACCGAGATAATTGAACAGGGTTGGAACGCCGAGCGATCGTCGGACTTGAGCGACATGCTTCATAGCTGGATGCAGCATCGGAGCAAAACAAAAGCAGATTCCCGTTTCGTCAAGACATCGCTCGACGACGGCGCGCGGCGCGTCGACCTGAATACCGAGTTCCGCTAGAACATCGGCGGATCCCGTTGCGCTGGTGATTTTGCGATTCCCATGCTTGGCAACATTTGCGCCAGCCGCTGCTGCAACGATGGCGGCGGCGGTAGAAATGTTAAAGGTCTTGGCCCCATCGCCACCCGTTCCGCAGGTGTCGAGGAGTTGACGACGCTTCGTTTGAATCGGCGTCATGGCTTGTCGCATGGCTTGCGCCGCACCCACTAGCTCTGAAATGGCTTCGGTTTTCGTTCGCAAAGCCAAGAGCAGTTGGCTCATCGCTTCCTCCGTCGCATCCCCTTCTAGCATGGATTTTATGGCTGCCTGCATTTGGACGGCGGTTAGGTCGCGACCATTGCGAACAATCTCAAGATAAGAATCAAGTTGCATAGGATAGACAAAACTTCTTCATACTGGGAATCGCGGCGAGCGATTCGGCTATATTGCGGTCACCGATTGTGACTTATTGTAGTTTCCCACGGATCGATTGCGGAAGTATAACGTTCGCGGCCGCCAATGTCGCCTTTCGTTCCCACGAAAGAAGCGTGGGTCTTTGAGCCTGAGGCGCTAGCCGATTTTGTCATGGAATCGGCTAGCGCCTCAGGCTCGATCGAAAGAACGTTTAACTCCTGTTTTTATGCGTGACAACGCACTAGCTGGACCACATCTCATCACAAAGTCATACATGGATCATGAGTAAGAAAAGTAAACCATCCGAAAAGGATATGGAGTCCTATCGATCAAGAACGCCTGCCCGGAGTATGGCGTTGATTCCGAAGGAGATTCGGCTGGCCTTGTCGGCAGGTTGGATCGAATCCAAGAATCTAGTGGAATGGCTTAGTATTGATCGCGGACATCTCATGGCACGCGTTTCATCCGAACTTGGAATCGACTGGGACCCGAAAGCGTATGATGCAGCGATCAAAATGGAGAAAAAAGGATCGGCGCTAAAACAAAGCAAGATTGTTGGCCGGTTGCTTGCGCCGGATCTAAAGCTTGGCGGGATGCATTATCAGGCCCTCTCAACCCACCCCAGCGATGTTGTTCGCGAATGGACCGCCTTTGTGGTTGCCAATAAAACCGATATCCCGTTTAAACGCAAATTGGCTTGGATTAAACATCATGCAGATGATCTCAATCCAGGCGTGCGCGAAGTGGCTTGGATTGCCTTGCGCGACCAAGTGATTCTTGAGCTTGAATCCGCGATCGAGTGTTTAGTGCCCTGGACTGGAAGTCGCAGCGAGCGGTTGCGCCGTTACGCGACTGAGATAACTCGGCCTTGTGGCGTTTGGGCGGCGCATGTTCCGCAATTGAAAGAGACACCAGAAATGGGATTGTCGATTCTTGAGTCCTTGCGTGACGACGATTCAAAATATGTTCGCGATTCGGTCGCCAATTGGTTGAATGACGCCAGCAAAAGCCAACCCGGTTGGGTTCGGAGTGTCGTGAAACGCTGGTTGAAAGAATCGCCGTCAAAGAATACGGCAGCAATCTCAAAGCGTGCCTTGCGAAGTCTTACTTCTTGAAAGCATTGAATAAGTCTGCAATATCGTCTTCGCTTGCGGCGATGCCCATCTCTTCCGGCGACTTGAGGGCCGGTTTGTCATACTCCACATGGGAAAGATTGGCGTTGGGAGTTTTGTTCAGTTCTGGTGGCAGCAGTGCAGGTTTGACTCCGTCACGAACGGTTTCGAAGAGTGCCGCGATATCGTCGCTGGTGGCTTTTGAATTCAAATCGTCATTGGCTGGAGGCGGCTCTTCCCGTGCAACCTTGGGCGTTGCTGGTGCAGAAGATTTAGCGGCTTGGATCAGCGCGGCAATGTCGTCGGTTGAAACAGCAGTTTCGTCGTCGGAGGCTGGCGGTGCTTTGGGCGCTACGGATTCCTGGGGAGAGGCCGTTGCCTTCTTCGCAGCTTGGAACAACGCGGCAAGATCGTCTGTAGAAACACTATTGTCTTCGTCGGAAGTAGACGCGGTAGCTTCGTGATTCGCAACGGATCTTACCGATGTCGCTTCGCTCGCTTTGAGACTAGCCGATGTCGACTGATTGTCCGCTGGCTTACTTGCGTTGCCCTTCGACGGTTGCACAGCGACTTCGCGAGCTTCGTCTAGTGCACCTTGCTGGTTGTCGTCGAGTGTTGGAGTTCCGACGTCTTCATCACTCATTGGCTTCCAGGTTGCATCGGAAAAATCGTGCCAGTAGCCTCGATTCCCACCGTACGCGACGCAATTTGCGATGCCGTCCTCGGGCATCTCCCAATGGTCGACGGAATCGAAAGAGACTACCGCGACAAGCGACGCGGAGAATGTCGAGTGAAGCTCGGCTTCATCGATATTCCAAGTCACGCCGGTTGCTTTCGATCGAATCCGTTCGATGAATTCGATAGCTTCGTTTGTCGAATATCCGATCAATGCAATTGCGAATGACTGGAAACCAAATCGAGTTATCAATCCACGTCCACCGATTTCGGATTTAAGAAAATCAGCCGTTGCGCGAACCATCCTTTCGCCAGCGACGGGTCCATGGACACTATCAATATCCGATAATCCATCCGGTTGAATAATTGCGATTTGAATAGGATGTTCAAGCCATGGTTGCCAGTGGCTCGCAATTTCAATCAGGGTTTCAATCGCCTTCCGCTCGCGAAGGTCGGTGAGTGCGTCGGTTGGCATCGATGGAAGAAGCGGATTGATCGCTGAGAAAAGTTCGCCAAGCTGTTGGCTCAGCGACTGAACATCGTTTCCATCGGCATCGGTTTCCGTTGCTTCCGGTGACTTTACGGCAGTCAGAATTGACAAAAACTGGAGCGTTTGAATGGCTTGCTCACCGTGCTGCAGCGAATCACGGGTTTCCGACAGCAATTTCTCCAAATCACGATCTTCGTCGCGATTGTTTCGCGGGCGAGCCAGCGAAAACAATAGCAACGCGGCTGTGATTTCGGCAGCGATACAAAGTGTTTCGATCATGAACGGAATACCTTCGGATCATCGCTTGATCTCGAAAACTCGGATCAGAACGCAACGAATAAGAATCCATAGGCTGTGCTAGCAAACTAGGGAAGGAAAATCGCCTATGCATGTAACGCATTTAGGGGGGGCCGTGTCATAGAAACGGATTATTCTAATTATAAGGGCAATCGTAGTTGACGCGGGTAGCCGCACAGGTATAGGCTAGCTTGTTCGCTAGTCTCGGTGGGGGCTTGGCTGACCAGACCTCACACCGATCATCACGAAAAATGTTTGTGAAGACCCTTGAAAAACAGGAAGCGAACCATGATTAACTCTAGCTTTCAGGATGCGCTAGGGCAGGCAAAAAAACTCCTTTCGGAAAGTCCGTTGCAGGAACTGCATCGATTGCGGATTGAGCAGCATGGGGAGACACTCACTGTTTCCGGCCGGCTGTCTAATTTCTACCTTAAGCAACAAGCTCAAGAAACGATTCGACCTGCAACGCGTGGACTTCAGGTTCGAAATGTTGTTCGAGTCGAAGTGATCGCGTAGGCTTCTCGCTCGAACGGGTTGTCAAAATACGAATCTTTGCCGCGCACGAACAGCCAGCAACTGATTCCGATGTATGCAGGTACAAAGAAAGCCCCCCAACGCTCATACTGACGCACATGGACCAGCTCGTGGGCGTGCGATTGAACCATTTCTTCTCTGCTGCGTGCCAGAATTGTATGCCCAAGTGTAAGGGCGCTCGCACCGCCGGGAATGGGAGCCCTCTTAAGAATCCGCTCAATCCAGCCTGAGTGGCAGACAATCGTTCCGCCGTACCACTCGATCCTCGTTCCGCTTGACAATCCGACAATGCCGAGGGTTAATCCAAGTAAGGTCCATGGCATCGCCCATCCCCACCTGAACACGATGCATAGGTGGCTCATGGGGCACTTGTTACGAATTTCGTTCATTTCCTTTTGAATTCTTTCGATCGGAACCGCCCGGAATTGCTTGTCGGATTGGGGCTATACTTTACCAGGGTCTGAAAAGCTCCCATAATCCAGGCATGGCAAAGAAAAAAGCATCGAATCGGTCTCAAGAAAACAAACCTCCCATGACACCCATAGGAGAGCCAAGTGGTAAGCCTTTGGCGGTTAGTCCAGCCGTGGTTGAGATGATCCACGAGACCTTTCGAAAACAAGGAATTGACTTAGCGGAAGAAGATGCTCGCGGCATGGCCGAATCGATGCTTGAGATTGCCCAATCGCTTGGATTGGCGGTTGACGAATCGACCATGATCGAATTTTTTCAACAACAACTGGGTTCTATCCTTGCTCAGGTCGAAACCGACGAAGACGACGACAGCCTCAATCTATCCGATGGCGAGGATGACGATGAGGATTACTTCGATGACGAGTTCGACGAAGAGGACGAAGAGGACGAGCCGGAACTGAACGAATGGGAGCAGTTTGCTTCGGAGAATTTTCATACCGACTTGTTCAACGGCGCGGAAGCGTTAGAGGTATTGGAGCTTAGTCCGGACCGAACAAAACGCTACAAGCAGATTAGCAAAATCGCCAAGAGGTATCCGAAGCATGGCCGCGTTTGGATCCAATTGGCTTCTCTGGAGTCCGATCAAGCGGCCGCTCGAACTCAGCTTCAAAAGGCGTTGTCGAATGCGCAATGGGTGCTGGACCTTGCCAAGAAATTTCCTGAACATGACGTGCCGTTGCGTCGCTACTATGTCATGTTGGGCCTCGATGCAGCCGGCGAGTTTTGGCTTCAAGGGATGAGAACCGACTCGCTTGAGTTGCACGAAAATCTGCTAACGATTCTCGACGACGATACAGGCGGGCAACGGATGCTCTATGCTTATCGCTTGCTCGAGCAAGGATGGGGTGACGAACTTGACGAGCAGATCGCGGCCTTGGAGAAGGGGACTCAGTCACAAGCCGGGTTATGTCTTCTTAAAGCGTTCGCGCACTATGCTCGCGGACAAGATTTGAAAACCGCCGCTGCCTCTCTCAAAGAGGCCCATGCGCTCAATCCAATGACCTTCGACACTCTCCTCGGAAACGTTCAAAACGAGGATCTCGACTACTCCGATCAGCATTCCCCGGAAGTCGAAGCCGATTGGTTGGGACGCCTGGCCATGGCACCGGCCGCTTCCATTTCAGGTCTCATTCGCTGGATGCGAGACACCTTGGACTATACTCCACCTGAGATCGATTCCGATGACGACGAAGGCTCGTGGGAAGATCGAATTAGCGAAATCGCAGAACTGCCCCAGTCGGATGCGATATGGTTTGTGGAGTCTCGATCGTTGCACAACGGATTTGTCTCGGTTGTGGGGGAAGCGGAGGAAGGTGACATTTTGGCTTTCGATCATTTCGAAGAGATGCCAAATGAGAATGAACTCTGGGAGATGGTTGTCGATGCGATTGAGTTTCCAGATAGCGATGAGCCAGAACGTCCAAAAAAAATCGTAGTTTCTGCTACGGCCCTCGAAATCGCATGGAAGAGTCGTTGCGAGGAACTCGATATCGAGCTCTCTTTCGATGACGAACTCGATGTCCCAGATGAGATGTTCGAGTACGTCGCAAAAGGATTGTCGGTCGCCGATGCAAACATCGATCTGGATGATGCAACCTTGACTGAACTCGCTGACCTGCCCCAAAGCGAAGAAACCTGGGTCGTCGGGACTTTTCATGCGCCGCTATGGATCGAAGACACGGCGACGCCTCGAAGGCCGTGGATCAATTTAGTGATGGATAGTGATGCAGGCATGATTCGGATGCAAGAATTGCTTGACGATGAACCAGCCCAGGATTCCATGGCCAAAACGCTTGCGAAGGCCATGCGGAATTCGATGATTCCGGGCGATGAGCCGATGCGACCAGCGACGATTCAAATTCATTCTTCCGTCAAAAAGGCCTCGCTTAAAGAGCTATGTGATCAGCTTGATATGCAAATGGAACCCGTCGAAGAAAGTGACATGTTGGAATCTGTCGTCGAGTCGCTGGTCAAAATGGCAAGCCCTCCCGATTTGGATGAAGGGATGGATGAGTCAGCCGATCTAACCCTGGACGAGCTCCGATTCTTGTATCGCGACCTTGCTCTTTTCTATCGAGCTGCCCTTTGGCGATCCGTCCCCAGAGATTCGTATTTGGAAATTGAAGTTCTCGGATCGGGGATGAAGAAATTCTTTGCCAAAATGGTTGGACAAGTGGGAGAGTATCGTGGGCTTTTTGTTTGCGACAAAGTAGAGACACTGCGAGATCAAGTAGACGACGACGAGGATTTGACGCTGGATTCAGCGACCGTCTTGAGCTACGACGAAGACTACAAGATTAGCCCGGTCGATCTTTGGAGTATCGAACGCTATTCGTTTGAAGTCGCTGGTGAGAACGCGTATCCGGTAATTCAGTTCAGTGATAGTTCGCAAGATTTCCGTCGTCCGACGCGCGAAGAAGTATTGGATGTCCAGATTGCAATGCGATGCTTCATGGCATTAGCGGAAGTTCCTCCGTCGGACATTGCCGTCGAGAAATCTTTGACGGTCTTTGACGGGATTGCCAAGGTTGCCGTGAAGTGGGCTCAAATTTGATGAGCAGTGCGAACGTTGTACCGTCGAACGCATCACGGAGTTCGGTGGTAATCGCCGAAGGCCTATCCAAGTCTTACGCGAAGGGCTGGTTCGGTCGTTCGTCATTCAAAGCATTGCAAAACGTCGACCTCGAAGTCGGCCGAGGTGAGGTTTTTGGACTGCTTGGACCGAATGGGGCTGGCAAGACGACGTTGATCAAACTGCTGCTGGGGATTATTCATCCGACGAGCGGTCGAGCTCAGGTACTTGAAGAATCTGCCGGTAGCTTAGCCGCTCGACGGCGAATCGGTTATTTGCCAGAAAACCTTGTCTTTCCTCGTCATCATACCGGCGAAGGCGCTCTCTACTTTTACGGAAGGTTGAGCGGACTCAGTGAAAGTGTGATCAAGAAACGTGCTGGGCCAGTACTTGAGTTAGTCGGATTAGCTGGCCGACATCGCGAACAGGTTCGCAAGTATTCGAAAGGAATGCGACAAAGACTTGGACTCGCCCAAGCCATGTTGCATGAACCCGAGGTTCTCATCTTAGATGAACCTACCGACGGTCTCGATCCGCTCGGCCGGTCACAAATTCGAGATTTGATCGAACGCCTGCGGGCCGACGGCAAATCCGTCTTCTTAAATAGCCATATCCTGCAAGAAGTGGAGCTCGTCTGTGACCGGGTTGCCATTATGGCGCATGGTAAGATACGTGCCGTTGGTGCCATTGATGCGCTGATTGAGCGTTATTCGAAACAGAATCAGTTAGTGGTTACGATCGAAGTCGCCGGGACGGAGGATGCTTGTCGTCAAATCTTTATCGGCCCGCAAGTTCAAAGCCTCGTGAGTGCCGAGATGGCTGATGGGTCTCCTTCGAAAGAAGGGAATCAACGTTTTCGTGTCGAGCTGAATCTGGAACAACAAGTCGAGAGCGATCAGTGGGTGGATCGCATTCGACAAGCCGGATTGAGCCTGCTGAGGCTAGAACGTCATCGTCTGAAACTGGAGGAAATTTTCCTGCAGCTAGTGGCGAATCTTGATTACGACAAGGAAAATTCCGGCGATCGAGGTGCGACCCGATGAAACCCTACCTCGCAATTATTTGGGATTCGTTTGTCGAAGCAGCGCAATCACGCGTGCTTTGGGTACTCCTCATTGCATGGGTCATCATCCTTGCGGCAATCTCTCCGTTTAGCCTTATCGAAGGGACAACCCTTGAGATTCAGTCGGAGCAGATCCGCAGCCGAACCGAACTCATGGATATTCTTTTTGCTGCGGCCGACGGAAAAGCCACGGTGGCGCAACTAGCGGTTTGGGATGCAATGAAACCTGCATTTAAGCAGCTTATTAATGATCGGAAATCGAATAAGGGGCGTGGCCGACTTCCCATGGGTGACTTGGCCGATGGCCTGAATAGCGTTCTTGATCGGGCTGATCTCTATTCAGAAAAAGCATGGCCGACCGCGGCTAAAAGAAGCTACATGAAGGACCTGTTGGCGGTGGATGGCAAAGAGTTGTCGGAATCGCAACTCAAGCGTCGAAATCGCGAACTGGTCGAGCTAGCTTTCCCCAGTTTGATTCGAAGTGGTGAAAGCGATGCCATTTGGATCGGTTATGCGGGGATTACCGTTTCTGATCCACTCCCAACAACCAAGAAACAAATTCGGCCTTTCTTTGAAGGGCTCGTTTTGATGGTGATCTTCAAAATTGGCTTGAGCATACTCGGTGTTTCGATTGGCATTATCGTCACGAGTCCGATGATCCCGGATCTCTTTCAAGTCGGTTCGCTGCATCTTTTATTGAGCAAACCGATTTCACGATCATGGTTATTGATTGCGAAATTTGTCGGAGGCACATGCTTCTTTTTCATCAACGTCGCGTTTTTGCTGACCGGCTTTTATTTTTTGGTTGGCATCAGACTCGGGTTCTGGAACTACGGAATTCTGCTCTGTATTCCTGTCTTCGTTTTCGTCTTCATGATCTACTACAGTGTGTCGATGTTGACTGGGCTGATTTGGCGGAACGCAATTGTTTCCATCGTCTTAACGATTCTCTTTTGGGCGGCTTGCGCTACAGTCGGCATAACGTATGGCGTCATGCAAGGCTTTGTCGAGGTCATGCAAGAAACCGCGCAAGTCACGCCGGTGGGTGATACGGTTTGCGTTGGATCCAACAACGGCCAATTGAGAATGTGGGACCGTACAGAACGAAAATGGCAAGAAGCGTACGGGAAAACCCAAGGCAACGATGTTGTATACGGTCCGTTCTGGATCGAACAGGAAAGGTCGCTTTACTTCGCCAAGCCGAGAAGAATTGAATTTGGTGTCCAAACCGAAGATATTCGACTTCAGTTTGCAAGTCTTCCTGACATGGATGATCAACCATTGGAGAAAGAAACGAAGCAAGCCGTCGCCCTCAAGCCATGGTGGAGCGATAAACGACTTGATTCCGGTCCGGTTCTTCCAGCACGAACGCGGCGTATCATTCCTTGGGAAGGAAGCCTTGCCGTCTTAACCGATCGCGGCTTGCATTGCTTGGATCTAGAAGCTGCCAAAGCCGTCGATAACAAGGAAAATAAATCGTTCTTTGGTCAGCTTCTCGGACGACCGACAAATGCATCCTTTCCCTTGATGACCCCAGAAGACTGGTATCCCGAACCGCCAATGGATCTTTGCTATTCGAAAGCAAAAGACTCATTCTACGTCTTCTCGAAAGGTCGGCTGGTTCGATTGAAACAATCGGATGATCGAAAGTACGAGCCGGAACCAGCGATCGAGCTAAGTCTGCAGCCTGACTCCTTGGCCTTCGTGGCATGCAATGATGTCGTTGGCTTAGTGGCATCCAGTCGCAACGGTTTAATGCGGATCAACTTGGAAGAGGGCAAGCCGACGCTTGTACCCGGAACAGAAAACCTGGTTCCGCGCGACTTGAAAGTTTCACCGGACGACGGTTCGTTTGCACTCATCGATTCCAACGGTTTCTTATGGCGAGTTGATCGCAACGGGAATTCGTTAGAACGAATGAAGCTACCGTTTCAAGGCGAGATATCAGCGGTTGCAATCGACTCCACGAACGCGTGGTGGATTGCTCATCATATCAATCAAATCGCGAAGTGGAATCCGAAGAACCAGACAATCGAAGAACAGTTCAACCCTCCCTATTCCTGGGTCGAATGGGTTTTTCACGGCATCGTTCGTCCGTTTTACATGGTGAATCCGAAACCTGCTGCCGTCGACGCTGCAATTCAACGACTTCTGACCGATGGCAAACCGCTCATGCTCGGTCGCGAGACATCCGAGCTAACAACCTCACGCGGTGACCGCGATGATCCTTGGTTTGGCATTTGGAGCAATGCCATTTTTATAGCGGTTATGCTTGGCCTTGGATGTTGGTACATGCGACGCCAAGATTTATAGTTTGAACCGCAATGTAGCACATCAAAAAAAGTTGCTACTTCGACTTTCCCAAATCCTTTAACACGAAGCGCAAGCGAGTGGTTTGACTATCGAAACCTCAAGAAA
>JANOAI010000516.1:0-2367 GCA_031411055.1 Pirellulaceae bacterium
CCTAAAGCGGGCAACTGCCGCTCAACGGAAGCTATACAATGAGCTACAACTTGCCAGCTAAAAAATCCGCTACGGCGTTGCCCAGAGGGAGAGTGAAGCGAGCCTCGATCACTAAATCGGACGAACTCTAAAATAGGCGACGGGTTTTGGTCGAATCAGCGTTAAGGCTAATTGATCGCGGTTACTTCTTGCCGAGGGCAGCTTGGGCAGCAGCCAAGCGAGCGATCGGCACGCGGAATGGACTGCAGCTCACGTAATCCAAGCCAACGTTGTGGCAGAAGAAAACGCTCTTCGGATCGCCACCGTGCTCGCCGCAGATTCCGCACTTCAAGCCCTTGGTCGTCGATCGGCCTTTCTTGACCGCCATTTCGACTAACTGACCAACACCGCTCTGATCCAAAGTTTGGAACGGATCAGCTGGCAACAATTCGTTGTTGAGGTAGTCCGGCAAGAACGTATTGATGTCGTCGCGGCTGAAGCCGAAAGTCATTTGCGTCAAATCGTTCGTACCGAAACTGAAGAACTCAGCTTCTTCCGCGATCTGATCAGCGGTGAGCGCAGCTCGTGGTACTTCGATCATGGTGCCGACGGCAATGTCGAGCTTGGCAGAGAACTTTTGCTCTTTCTTGACTTGCTCGATCACTTCGATCGTCTTGGCCTTGAGGAACTTGAGTTCGGCCTTGGTACCGACCAATGGAATCATGATTTCTGGAATCGCATCGATCTTCTTTTTCTTACAAGCAATCGCAGCCTCCACAATCGCCCGGACTTGCATCTCGAGGATTTCGGGATAGGTCACCGACAAGCGGCAACCACGGTGACCGAGCATCGGATTGGCTTCGTGCAAAGCGTCGACGCGAGCCTTGATTTCGGCGGGCTTGACCTTCAAAACGGCAGCCAATTCCTTCTGGGCTTTGTCATCGTGAGGAACGAATTCGTGCAATGGCGGATCAAGCAAACGAACCGTAACAGGCAAGCCTTTCATCGCGGTAAAGATACCGATGAAGTCATCGCGTTGATAAGGAAGAAGCTTGGCAAGAGCAGCTCGGCGAGCGTCGACATCATGAGCTAAAATCATCTCACGCATGGCGAGAATACGATCGCCTTCGAAGAACATGTGCTCGGTTCGGCAAAGGCCGATCCCTTCGGCACCAAAACTGCGAGCGCGCTCGCTGTCAGCGGGCGAGTCCGCGTTGGTTCGAACCTTGAGCGTTCGATAGCTGTCAGCCCATTTCATGAGCTTATTAAAGTCACCGGTCAATTGTGCATCTTGCGTTTCGATCGATCCGATGGCGACTTCACCAGACGTACCGTTGATGCTGATCGTGTCGCGTTCGGTATACGTCTTGCCGTTGATAACGGCTCGACCGTTCTTCGCGTCAATCTTCACCGCTCCGGCTCCAACAACGCAGCATCGGCCCCAACCACGAGCCACAACGGCCGCGTGCGAGGTCATCCCGCCGGTGGTGGTAAGAATCCCAGCCGCGGAGTACATCCCTTCCACGTCTTCCGGGCTTGTTTCGCTTCGGACGAGAATAACCTTCTCACCCTTGCCTGCACGATCGCGTGCATCTTCGGCAGTAAAGGACAGTTTACCGACAGCTGCACCTGGCGACGCTGGCAGACCCTTGGCAACCTTTTCCGCCTTGGCCCAGGCCGAAGGGAGGAAGCTTGGTAGGAGAAGCTGCGTTAAGTCGCCGGCTGGAACGCGGAGAACAGCTGACTTTTCGTCGATCAGCTTTTCCTTGACCATATCCACAGCCATCTTCACCGCGGCGGTACCGGTACGTTTTCCGTTACGTGTTTGCAACATGTACAACGTACCGCGTTCAATCGTGAACTCGATATCTTGCATGTCTTTGTAATGCTTCTCGAGGATATCTTTGATTTCGAGAATCTGCTTGTAGACAGCCTTGTTCCACTTGCCCATTTCTTCGCAGGGTTGTGGTGTTCGGATACCGGCCACCACATCTTCGCCTTGTGCGTTGATGAGGAACTCGCCAAAGAACTTGTCTTCACCAGTGTTCGGATTTCGTGTGAAGGCCACACCTGTTCCTGAGTCATCCCCCATGTTGCCATAGACCATCGACTGAACGTTGACGGCGGTTCCAAGCAAGCCACGGATGTTTTCGATTTCGCGATACTTGATCGCTTTGTTTGACATCCAGCTATTGAAAACCGCTTCGATCGATTTTTCGAGTTGCTTGTATGGATCTTGTGGAAAGTCTTCCTTGGTGTCCCGCTTGTACAGCTTCTTGTAAGCTTCACAAAGCTCCTTTAGCCCCTCGGTAGGGACGTCGGTATCATCTTTGACTTTGTACTTCTTTTTGATGATGTCGAACTCGTGCTCAAAATGCTCGTGCTCCA